>NZ_JCAOER010000003.1:46510-188111 GCF_059579415.1 Fructobacillus sp. ChS1-6f1-1-27 | reverse complement strand
ATTTGTTTGTTCAAAGTTTTGTTCAGTTTTCAATGTGCTACGCCTTTAAGGCAACTCATTTAGTTTAGCAAGCTCATCAACTTTTGTCAACGACTTTTTTCAACTATTTTTTAAGTTAACCTTTCCCAAAACATTTAAAAATGCCGGTTCCAGCGTGTTCCTCTTGTGAAGAACAATAACTAGTATACCGGCATTAACAGGTGGAGTCAACTGTTTTTTAGAAAAAATCTAAGACACGAATTTTAATTTGTTAAGAGCAAACCACCTGTTGATAAAGCGATTAAAAATAAAAGTTATCAACACAATGTTCGTTTTTTTACTCAGATTCATTATCTGAATCAAACGATGTAAAAGTGGAAGGTTGTATCGTCGTCAACAATTCCCTTAAATCATCTGCACTTTTAAACTGCAAATCATCCGACAATTGGTCTTCAACAGCTCGGTGGTCTTCCACATGGAAAGAATATAATGGTTCTCCTACACCGTCACTTCCCTGAACGGAAGCTAATTCGCCCAACCGCCAGTCATCAAAGTTCTTAATACCAACCTTGCTAAAGGCTTCCAAAATCGTTCCAAGGGAAGTCTTTTCGTTGCGATGATGAACCTTAACCGTCAAAAACTGGTCTTGGTTCCCTTGGCTTTGAACCAAAAAATAAGGAATATCTTGGTCATAAGCAATTACTGTTGCAGCTACCATTGTCATCTTGTCACCTCAGCTAATTCTTTCCTTGGCTTCTTCTACCCATCCCGGCAAGGCTAAAGCAATTGGCTCAAAGCCATAATCCAAATGGTAGTTTGTCCAAAAGCGACGACGGACATTCGTATTTTTAATGATTGGCGTATCTTTTAAGGCCATTAATTCAACTTGGCGCAAGGATAGTGAAATCTTACCAGTGTACTGGTCGATATCTAAGACAACCACTTTGACCTCATCACCAACTTTTAATTCGCCATGCAAGTCTTTGACAATTCCAGACTTAAATTCTGAAATATGTACCAAGCCCTGGGTATGGTCATCTAACATGATGAAGCCACCGTAGGGCTGGATACCGGTAACTTTACCGGTGACTAATTGTCCAATATGGTATTCCATCTTCTAGGTTCCTCTATGGCTATTATAACAAACAAGATATAAAAAAGAGTTCTTTACTAATTAGTAAAGAACAACTTTTTCAATCACAACATCTTCTAATGGACGGTCAGCAAAGTCGGCTTGGACCTTGGCAATCTTATCAACAACATCCATTCCAGCAACCACTTGGCCAAAGACCGTGTGCTTACCATCAAGCCATGGTGTCCCACCGTTTTCTTGGTAGGCAGCTTGGATTTCTTCTGGCAATCCAGCTAAAGCTGGCTTCATTTGCTTGGGAAATTGACTTGCTTGCACGATAAAGAACTGTGAGCCGTTCGTATTTGGTCCCGCATTAGCCATTGATAAGGCTCCGCGTAAGTTAAATAAGTCATCAGAGAATTCATCTTTAAATGGCTTACCCCAAATACTTTCGCCACCACGGCCAGAACCATCAGGGTCTCCACCTTGAATCATGAATTCAGGGATAACACGGTGAAAGATAACACCATCATAGTAGCCATCTTTTGCGTGCGTCAAAAAGTTTTCAACAGTCTTCGGTGCTTGGTCTGCAAACAAAACCAAGTCAATATCGCCTTGGTTCGTTTGGATTGTGACCTGACGGTCATCTTTTTTGGCAGTTAACTGAGGAAATTCAACCATCTTATTCCCCTTCGTCTTGGACAACTGGGTTGATGACAACATCACCAGCTTCGATTTCTTCCAAAGCTTGTCCAACAGACTTGTTTGAATCGAACTTTACTTGTGTTGCTGGCAAACCGGCATCCAATTCACGGGCGCGCTTTGATGCCAAGGCAATCAACTTATAACGCGAGTCAACTTGTTCTAATAATTTATCAACGGATGGGTACAATAACATGACTTACTCCTCTTAATCCTTCTAATTAAATCTTATCAATAAAGCGGTTAACCTTTAACCGTTCGGCAGTAATAATCGCCTTGATTCGGTCAACAGCATTTTCAACAACGTCGTTTTCAACAGCGTAGTTGTAATTAATCATCTTTTTCAATTCATCTCGGGCAGCTTCAACTCGCTTGTTGATCACTTCAGGTGAATCAGTGCCACGACCTTCAAGGCGTGACCGCAAGTTTTGAATATCTGGTGGTGTCAAAAAGATGTAAACACCTTCTGGCATCTTTGACTTAACTTGCAAGGCCCCTTGGACATCAATTTCTAGGAAAACATCACGGCCAGAAGCCAAGGTTTCGTCGATGAACGATCGAGGAGTACCATAGTAATTACCAACGTACTCAGCGTATTCCAGCATATCACCAGCTTGAATCTTTTCTTCAAACTGTTCCCGACTAACAAAGAAATAATCTTGTCCGTCGACTTCACCAACCCGTGGCTTACGCGTTGTTGCCGAAATCGAGTAGCGAAAATCGACGTCATCATCTTCAAAGATTGCTTTTCGAACCGTTCCCTTACCAACACCTGATGGGCCAGATAAAACGATTAATAAACCACGTTGTGCCATTATATTCCTCTTTAATTAAAATCTACTAGATACCAGTATTTTACCAGTTTTAAGCCCTTATTTCAATCCATCTTTATCGGTTGAACAAACCGTTTTTCAAACAACTTTTTCCCTTTTGTTCGGTCATCAGAATCTTTGTTCGCCTAGCCAAATAAATGTGGATAAACGCTATTAAAACAACGTTTTATCCACCCTTGATGAAAATTTAACCATTCAAAACCCTTGCATTTAAGAACATTTGTTCGTATACTAGAGTCAACAGTTAAAGGAGGCGGCATCATGCAACTTAATCTTGAAAGCCAAGCCAACTACAATCAAATCTTCCAACAAGGCAAGCGTGCTTTTAAGCGGCTACGCCATCATTTTTCAGTGGTGCCCTTAAAACACCAACAAAGCACTGATGAATTAATCTACCGTTTGGAACTTGCTATCAACCTTGGTAAGCCCGTTGCCGTTCAGATGAACTACGGCTTTGACCAAGAAGATATCCAAGACTTCTACGGTGTCGTATCTCAGACAGATGCTGGTGTCCTTTTGTTAGAAGACAAGAGCAGTCGGCAATTACACCAATTGAGTCCTGAATTAGTTCGGCATATTTCATTTAGCTAATTAATTAAAAAAACAAAAAAGAGTTGAGAACAAAGTTCTCAACTCTTTTTTTAACGTTCTTATTTACTTTGACTTTCCAGCAAAGCTTCTACCTTACCCAAGTCCAACTTGGCTAACAAGGTATTCAAAGCAGCAATATCGAGGTAGTGGTCGACACCAATTAAGTCGGCCTGGAATTTTTTACCGTGGTCAACAGCCTTCTTGTCGGCCAAAAAACCAATATAACGACTAATTTCACCACCAAGTCCATCCAACGAATCCCAGACTGGTGCCCAATAATCCATTAAGTCTTCTTTAACAAAGGTGGCAACTAGGTTAGCCGTCCAGTCACGGTGACTGACATTGAATTTCTCTGCCAAGCCACGGTGAAGACTAGTCAACATGGCAACTTCCTGGTCAGAAACGACCCCCTTTGTCGAAGTTTTTTGAAAAGTGGCCACCATTCGGTCACCAAAGTCCACTTCTTCTTGGATAACATCTGCTGGCAATGTTTTGTCAGCCGGCTTAGCTGTCGCCTTTGATAAGGCAGGCATTGTCACAGCCAAGCCGCGGTAAACCTCTTGGATAGTTGCCAAGTCAAAGTCATCGTCGTCGCCATTTTGCTGTAAGAACTTAAACTGCAAGTCATCAATGGCTGAACCGCCAGACATTAATTTGGCAACATCTTGCCCTTGGAAACGGAAGTAATTAACAGCAAGGACTGTTCGAATAATCATCTTCCAGAAGTTTAGGTCAAACTTGGTGGTTTTAACACCATACCGTGGTGAGACCTGACCTTCTTTGGCCAAGAAGACTTGGATGTCGTACAAAACGGGTACAAGCAAAATAAAGTACCGCCAGTCACGGTCAGATGACTGGACCAGCGTTGCTTGCATCGCTTCGTTTAAGTTGACAATCACCCGTTGGTCACTCGTAAAGGCAGAAAAATTCTGCTGAACCATTGTAGCGATTAAGTCATCTAAGAAAAATGAAGCTACTTCAAAAACTTCATTTTCATACTGGTTTTGTTTAGTTAAGAAGAACCGAGCCCGCAAGAAACCAGCGAATTCGTTATAGTCAAATGGGTCAAGCTTCTTGGATTCACGGAATTTTTGAGTTTGGTTACGGTGCTTCAGCGCTTTAATTTGAGCAGATTTTCCTTGCTTCAAAATGATCTCCTTTAGATACTGAGGTCTAATTGGTAGCGACCGTGGCCAAATTCCTTCAGTTTAAACTGAAAAATTTGTTCCTGACGGTCTAATTCTGGGGTCATCACCTTGGCCTGAATGCTGCCTTCTAATTCAGCAATTTCAATTGCCTGGTTAATGGCAGACATCACTGGGGCAAAACTCTTTGGGTCAGCTGAGGCGTAAAATAAATCAGCATTCCCGTAGGTATTTGACCGGCGGGCGAGGTTGACTGAGACCTTAAAGCGGTTGGCTTCAAAGATTAAGTGGTTATAGTTAAAATCGCGCGCATATAAGAAGAGGGCTGATAAAAATTCACCAGCTGGGTACTTTTCTTTTGGCATGTTGGTATCCTTTTAAAAATTAATTACTTGTCCACAGTTTAACGCAATGTGACGATGGTTGCACCATCCCCACCCGCATTAGCAGAAGCAAAGTGGAATTCTTTCACTCGACGGTCAGACCGCAAGAACTGAGTCACACCCTGACGCAAGGCCCCGGTTCCCTTCCCGTGAATAATTTCAACGGAGGACAGGTTGGCCAAAACGACCGTATCCAAGTAACGGTCCAAGTCAACCAAGGCCGCTTCATAGCGCACACCACGCAAATCAAGCTTGGCTTGAACTCGGCCGGTGGCAGAACCAGCCGCACTGGTTTTTTGGACTTTCTTTTTCTTGGCCTTTTGCTTTTCTTTTTGGGCGTTGGCGGTTGCTTCGGTCTTCTTGAGGTCATCTTCATCAACTAACATTTTCAAAATGCCAAGTTGCACTTCCCACTGACCGTTCTTATGCTTTTTAACCAAGGTTCCTTGCTGACCATAAGATTGAACAACGACTTCATCCCCGGCTGCCAAAACCTTGGCTTTTTTAGCCTTTTGCAAGATTTTATTCTTTTCCAAAGAATCAGCCTGGTGCAAAGCGGCAATTGCCTGCTTTTGCTTTTGTAAGTCTTGTTCAGACAGACCCTGGGTCTGGCCACCAGCTAACCGTTCCTTCCGGATTGATGCGATTAACTGTTCGGCCTCTTTCTTAGTCTTAGCAACTAGGTGGTTTGCCTCGTTCTTGGCATCAAGCATGACCTTGGCCTGATTTTGTTCAAGTTTTAACCGCTGAGCAGTCAGGTCTTCTTCTTTATGATCAACTGACTTTTGCTTATCTGCCAAAGTCTGACGCTCATCCTTTACCGCCTGACGCTGGTCGACCAAGTCTTGAATCATCCGGTTCAAGTTTTGGTCTTCTGGGTGAACCATCGTCTTGGCATCGTTAATCAAATCTTGGTCAAAACCAAGCCGGTCAACAATCGCCAAGGCATTTGACTGGCCCGGTACTCCAATCAAGAGCTGGTAAGTTGGTTGCAAGCTTTCCACATCAAAGACCATGGAGGCGTTTTCGGTTTGGTCACGGTCATATCCATAAAGCTTTAACTCAGGGTAGTGGGTCGTTGCGATGGTTTTAGCTTGCAAATCTTTGGTCCTGTCCAGGATGGCCATCGCCAAAGCGGCCCCTTCTTGTGGGTCAGTCCCGGCACCAAGTTCATCAAAAATTACAAGTGACTTTTGATTGGTTTGCTGCAAAATGCCCTTGATATTGGCCATATGGGATGAGAAGGTTGATAGGTTTTGTTCAATCGACTGTTCATCCCCAATATCTGCAAAGATTTCCTCAAAGACACCAACTGTCGATGGCCGCCCGGTTGTAATAAAGAGTCCGGACTGGGCCAAGAGTTGTAAGAGCCCCAAGGTCTTAATTGTGATGGTTTTTCCACCCGTGTTGGGTCCAGTGATAATCAATGTTTGGTAATCAATACCAAGACGAATATCGTTTTTAACGGCGACCGATTCCTTAATTAAGGGGTGCCAAGCCCGGAGTAATTCCACTGACCGGTCCTCGGATAGGTTTGGTGCCTGTGCGTTTTGGGCCTTGGCTAACCGGGCCTTAGCATTAGCAAAGTCAAGCTGGCCCAAAATTTTAGCATTTTCAACCAAGTCTTCACTGTGGTCTGCTAAGTCTAATGACAATTCCGCCAAAATTCGGTCCTCTTCTGCCCGTTCTTGGACATGGAGTTCCGACCATTGGTTGGCCAAGTCGACCACAACCTGTGGCTCGATGTAATAAGTTTGCCCACTTTGACTCTGGTCGTGAACTACACCAGGAATTTGGTGGCGGTATTCCGCCTTAACTGGCAAAACATAGCGGTCCGACCGTCTAGTAATAATTGGCTCTGACAAATACTGGGCCGACTTTCCCCGGGTATAAGACTGCAGCTTTTGCCGGATGGCATTTTCATGACCAACTAAGCGGCGGCGAATACTAGCCAAAGTCGAAGAGGCCCCGTCTAAGACCAGGCCGGTTTCATCAATTGCCTCTTGAACCTGCTTGGTTAACTCTGGTAAAGTCGTCAATCCCTGGGCCGTTTGGTACAGGTGGGCAACCGAGTCAACGAGGTCTTCGTCTGCTAGCGTTTCAAAAAAATGGGTAATCGCAGCCGTTGCCGTCAAAACCTTGGCTAGGCTAACAATTTCGGTTCCATTTAAACTGGCCTGGATTTCCAAGCGACGAATTTGCTCATCAATCGCAACTAAGTCAGGGAGAAGTAAACCACCCTTTAAACGGTCAATTAAGACCGCTTCATTCGTTTCTTGCAGCCAAGCGGAAACTTGGTCAAAGTCAGAAGAAGGTACTAAGTCATCAACCAAGGCCTTTCCCTGGGCAGTCTGCACATATGGATACAGGTCATTTTTAACCTTATCGTATTCAAGTGTTTGCAAAACTTTTTTGTTCATACTAAATTAAATCCTTTAAATGTTATAGCCACCACTGATAGATTTTATTCGAAAAGACTGGAAAGTTATCTAAGAAGTGGTTTAAAATCGTGTTTTGATTCAGCTGAACTTGTAACCATGAATTTGGCCAAACCGACAGCACCTGTAAAATAAAAAACGACATTACTAAGCCTAGGGCCAAATAGGCTAGGCCACCTAAGATTCCGTCTAACCAACCTAGGATTGGTACCCGTCGAATAAAGTGAATCGGCCGCAAAATCATCCGACTCACAATTGAACCAACCAGCATAATCACCATGAAGGCCAGGCCGGACGAAAGAAATTGACTACCCTCTCGTGAAACAGACGTTGGCACGTCAGGTCGTGAGAACTGACCGGAAATAAAGTTGGAAAAGACTTCGGCTAACGGCTTTGACAAAACAGTTGCGATGTAAAAAACAAGTGCCCACAGTACCGTTCGGGCAATGACGTGAACGACTCCTTCTCGGTAACCCCGGTAGGCCATAATCGCTACAAATAAGATAAAAATAATTAATAATGTCATGGTGGTCCTCTTTATCGTCAGGCCTTCAAAATCGCTGGCAAAATGAATAGTTAATCTTATTAATTATACCATTAAAACTGCTATAATTAACTGGTGAAAACGTTCTTTCAAGGGGGACTAATGACAACTGTTTTAAAACTGACAACTGCTCAAATTAAAGAGATGCAAAAGCACTACCTAAAAAACATGGAAGCCAAGTTTCCACCCTATTCACTTTTTTCCACAAAAAAAGATGGGGTGACAATTACGGCCTACCAATCCGGCAAAGTGATGTTTCAAGGAAACAATAGTGACCATGAGGCCAAGTTGTGGGATAAGGATTCAGCCACAGGTAAGGCACCCAGTTCGAAGGTGGCACCCAAACCAACACCCACTGTAAAGGCCAGCTCCCACCATAAGTCCCAACCTGGTGATACCCTACCAAGAGACTTTGGCTCCTGGTCAGTGATTGGGTCTGACGAAGTTGGTGCCGGAGCCTACTTTGGCCCACTGACAACTGCGGCTGTCTACGTTTCAAGGGAAAACCATGCCTGGGTTAAAAGCCTTGGAATTGCTGATTCCAAAACCTTAACCGATGCTAAAATCCGGCAAATCGCTCAACAAATCATTGAGCGCTTGCCCCACCACGTCGTCAATTTGAACCCGGCCAAGTATAACGAACTCCAACAATCCGGTCAAAACATTGTGGCCCAGAAAGCCCTTTCTCACAACTTTGTTTTAAAAGCAGTCCAAGAAAAGATTGCACCAACCAAGGCTGATGCAATTTTAATTGACCAATTCGTTGTTGAAAAATCTTACTTCCGCTACTTAACAAAGAATCACCAAACAAGAGCCAACGCTAAGACTTACTTCTCAACCAAGGGCGAAACTTTTCACCTTGCTGTTGCCGCAGCTTCCATTTTAGCCCGGTATGTCGAACTACTTTCGATGGAAGAATTAAGCAAAGAAGTCGGTGTAACTTTGCCAATCGGTGCTGGTAAAAGCGTCGATCAAATCACTGCGACCTTGATTAAAAAAGGAGTAAACCTCTCAAAATACGCTAAGGTTCATTTTGCTAATACTCAAAAAGCTGAAAAAATTGCTGGAAAAAAAGCCCGGTACTAAAATCGTGCCCGGCCAAAACAGATAAAAGTAAAAGCCACTGATCAACATCAGTGGCTTTTTTGAAACTTATTTTACGGACAAGTCTTGTTCTTTTAACTCGATATCCTGGTTAGCTGAATCGTCACGGTCAGCTACCCGGTCGGCCAAGTTTTCCTTAGTAGCATCCAAAGAAGCTTTGGCTTGGTCAGCATAATCAACTAACCGGTCTTCTAATTGGTCCACCACAATCCGGGCTTGGTCTTTGACATCGTCAAAGGCATCCTTCAAGGCTGCCTTTTGCTCAGGCTTCAAGGACTTGTATGCGGCAGTCACACCTGCAGCAAACAAAAAACCTGCTAATACTCGTTTTGCTTTCGCCATTGAAAAGCTCCTTTATTTTTTTGACTTTTTATCTTTGGAAGAGAAGAGGTTGAAGACCTTTGATAGTGCAAAGGTCGCCCCAGTTTTTGAAACAGTACCGAGTCCTGACATCTTTGAAGCACTCTTTTGGACAGAAGTATTCAAATCCGAAACGGTCTTAGACAAGTCTGCCGCAGCCTGAACGGTCACATCCAAAGTCGCCATCTTATCATTGACGTCATCCAACAAGATATTCGTATTAGCCAAAACCTCATTAGTTGACCGGGTCAACGTGTCGATGTTCGTGGTAATGATACTCGTTGACCGAGTCAACCGCATCAAGAAAATGCCAATAAAAACCACTAGCAACAAAAATGCTAGGGCAAAAATCAAAAGTGATAATTCTCCAACGCTCATATCTTCCTCCTCGTTAATTTTCTAATCTGTAATTGTCTTTTATTGTAGCAGACTTCACCTATTAATTCAGCTATCTGACAATTTCGTAACAAAAAAAGCCCCTAGGGGCTTTTAATTTAACGGGCGTAATCAACTGACCGTGTTTCACGAACGACGGTAACTTTAACATGCCCTGGATATTCGAGTTGTTCTTCAACCTCTGACTTAATGTCATGGGCCAAGACCGTTGCTTGAATATCAGAAACCTTGGATGGTTCAACAATCACGCGAACCTCGCGACCTGCTTGGATAGCATAGGCCGACTTAACACCTTGGTAATTATCAGCAATTGTTTCCAAATCGGTCAAACGCTGGACGTAATTTTCCAGCGATTCTGACCGGGCACCCGGCCGGGCGGCAGAAATAGCATCGGCCGCAGCCACCAAGTCAGCCAGTGGTGAAATTGCTTCTGTATCGCCGTGGTGGGCGGCAATTGCATTCACAATCACAGGCTTTTCCTGGTACTTTTCAGCAATGCGGACACCCAATTCAACGTGGGAGCCTTCCACTTCTGCATCAATCGCTTTTCCAATATCGTGCAAGAGACCAGCACGCTTTGCTTGTGCAACATCCATTTTAAATTCAGCAGCAATCAAGCCGGCAATCTTCGCCACTTCAACTGAGTGTTGTAGAACGTTTTGCCCATATGATGTTCGGTAATTCATCCGACCAATCAACTTGATCACATCTGGGTGAAGACCACGCAAGTTGAGTTCAAAGACGGCCTCTTCTCCCTTTTGACGGATGTTTTCATCCATCTGCTGGCGGGCCTTTTCAACTGCTTCTTCGATCTTAGCTGGGTTAATCCGTCCATCTGCAATCAACGCGTCTAAGGCATTTTTTGCGATTTGGCGACGGAGTGGGTCAAACCCTGACAAGACCACCGATTCCGGCGTATCATCAATAATTAAATCAATTCCAGTTAAGGCTTCAAGTGTCCGAATATTACGACCTTCACGTCCAATAATCCGGCCCTTCATATCCTCGTTAGGCAAGTTAACAACTGATACTGTCACATCAGAAACAGTATCGGCTGCAGAACGCTGAATCGCCTCCACTACTAGGTTTCGTGCCCGGCGCTCTCCTTCACTCTTGGCATCGATTTCATATTCTTGAATCAAGCTAGCTCGCTCACGATCCAACTTGGCCTTGGTCTGAGACAAAATCGTCTCTTTGGCCTGGTCATGAGTTAAACCAGCAATTTCTTGGAGCTTGTCTTCTTGGGCAGCCAACTTATCGTTAGCAGCCTGGGCTTTTTTCTCAGCTTCGTCCAAATTTTCTTGAACTTGGCCTTCCTTTTGAATCAAGGAAGCATCCCGCTGGTTCAAAGTGGCATCTTTTTGATCGAGCGTATCAATCCGGTCTTGAAGGCGGCTTTCTTGGGCCTCAACCTTAGCTGTCCGACCAGCAAGTGACTCTTCCATCTCTTGTCGGTACTTCTGGGCCAAGTCTTTGGCATCCACCTCGGCATCCCGCTTGATACCTCTCGCTTCATCGTTTGCTTGTTTTAAAATGTTTGCTGCAACCTGCTTGGCGCTATTCAATCGTGCCTTATCTAAGGCGTTTTTAACAAAATAGCCACCAGCCAAGCCGATTATTACGGCAAAGAGTGCTGAAATAATTAAGATACTCATCGTATTTTACTTCCTTTCAGCCGTGAAATATTTTCAATTCACAACTCTAGTATAGACAATTATTGTCACTTGGTCAATCTGCGAAAAGACGGCTATTTCAGCCATTTTATAATACAAAAATAAGAAAAAAGACTGATAAATGAGCCTTTTACAAAAATATTACCAATAAAAAAGTAGGTAAAATTAATGACTAATTTTTTTAAGAAAGTCATTATTTCAAACCTACTTTTGAATTATTTTTTAAAACGACGGTTTAAGTCGCGCTCTTGGTCCCGCTTTTTAATGGTTTGGCGCTTATCATACTGTTTTTTTCCGCGACCAACACCGATTAAAACTTTTGCAAAACCATGTTTTAAGTAGACCTTCAGCGGTACTACTGTTACTCCAGCTTCCTTGGCTAAAACATTAAGCCGAGCAATTTGCTTTTTATGTAAAAGCAAGACCCGGTTCCTTAATGGGTCAACATTAAACTGGTTCCCGTTTTCATAGGCAGCAATATGAACATTGGTTAAAATTGCTTGACCATCATTGACGGTAACAAAGCCATCCCCAATCGTAATTTGACCAGCTCGGACTGACTTAATCTCCGTTCCGGTCAACACCACGCCAGCTTCTAACGTTTCTTCAATGCTGTAATTAAAGCGAGCCTTACGGTTTTGGGCGAGCGGTGGGAGCTGGTCTGTTTTTTTCTTTTTACCGGCCATTTAGCAAGGCTCCTTTCAACTTTAAATAAACCGTAATTGGTCGTATCCGGTCAAATTAAGACCGCTTATTAAGCGTAAAGCTGTGACCGTTGCGGTTACCATTATTTTGGCCACTACGGCGGTTTTCACCTGAACGGTTGCCTTGGCCCCGATGACCATTTGTAGAACCATGGTTAGACCGCGATTCTCCTTGGCCCCGATGACCAGAACCCCGGCGGTTGCCTTGGATGCCTTGCCCATGGCGGCGGTTATGACCACCTTGGCCTTGACGACCATCTTTGTCACGGCCGTTGCCATTTCCTCGACCGCGTCCACGGCCGCCACGGCTACCAAACTTACCATGACTTTGCTGTGGGACTCTAATATCAGTCGTTGGCGCATCTTCAGGGTTAGTCAAAATAAAGTCAACCGTTGACTCTTCCTTATTAGCCCGCAAGACTTTAACTTTAACTTTTTGGCCAATTTGGAAAATGTGGTGCTTTGACCGGCCAATCAAGGCCGCATGCTTATCATCAAACTCATAATGGTCGTCAGTCAAGTTTGAAATGTGAACCAGACCTTCAACCGTGTTATCCAAGGAAACAAAGAGACCAAACTTCAAGGCAGCGTTGACCACCCCTTCAAACTCCATACCAACCTTGTCTTCCATGTACTCAGCCTTCTTCATGGCATCGACAAGGCGTTCCGTATCAATCGACCGGCGTTCACGGGTTGAGGTATCTTCTCCAATTTGGCCCAAGACAGAGGCATACTTTTCTTGGGCAGCCTTACCAGTCCCATTTTGCTCGTACCACTTAATCAAGCGGTGGACGGTCAAGTCGGGGTAACGACGGATTGGCGAAGTAAAGTGGGTATAGTATTCAGCACCCAGGCCAAAGTGGCCAAGCGGTTCTGGTGAATACTTGGCCTGTTTCATCGCCCGCAGCATCATCGTTGAAATCATTTGCTCGGCCGGATCACCCTGCAAGCTATTCATCAACGACTGCAACATCATTGGCGTTACCTTGGCTGGGTCTCCCTGAACCGGGTGGCCCAATGTTTTGGCAAACTCAAAGAAAGACTGGGCCCGGTCTTCGTCTGGCACTTCGTGAATTCGGTACAGGAATGGTACCTTTAACTTATCGAAGTGTTCAGCAATCGTTTCGTTGGCAGCTAACATAAAGGATTCAATCATCCGTTCAGCCGTGCCACGTTCACGGACAACCACATCAATGGCCTTACCGTTTTCATCAACAACGATTGAGGCTTCGGGCGTGTCAAATTCAATTGCCCCCCGCTTAGCCCGTTTTTTATACAAAATATCGTGTAATTGTCCCATTTCTTCAAACATTGGGACTAGGCCACTGTATTCTTCCCGGGTTGTCGCGTCACCTGCCAAAATTTCATTCACAGCCGTATAAGTCATCCGGGCATGGGACTTGATGACTGACTGGTGGATGTCATGGGCAACAATTTCACCCTTGGCATTGATTTCCATTTCAACGGACATAGCCAGACGGATAACATCTGGGTTCAATGAGGCAATCCCGTTTGACAGCTTTTGCGGCAGCATTGGAATTACTCGGTCAGTCAAATAAACCGAAGTTCCGCGGTTATAGGCCTCTTGATCAATCGCTGACCCAGGACGGACATAATGGGAAACATCAGCGATGTGGACACCAAGGTGGTAGTTACCATTATCCTTTTTCCAAACCACGACGGCATCATCAATATCCTTAGTATCCGCTCCATCGATTGTCACCAATGGCTGGTCAGTGGCATCCACCCGTCCCTGCCATTCGTCTTTTTGGACTTCATTTGGAATCGCGTCAGCTTCAGCCATGACTTCGTCAGGGAAGTGGTTAGGTACCTTCTTATTTTCAACGATTTGCATGATATCCATGCCAGGTTCGTTTTCATAACCCAAGATCTGGGTAACTTCTACTACTAATTGCTTAGGGTGGATGGCATCAGCAAAGCGCTTGACGTTGGCAACAACAACTTGCCCATCGTGCAAGTCAATCCCATCAGTGGCACCGGCAACTAAGACCTGGTAAGATCCAGCTTTCTTATCGTTTAAACGGATTTGACCCAAAGCATCTTTTTGCTGAGACCCGGACGTATAAATTCCAACCAACCGTGAAAAGGCGTGGTCAATAATTTCTTCGACCTTTCCTTCTGGTCCCCGGTCCTCGGATTGAGCTGGCTTCACCATCGAAACTCGGACCGTATCGCCCTGCATGGCCTGGCCAGTATTGTCTGGGGCGACAAAGTAGTCTGGGGCAGTCTCATCGTAGCGGACAAAGCCAAAGCCTTTGTCGTTCGCCTTAAATTCACCGATTACTTCGCCACTAGCTTCTTGAAACTGGTAGGCCCCATTGTCATCTTTTTTGGCAGCATGGTTTTGAACCATTTGTTCCAAGACGCTAACAACCTGCCGGTAAGAACTCGCATCTTCTAGGCGTAATCCATCGGCTAAGTTTTGGGCAGTGAAACTCTGGGCCCGGTTAGCCCTCATAAAGCCTTCAATTTGCTCTTTTAATTGCTTAATTTCCATTAGTTCTAATCAACTCCTAAATTCGAGTAAATAAAAAATCAGTCTACAAAAAAGTAAACTGACCTTATAATTAGTGCGCTGCCATGTACATCAAAGCAATTGCAATGATAAACCAAACTGCTCCGAGGATTGTTGTTGTCCGTCGTAAAACAGCTTCAAAGCCACGCGACTTGCGTTCTGTAAATAAGTCTGTCGCTCCACCAGACAAAGCTGACAAAGCATCTTGTTGCTTGCTGGGTTGCATCATAACTGATACGACTAGTAAAAAGCCTACAACCAGCAATAGGATGGTTAAAATATTAGTCACAAAGACTACCTCCACTTGCAATTCATCTTTCCCATTATAACAGAAATTAAATTAGTTTCCAAGGCTTAAGCGGAACATCAAAATCCCACCGGCAACTGCCACGTTCAATGATTCGGCAGCCCCCATGATTGGAATATACAAGTTGGCAGTCGTTTTTTCTGCCAAAGCAGGGTTTAACCCCTGCCCTTCGTTTCCAACAATCAAGGCCCCGGCTGAAAGACCGTGGATTTCTTGGTAAGGCTTGGCCTCTTCGTTTAATTCAGAACCGTAAACTGGCAAATCGTTTTGCTCAAAGGCATCAATCCAATCAACCAAGTCACCCTGCAAGACTTCCAAGTGGAAGTGCGATCCCTGCATGGCCCGGACTACCTTTGGCGAAAAAGCGTCAGCGGTTTCTTGGCCTAAGACAACCCCCTTAAAGCCAGCAGCATCAGCAGTTCGAATCAAAGTGCCAACGTTACCGGGGTCTTGGATGGCATCCAAGAACAACCACAAGCCATCGTGGACATAAGAGGGGTCGAAAGTCTTTTCTGGCAAAGTTACTTCGGCAAAGATTCCTTGAGGTGTCTTAGTCCCAGCAATGTGGGCAGCAACTTCCGTTGAAATTTCAAAGGCAGGAACACCATGAGGCACATCGGCTAGGTGTTCTTCTAACTGAGCTTCCGTTGCCATCACAGCATGGAACTTAGCGCCTGACTTGATGGCTTCTTCAACTAAGTGCCAACCATCCAAAAGGTAGGTCTTTTGGTCTTGACGACCCTTCTTAGTTGAAAGCTTGGCCCAGGCTTTTACCTTGGCATTTTGTTTTGATAAAATTCGTTCCATTATTCTTCCTTTGAGTACATTCGTACAAATTATTGACGGTGTTGCTTACCAGCGTTTCGACCGCCAGCAGGCTTGTCTTCGTCTTCAGGCGTCACATCACGAGGACGGAGGTCTTCGGGGCGGACCCGTTGTTGACCGGCCTGGTTGTTCATTTGACCGGCAGCGCCAGCCGTCTTCATGGCATTAGCAATCGCTTCATCCGCCGTTTGCTTAATCGTAAAGTTTTCTTCCACGTGAGCCACCAACTTGGGGTGCATCAAGTGGATGATGAAGGCCTGGATAACCACGGTGATTCCACCAACAATGAAGTAAAGACCCAAGGCCCCTGAAGAAACCAAAGTTACCCCAGCAATCATCAATGGCATCAACCAAGTAATTTTACCGGCTGTTTTCTTTTGCTCCGCTGGCAAATGCAACTGGGCCAAGTAAGCCTGGACACCATAAATCAAGAAAACCAAAACAGTCAAAATGATTTGTGGCTTTGACAAGGCCATGCCAAAGAAAGTCGCAGTCTTCAAGCCATCAGCATGACGAATAGCCAAGTACAAACCAGAAAAAATTGGCAACTGGATGGCCATCGTTAGCCAAGAAACCCCACCGGTAATCGAAACGCCATTGGCCTTGTATAAGTTCATTGACGCCATTGAGACCGCTTGCTGTTCGGCTGGGTTCGTACTTTCCTTAACCTTCTTTTGGATTTTTTCCAATTCGGGCCGGAGCTTTTGCGTCTTTAAGGTTGAAATAGTGGTGTTCTTTTGTTGGTTAACAAAGATTGGCAACAAAACCAAACGGAAGATTGCCGTCAAAATAATAATTGCCCAACCAATGGCATTAACACCACCGACTGATTTGGCAATGTCGGTCAAAATATGGGCAATTGGGTCAGCCACATACTTATACATCCGACCATGGACGCTATAACCGCCCGTCATCAAGTAAATATCTAATAGGACCACGACAAAAGTCAGTGACCGCTTAAATGATTTCATAAGAACTTCCTACTTCCTCGTCTGTAAAAATTAATCTCCACCATTATAGCAAGAATGACTTGAAAAAGTTGGAATTTTTGCAAACTTAGTCTTCAAATGACCTGTCTACGCTCTTCTTTGCTAGCGGAAAGCGCAACCGGAAGACCGAACCAGATCCTAGAGCCGATTCAACTTGGACCTGGCCACCATAGGCCGCTACCATCTTTTTGACGATACTAAGTCCAAGCCCATTCCCACCCGTTTGGTGGACCCGGGCCTTATCAACCCGGTAAAAACGGTCGAAAACCCGGTCCAGGTCTTCAGCAGCAATCCCCTGGCCAAAGTCTTGGACCCCGATTTCAAGCCAAGTCCCAGCCTTAGCCAAAGCCAAATGAATTTCCTTCCGGTCCGTTGAATACTTCAAGGCATTATCAATTAAGATAATCAACAACTGCTCCAAGTGGTCCGGCCGAACATTAACTTCGTCAGGATGACCTAAAGCATTATCCAGGGTCCAAGAAAAGTCGGGATGGACTAACTGTAAGTCATGGTAAACCCGCTCTAAGACTGGGGTCACCGCTGTTGGTTCAACCTGGTTTTCGATCGTCAGGTTTTCTGCCCGAGTCAAGACCAGCATTTCATTTACCAAGGTTTCCATCCGGGTAATCTCGGCCAAAGAAGAGTTAATCGAATCCTCCAAGACATCTGGGTCATCTTTTCCCCAGCGGTTTAATAGGGCTAAGTGGCCCTTAACGATTGCGACTGGTGTCCGTAATTCGTGGGAGACATCCGAAACGAAGTCTTGCTGGGAGTGAATGAGACCTTGGACCTTATCCATCGTTTGGTTTTGGACCAAAGCCAAGTCATTTAATTCCTTGTTGTAAGCAATCGGCACCACCCGGTTTTCGGTTAGGGGATCGTCTTCAAAGTCAATCATCGTTTGCTGAATTTTTTTGACTGGTCGAACCAGCACTTGGGCCAAGGCCCAGGCCAAAAAAACCGTCCAGAGCAAGGAAAATGCCGTAATCCACAGCCAGCCATGGCGTAATTGTCGGAAGCTTTCGCTCGATAAATTAGGCCGGACAATTAAGTTTAAACACAGTAGAATGCCCGCTAAAAGAAGCAAAAAACCCACCGTTAACCCGATTGTCAGTAAGGTTTGAATCGAGATAATTGGTGAGTTTTTAGTTGTTTGTTTTGATTTAGTCATCTTAGCTCCGCATGACATAACCAGTTCCACGAACTGTTTGGATATAAGAAGTCTTTGATTCCGGATCATCGAGCTTATTACGCAAGTAACGAATATAAACATCGACCACGTTGGTTTCGATTTGGGTATCAAATCCCCAAACTTCCTTCAACAACTTTTCCCGTGATTGCACAACGTTGATATTTTCAACCAACAATAGCAGCAAGTCATATTCACGCTTGGTCAAGTTAATCACTTGGTCATCACGACGGGCAATCCGGTTTTCCTTTTCAAGTTGTAAGTTCTTGAAGCGGATAATGGATGGTGACTTGTCAGCTGGGTTTTGCTCAATGTCAATTCGACGGAGCAAAGACCGGACACGGGCCAACAATTCTTCAATGGCAAATGGCTTAACAACATAGTCGTCAGCTCCATAATCCAAGCCAGAAACTCGGTCAATCACAGAGTCACGGGCCGTCATCATAATGATTGGCGTCTTCTTTTGTTCCCGTAAACGGCGAGCAACTTCAAAACCATTTAATTCTGGTAGCATCAAGTCCAACAAAATCATATCGAAATCTTCGTTCAATGACCGGTCTAAGCCTTCGCGACCATCTAAGACAGTTTCGACATCATAGCCTTCATGTTTTAATTCCAAGCTCACAAACTTGGCTAAGTTTTCTTCATCTTCAACAATTAAAATCCGACTCATAATTTTCCTCGTGACGTTTATTCTAAGAAGGGAATTGATTCACCCTTGGTAGAAAATGAATAAGTTTTAATATTATTCTACCATAAACGTCAATTTTTCTCATGATTTAAAAAAATCATCTAACTTTGACAACCGTGGGTCCAATTTTTCTGGACCCTTTTCTTGGTCACCTTGACCGTCTTGGTCTGCTGGGTGGTCCTTTTCAAAGTCTGCTTCTGAAACAACCTGCCAGTCTTGACCAGTTGGCATCGCCGCACCGGCTTCTTCTGCCGGTGTCAAAATTTGACTTGGCAAGAAGGCAACTAGGTTATCCAAAACCGCCTTGTCCAAGTCGAGACTGTCATTTTCTAGCAAAAAGACTGGTTCTTGGTCTTCAAAACTCTTTAACCGGTCTTCACTTTCAACATAGGTTTCTTGAAAGTCAAAAGAAGTTGACCAATCAACCGGTTCTAACGACCGTGATGATGGCAAAACCAAGTCAGCGGTAACAGAAACCGCCAAGACAATGTCGTCATGGTCCAAAGTCTGAACAGTCCCCTGCACACTGACCTTATTAGCCTTCAAAATCAAGTCAGCAAACTGGTCCTTTAAAAGCGGCGTTAGGTCTAACTTTTCATCAATCATTAAGGGGCTTTGACGGTACTTTAAGAGTTGTTGTTTTGCGTATCTCACTAGTTACTCCTTTGTAAAATCAATTGGGCGCCTTGAAACGTCTTGGCCAAGCTTTTTTCCTTGTTGACCGGCTAAGATTTGCCAAAGCATCCCCGCCTTGTAGTCTAACCGGAGGTTAGCCTTAGCCAAGCCTAAGTCAACCTTTGAGATTAATGGCAAGCGGACAGTCCGCTTGACCTCGCTCAAATAAGATTGACCGGCCCCACTAAAGCCAAGTAGGCGGATGTAGTTATCAGCCATCGCGGCTTGCATTTGGTCAACTTTAACGTTTAAGAGCGTGTAAAATAAAGTTCTTTGAATTCGGGCAAAGGTATAGCGCTTCGTCTTAACTGACTTGATATAAGACTGGTAAGACTGTGGCGCTTCGGCTGCAGAAGCCACGCCAAATAAGCGGTGCTCTAACCCTTCAGCCATTTGGTAAACCTGGCCCAATTGACCAAGCGTATCAGTTAACAGTCGGTAACGGAGCAAGTCGTAAAAGGGCTGTTCAAAGGCCAAAGCGTTGGGCTTTTCGTTCAAGGCCTTTAGGGTCCTTTCTGGCACCACCTTGCCAACCTTCTCCTGCTTGCCTTTATGGAGGGCTAAGCGGATTGAAGAAGCTGAAGCAATCGTCTGGTCGGGGCCAAAGGACTGGTCGTGGTAACCGGCTTCAAGCCGGGCTAATGGGTGCAAGGCCATTTCTTGACCACTTTCATAAACCGCCTTAGCGTAAGAAAAGGCCAAGATATCGTTTGGGTCTTCCATCTTAAAGCCAGTTTTTTCTTCTAATTGAGTCGCATAGGCTGAGGCAAAGGTCTGACTCCGGTCTTGGAACTGGCCTTTACTTTCAATCTCAGCCGCTTGCTTAGCTAAGGCAAGAAAGTCAACTTCTGGGTGTTCGGCACCAAAGACTAAGTCCTGAACGCCTAAGGCCTGCAAAATTTGGACCGCACCTTTGGCAAATAAGTGACCAGGTTGAACCGCATAAAAGACGGGCAGCTCAACCACCACGTCAGCAGCACCAGCCAAAGCTAGTTTTGTCCGTTCCCACTTGTCTAAGAGGGCTGGTTCACCCCGTTGCACAAAGTTTCCAGACATAACGACTACGGCCACGTCAGCCCCGGTCATCTCCTTAGCCTTTTTTAGCTGGTAGGCATGGCCATTATGAAAGGGATTGTATTCGGCAATAATTCCGACTGCTTTCATTAACTTCCTCTTTTAGCCGCAATAAACCAGCGGGCATCGGTTTCCTCAGCCTTTTTTTGACCGAAGTTGGCCGTGATTTCAATTTCTGAAAAGCCGGCCTCAACTAATGCCTCTTGGTATTGCTTGATTTGGTAGGTCTGTTCGTGGTGAACTTCGCGAACAAGGTTAAAGGCATCAATACTTTCGTTATAGATAAAAAACTTTAAATCATGGTCGACAGCGTTTTCGGCTTCACCTGGAAAACTGGTCCACATAAAAATCTGGTCCGGGTCATCATCGTTGTTATAACAATAATTATCGTATAAAACGTTAACCTGGTATGGCGTAATCACGTCAAATAAGAAAGTCCCACCTTCTTCCAAGTGGTCATACGCCTGCTTTAAACCTGCCTTGAAGTCCTTTAAGTTCGGTAGGTAGTTCATCGTGTCTGCAAAAGACACAATCGTCTGGTACCGATCTTCCCAAGCTGAAAAATCACGAATATCAGCCTCTAACAAGCGCAAATCCACTTGGGCCTCTAGTGCGTGTTCTTGGGCCAGGTCAAGCATCGCTGCCGACTGGTCCAATAAATCAACTTGAAAACCATTTTGACTAAGCAAGACGGCTAACCGGCCGGCTCCACCACCAAGGTCTAAGGTCTTTCCTGGTGCAACTTTTTCTTTAACATAGGCCAACCAGTCATTGTAAAGGTCAGCATCAAACAATTGGTCATATAGCTTGGCAAAAGTTTGATAGGGCATCTCTTCACTTTGGCTCATTGAAAACTCCTTTATTTGCCAGGTTATTGGGCAACCATATAGTTGGTTACGTCAACTTCCTTCGCATCAAACCACAACCGGTCCAAATGGTAAAAATCACGTGATTCTTGGTTAAAGACGTGAACAATCACATCACCTAGGTCAAGCAAGACCCATTCGGCCTTGTCATAACCTTCAATATTCATAATTTCACCACCACGAGCTTGAACATCTTCTTTGACTTCACGAACAATGGCTTGAACCTGGCGGTTTGAGCTAGCAGAGGTAATCACAAAATAATCAGCGAGCAAAGAAACCGGGCTCATATCAAGGGCCATCACTTCTTCCCCATGCTTGTTATCAATTGCTTGTACGGCTGTCTTCAATAGTTCTTGTGAATCAATGGCTGTCATATAAACTCCTTATTATGCTTGCAAGTACTTCGCCCAGTCGTTATAACTTGAAAAGGTCTTCGGGTAAATCACATTACCCGCTTCAGCTAAATAAGCCAGGGTGTGCTGTAATTGGTAGAAGACCCCTTGGTCTAAGGACTGGTCCGTGATTTTTCGCGCCTCTTTGACACCTGGAAAGTCTCGGCCTTCTTCTAAGTAGTCGGCCATAAAAACAATTTTGGCCAATGGTTGCATTTGGTGGCCCTCACCAGTGGTATGGTTGGTCACCGCATCTAAAATAGCTGAGTCATCAATGCCAAGTTCATCTTTGATAAAGTAGGCACCGACGACACCGTGCCAAATTGCTCGACTCCAGTTTTTTAAATCAGGGTCTAGGTGGTGCTTATCAATCTCTTGTAAAAAATCTTCTTTGGACCGTTCTTTGGCGTAATCGTGAACCAAGCCAGCTAAGGCAGCTTGGTTTTCATCCACACCGTTTTGTTTGGCCAGCCGAACGGCGTAATCTTTTACCCGTAAGCAGTGCTGGAACCGTCCATCCGAAAGCTGGGCTTGTACCTGGCCTTCAATTTGACGAAGTTGTTTTTCAAAATCTGTTGACATGTCAAACTCCTTTCCAAACTGGTCCCTTGCTTAGCGCTTAACTAAGCTTTGAAACCTCAACTGAATACTTCATATACTTTGGATCATTGGCAACTTGGAACAAAACTAAGGTTTTCCCTATCACTTGGGCAACTTGAATCGTTGAATTTTCCTCTATAAAGCTGGCCAAGTCCTTAGCAGACCATTCACTGCCCTGTTGGACGTTAACCTTGATTAATTCCCGCTTTGCCAAAGCCTTTTGAACTTCAACTAACCATTCCTGGTTAGCCCCTGCTTTCCCAATTGAAAAAATTGGTGAAAGCGTATTGGCCTGTGACCGTAAGAACCGTTTTTGTTTTCCAGTTAAGTTTTGCATTAAATCATTGCCTTTCGCATAAAGACCCCAACCCCCTCAGGCGCATAAACCGTCAGGTGTAAGCCAGCTGGCAAAGTCAAAAAGCCAAGGCCAGCATAGACCAGGTCGGTCTTTTCAGTTGTTTTAAAGTGGTAAGACGTTAGCTTAGCAGCCGTTTTCGGTGCTGGTGCTAATAACTCACCAACATGTTTATCATAAAATTCATTTGCACCGACCTGTTTAGTCCGGTGAATCTTTAAGTTATTTTCAAAGTAAGCCGTCACGGCCGTTTTTTCGCCCTGGCTAGTTTGGTCCAAGTCAAACCGGGCTAAGCCACCAAAAAACAAGGTTTGTTCAGGGTTTAGCTGGTAAGTCCGGGCCTTGATTTCGGCCTTAGGCAAAACGTACTTCAAGTCCTTATCACCAATAAAGTGGGCATACTGGTCCCCTTTAATGATTCCAGGGGTATCAATCAGGCTATTACCATCATCTAATGGGATGGCAATTTGGTCCAAAGTTGTCCCTGGGAACCGAGACGTCGTGATTAATTCCTTCACACCGGTTTTTGACTTAATAATTTGGTTAATAAAGGTCGACTTCCCGACATTTGTCGTTCCGACCACATACACACCACGGCCAGCCCGTTCTTGGTTGATTTTATCCAAAACGTCATCTAAGTTATCAGGATGGGCAGCAGAGAAGAGTTCAACACCAACAGTTTGAATGCCCTGCTCCTTTAATTGACCCTGGACCCAATTCTTTAACTTATTGGCCTTTAACGACTTAGGTAAGAGGTCAACCTTGTTTGCTAGGACTAAAATTGGGTTTTTCTTACCAACAAAGCGGGGCAAACCCGGAATTGTTGACCCAGAAAAATCAAAGAGGTCCAAAACATAAACAATTAAAGCATTCGTATCTGAAATCTGATGGAGCAATCGGGCAAAGTCATCGTCCGTTAGGTCAACCGGCTGGATTTCATTATAATGGCGTAACCGAAAACACCGTTGGCAGAGTAATTGGTCAGAATCCAAGGACTTTTTCAAAGCAGACTTAGGCAAGTAGCCAACCCCTTTCTTGTCATCAACTTGGATCTTGCTACCGCAGCCAATGCAGTATAAGCCCTCTGTCAAAGCTTCTTCAACTTCTTCATCGGTTGCAATTACTGACTGGTTCACCTTCATTTGTTCTTCTTTATCCATTCTAATGGTTATTATCCTTTGCTTTAACAGCTTCATCTAAAGAATGGTGCCAAACCAGCTGGCGGTCATTCCTATAGATGATTTTTTGAGCAGTTCTTTCCAACCAGCGGTTAATCCAAGTCTGCCACATATCTGATTCAATTAATTGACGAACTAAAACAGACTGAACCCCCGCTAAGTGAGCGGCCCAGACATCTGTTAACATTTGATCGCCAACCATTAAGACTTCATTTTTTTGGTAGTTGTTTTCTTTCAAAACTTTCAAAATACCGCGAGGAAGTGGTTTCAAAGACCAGGCTACATAATTGACCTCTAGTCCCGCAACGGCTTTTCCAACACGCTTCCAGGTATTGTTAGAAACAACAATCACTTCAATGCCAGCTGCTCTTAGTTCTTTTAACCAAGCGTGCAATTCCGGCGTCCCATCCTTGTTATTCCAAGCCAACAAGGTATTGTCCAAATCGGCTAGGATGGCTTTAATGTTGTGGTCTTTTAATTCTTGCACCGACAGATTATAAATAGATGCAACCGTGTAGGTGGGCGTTAAAAAATTAAGGGCCATGCACTTCTTCCTTTTTCTCTATTTACCCCACATTATACACGAAAATAGGGTCTTTTAGACAAAAAAAGACCCCCAGAGGAGTCTTCTTCTCAAAACTTTAATTTTGGTTTTAATACCAACCGTTACTCTGGAAGTGGCTAATAGCATTAGCAACAGTTCCATAGCGAGCAGCGATGTAGGCTTGCATTGCTTGTAATTGTACCGCATAGTTTCCTTGGTAGTTTTGACCAGGAACATAAGTGGCATAAGCAGCTGCAGACAATTGCCCAATTCCATAAAATGAGCCGTTTTGGGCATTAACGTTTCCGCTTGATTCACGTTGAATCAACCAGTTAATGTCACCAGAAGCAGTTGAAGTGCTTGCAGAACTTGATGAAGCTGATGAAGTCGTAGCAGCAGTAGTACTTGCTTGTGAGCTTTGAGTAGACGAAGCTGACGTTTCAGTTACGGTTGCTGCTTGGCTGGTACTGTCATCACTTGAAGAATCTCGTGAGCTAGTATCGTTGTCAGTTGAGACATTGGTGTTGTATGCAGTATCTTCCAATCCCTTGATACCATCAACAGATGAAACTGCATTAGAAACCGTCTTTGTATTAACTGAGCTAGTAACCTTGGCTGCTTGGTCAGTTGTCGACTGTCCATTATTAAATTGTTTGTTAGCTGCAGTAATGGCTAAACCAGTTACAGCTAAACTAGTAAGTAAAATTTTATTAAACATCATGTCTTATATTCTGCCCAAGCAATGTTACGTGAATGTTAAAGTGAGTTACATTATGGTAACATCGGATGAGTAAATATACTTTATCCCTTTCTTTTGTATTGTAAATCGTCAATTTTAGACAATTTAGAATTAGCACGGTTGTTTTTTCGATTGAGCCACCAATAAATTGGCAGACCAACAAAAATGATTATGAGTGAAATGATAACACCTTCCAAATCATTTAGCAACTCTGACAGTTCAACATAGAGTGAACCTAAAATAGCGATAATTGGGATAAGTGGGTAAAGTGGCATTGAAAAGGCCCGATTTCCCCCTTCTGGGTCGCGCTTTCGCAAGATCAAAGCGCCAACAAAAACTAAGATGTAAAACAAGAAGGTCACGAAGATTGCATAATCAGTCAACTTATCCGGGTTGGTGATCCACATCATAATATAAGCGACCACAATCATAAACCAGATAGCGTTGTTCGGCGTCTTTGACTGATGGTTTAATTTAGCAAAAGACTTGGCAAAGAGGAAGTCACCCTTCTTAGCCATCACGTACAAAATCCGTGGAAAAGAAACCACCTTACCATTCAAGGTACCAATCAAGGAAATCAAGATAGTAACGGACAAAATCCGACCACCCCAGTCACCAAAGGCATTAATCGCCATCCGCAACGTTGTATTTTCCCCAAGGTCAACAATTTGGTTAGCCGTCAATGACCGGTAAGCCCCGTATGAGATACCCATATAGGCGACAATCACAATCACAATCCCCAAGACAATCGCTTTTGGCATCGTCTTTTGGGGATTTTTAATTTCACCAGAAATGTTGGCCAAAGTTACCCAGCCATCATAGGCAAAGAGCGTTGCCAAAATAGCGACACCAAAGCCACCAGTTGATGAATGTGAAATGGTTGAAATTGATTGTCCAAAGGCATCGTGTTGGCCAAAGAAGAGGCCATAGATGATTAAAGCAGCAATGGGGATTAATTTGACAGAAGTCGTCAAAACCTGGAAGCCGGCTGAGACGCGGTTTGGGATTGAGTTCACCAAGCCAACGAAAGCCAAGGCGGTCATTCCAGCTGGCAACGACCAAATCGACTTCAAACCAAACAAGCCAACAAACAAGACCCCAAAGTAAGCCGAAATTGCCCCCATCATCGCAGGACCATAAAAAATAACCTGCATCCAACCAGCCAAATAGCCAATCGTCTTACCATAAAGGCGAGTCAAATAGGCGTAGATGCCACCAGTTTCAGCCATCTGTGAACCAACCTCGGCAACCGTCATTCCTGCCGTCAAAGTCAAAATTCCACCAGCAATCCAAGCTAACAAAGCGGTATTGGTGTTTCCAGCCATTTGTAAGACTGAACCCTGCTTAAAAAAGATTCCAGAACCAATAATGGTTCCAACAACTAACGATAGTGATGACCAGAGACCAAAGCCTCGATTCAATTTTTCTTCTTGCGCCATAAAAATGACCCTCCAATACTAAAACTTCCGAATGCTACTATTTTATCATAAATTCGGACATTCCCGCCATTATTTGATTGTTTTATGAGAAAATATTCGTATAATACGAACTATAAAACCTTAAAAATCGTTTTTATTCAATAAAATATTATAAAATCAAATAACTTCTCTACTATATTATCGAAATTTATGAATTGCTGCAAACAAAAAAGAACCTCCGAACCAACCATCATTTGGTCGATAAAAAGTTCTTTTTCTTCTATTATATAGTGTTTTCTGTAAGTACCCTTACAGTTCCTGCTTAAAGTCTTCAGGCGTATACCACTTGAGTAACTTTGAAAAGATAAATTGAGCTAGCAATCCGGCAACAACTGGAATAATAAACCAAGCCAAGATTGCTACTACTGGTGAAATCCAGTTATCCATTACTGACAATGGCACCGCTGAGTCTTTCAAGATTGATTGAAGTGGCGAAACCATTCCGATGTAGCCAAAACCAGCGGTTGTTGCAGTCCCTTGGATGTTAAAGAGCGCAACTGACACACCAGAAATGGCGGCTGCAAACATAAAGGATAGGATGGTAACCGGCTTTTTGAAGACCGATGGCATCATTCCCTTCATGGCACCCAAGAAGATGGCAACTGTTGTCCCCTTCTTGTTAACCTTCCAAGAGTTAATTAGTAAGACAACCGTTGTCGCAACCACACCCATAGCAGCTGCTCCAGCAGTCATACCGTGCAAGTTGATAGCCAAAGAAATTCCAACAGTCGAAATTGGGGTAATGATAATCACCGCAAAGGCCATCCCGATCAGAATTGCCATTGGCAATGGTGCCAAAGTGGTAAACTTTTCGACCAAGTCGCCAATCCAAGTCGTGACCTTTCCGACTGTTGGGGCCATTTCCTTACCAAGCAAGCCAACACCACCACCAACGATGATTGGCGTCAAAATAATGGCAACAGAACCAAATCCGGCTAAGTAACGATAGATTAACCACATCACGAAGACAGCGATCCCCGCTACTAACATGGCGTTAATCACATCACCGGCACCATTGGCGACGTACAAACGAGTGTCAGCCAAGTAGGCTTTTCCGGTCAAAGGTTGGCTTGTACCAGCTTTCATCATTCCCCACTGGATTGAGTTAGATGAAACCAAAGCCGCCAAAGCAACCACACCGGTGTCAAGGGGCTTCATTTTGAAGTTCATCGCCACGGCCATTCCAATCAAGAAAGGTACCATTGAGGTAAATAAAGTTAAAATGGCGGAATAGTTAGCCCCGGCTTGGGTATTGGCCATCCCTGTAAACTGAATAACGTACTTCATCACGGCTGATGGTAGCACGCCAATCAAAATTCCATTGGCAGAACCTGACAAAACCTTAAAGAAGAAATCTTTGATCTTGATGGATTCTTTACCTGAAAATACTGCTTCTGTCATAATAATCCTCCGGCCCCACTTAGTGAGGTCTTTTATTTCACCTATAAGTATACCAGCTTTCACCAATAATGTGAACATTTTTACATAATAAGTTTAGAAAATTTAACCAAATATCATAATTTAACACCTTTTATTTAGAATAATTATAAATATAATCAAATTTACTAAATGATAAGTGATAAATTTCACGGTATTAACAACCACAAAAAAAGGCAAGAACTACAGTTCTTGTCTTTTTAAACTAAGTTGTTTTAATCAAATTAGTACTTAACAGCGATTGAAGGTGTTTCACCCTTGGCAAATGATACAGCAGCATCAAATGATTGGTGAATCATTTCTTCAACGGCCTTCGTCGTGTAGAAAGCGATGTGTGGCGTAACCAAGACGTTTTCACGGGCAATCAAGTCCGCAATCTTAGGGTCAGGGAATTCCTTACCAGACCAGTCTTCGTTGAACAAACCAACTTCTTCTTCGTAAACATCCATAGCGAAGTCTGAAATCTTACCTGAGTTCAAGCCATCAATAACGGCATCAACATCAACCAAGTTTCCACGAGAAACGTTAACAATCACAACGCCATCCTTCATCTTAGCGATGCTGTCCTTGTTAATCAAGTGGTGGTTTTCAGGAACACCAGGAACGTACATTGAGATTGCATCAGCTTGGGCGAACAATTCGTCCAAAGTATCAACATACAGACCTTCTTCTTGCAATTCCTTGTTAGGGAACTTGTCAAAAGCAATC
This sequence comes from Fructobacillus sp. ChS1-6f1-1-27, assembly GCF_059579415.1. Classification (NCBI taxonomy): domain Bacteria; kingdom Bacillati; phylum Bacillota; class Bacilli; order Lactobacillales; family Lactobacillaceae; genus Fructobacillus; species Fructobacillus sp. ChS1-6f1-1-27. The sequence continues at coordinate 159,604 of NZ_JCAOER010000003.1, read as the reverse complement.
ACCTTAGCGCCGAAGCCCTTCAAGATGTTGATAGCTTTGCGACCAATGTTACCGGTTCCGATAACCCCAACAGTTTGCATCCGCATTTCACGACCAATTGTTGGTGCCCAGCGCAAGTCATGCTTAGCAACCTTGGCATCCATTGGCTTGGTGCGACGGAGCAAACGTGACAATTGAATCATTGAGTGTTCCGCAATTGCGTTTGGTGAGTAAACAGGGACGTTTGAGATGTTAAAACCAAGTTCCTTGGCTGCATCAAAGTCGATGTTGTCTGTACCAACGTTACGCAAAGACATGTTCTTAACACCAACAGCGGCCAAGGCTTCCAAAGTTTCCTTGGTGTAGTCCAATTGTTGGTAAACAACGGCTGAATCAGCCCCTTCGGCCAACTTAGCAGTTTCAGGCGTCAACAATTCCTGGGTGTAGTCAACTTCGACTTCAGGGTTTTGTTTCTTCCAATCTTCCAAAGATGGCTTTTCATCATCACGAATTCCGTAAGCAAAAACTTTCATGTTCGTCCTCCAAATTAATATCTAAGCATATTATACCGCAAAACGGCTTTAAATTGTCTAAATTAACGGCTTATTTTTTTAAAGTGGTTGGCTTTTCGCCAGCTTTTTCCATAATGCCGTCAATCAAACCATACTTCAAAGTTTCTTCCGCTGACATCCAGAAATCACGTTCTGTGTCACGGGCAATTTCTTCAATCTTCTTGCCAGAACCATCAGCTAAAATTTTGTTCAACTTTTGCCGGGTCTTGGTCAACTGGTCGGCAATAATCGCCATATCCGTTTGTTGGGTACCACCAGCAGCCCCACCCATTGGTTGGTGAATCAAGTATTCGGCATTTGGCAACATGTAGCGGTGACCTTTTTCACCAGAAGCGGCGATAATGGTTCCCATTGAAGCTGCCAAGCCCATCACGATTGTCGTAACTGGGGCCTTGATAAAGTTCATCGTATCAGTAATTGATAGACCAGCAGTCACTGACCCACCCGGTGAATTGATGTACATTGAAATTTCTTTTTCAGGGTCTTGGGCTTCCAAGAAGAGTAACTGAGCAACGATCGACGTTGCCATGCTATCTTCAACCTCTCCTTGAACCAAGATAATTCGGTCTTTTAACAACCGGGATGGCAAATCGTATGATTCACGTCCGTTTGCTGTTTGTTCAATAACTCCAGGCCACATATGCTGTACTCCTTTTCCCTTTTCTTAAAGTATAATTGTAACGCAAAACTAGCACAAGAAACAGGACTCTGCTAAATTTGGACTAAATTTTGTCCAAATCAACTTCCTCGCCGGCCTTAATCTGCTCAGCCAGCTTGGTCAACTTCCGCATCCGATGGTTGGCACCCGATTTTGAAATTTCAAGCATATCACCAATTTCTGCCAAGGAAGCATCCTGGTATTCCAAGCGAATTCTGGCAAAGTCAGCTAATTTAGGTGGCAAGTCATCTAGGTCACCAATTTGGCCCTGAATCGTTAACAAGGCTTGGACTTGACTGTTAGCCGCATCCGCTGTCCGCTGCAAGTTTGCCGTGTCGGCGTTGTTAACCCGGTTAACCGAATTCCTGGTATCACGGACCAGGCGGATATCTTCAAAACGCAGCATCATCTGACTAGCACCAATGACTTTCAAAAAATCAACAATTTTTTCGGCCCGCTTCATGTAGACCACATAGTTATGGTGACGACTAATCATTTTGACCGGCAAGGTAAAACCATCAATCAATTCAAGTAATTGCTTGGCCAAAGTTTCCTGACCCGTGGAAATTTCCAAATGATAGTTAGCTTTTTCCGGCGAATTGACTGATCCCGCCGCTAAAAAGGCACCGCGCAAAAACGACTGTCGCTTTTCTTCGGTATTTAATAACCAGGCTGGTACGTCTTGGTCTAATCCAAGCGGATCAACCCCCAAGTTATCCAAAATTTCTTCGACATGGCTCTGCAAGACAACAATCAACGTCTTACGCTCCGTCAGCGCCATTCGGTGGTTCACTTGGACATCCACCAGGGCATCTGGATAGATTTGCCGGATCAAGGTGTAAATTCGCCGAGCAATCGCTGGATTTTCTGTTTGGACACGAACTTCTTGGTCTAACCCCCAGGTTGAAACCCCATTCATTTGTAATAAGGCTGCCAGTTCTGACCGGGCCCCGTCATCCGAAACAATTTTTCCAGTTAATTCTTTTTTGACTTCAGCAGCGTATGACATCTTAGTCCTCCACTAGTGAAAGCAAGGCATCGGCTACCTTTTGGCCATCGTGGAAGGCACCGGCATCCCGCAGTTTCAAAAAATCACTTGAGATTGACTGGGCACCAAGGCCTTCAACTCCGGTTGGGTCCAAAACAACCTGCTTGGCAATCTCAGACCAACGTTGCAGGTCAACGAAGTCAGCTGGAACTTCCTCGTTATTACTCAAAACGTAGTCGATTAAATTGGCACCTAAGTGCTGGTTCAAAGCCGCCAAATGTTTGGCGTCGGTGTACCCACCAGTTTCACCTTTTTGGGTCATGATGTTAGCAATGTAGACTTGCTTGGCCTTAGTTTTTTGCAAGGCCTCTTTAATGCCTGGCACAACCACATTTGGCAAAACGGAGGTAAAGAGTGACCCTGGTCCGTAAATGACCATGTCAGCCTCTTCAATCGCTTGAATAGCATCCAGTGATGCCGTAATCGGCTTTTCACTTACGTCATTTTCAGACCGAGTCAGCCAAACCTTTTCCAAGTCATCATGGGCAGCAGTGATGGTTGCCTCACCAACTAGTTCTCTGCCAGACCGAGTCTTAGCATGTAAGATAAGCGGTTCCTTAGCAACCGGAAACACATGGCCTTTAATTTTTAAGTACCGGGCCAACCGGGCAATCGCAGTTGAAACATCCCCCGTCATTTCCGTCAAAGCAGCAATTAGCAAGTTGCCAATCGCATGCTTGGCCAAAAAGTCATCATTGGTATTAAAGCGGTATTGAATTAAGTCTAAGAGTTCCTGGTCCGCTTGTGACATCGCCACTAAGATATTGCGGATATCCCCAGGCGGAATAATATTGACGTAGTCCCGTAAAAGCCCAGAAGAGCCCCCATCATCAGCAACCGTCACGATTGCCGTCAAGTCGACGTCTTGTTGGATTAGCGGGTTAATTATGACCGGCAGGCCGGACCCCCCACCAATCATCACAATTTTTGCAGTCATTTACTGACCCCTTTTGCTGGTATTCTTACTTTTTATTTTACCATTTTTTCATTAAATAAAAGTAGACGGTTCACTCAGTTTTATCGGTTATCACCACTAAATTCTTTGCCTAGTTGGTGATTTTCTTGCATCGACCAATACTTTGTTTTTGTCACTACAAAAGCATCCAAGACTGGCAAATTCAATAAGTTCCCCAATTCGACCAACCGCCTGGTTAGCTGAATATCTTGGATGGATGGTTTTACCTGACCAGATGGATGGTTATGGGCAACAATCACAGCATAGGCATTAGCCTGCAGGGCCCGTTGAAAGATTTCTCGCGGTGAAGCCGCCACCTCGGTCAAGGTCCCAACGAAGACAACCTCAAAACCAATCACATCTAATTGTGCATTTAGCAAAAGCAAGAAAAATTGTTCCTGCCTCAAATGGCCAAGCTCTTCTTTTACAAAGGCACCAACCTCTTCTGAGTGTTTAGCAGACAGCAAAACCGGTCGGACCGCTTTTGCCAGTTCTTGGCCCAAGGCCATCGCTGTTAGTAAGGCCTCATTAACCGCCGGGTTTTCCGCAATAAAGTCAGCCTTGGTATCCTCATCTATCTCTTTGAGTAAGTAACCGTGCTGGAAGTACAGCAAAAACTGGTCCAAACCCTTTTGCCCGTCCTGGCCAAGCAACTGGTAAAAATTAAAAATCTGTTCTTTCATGAAAATACTCCTTTCAAAGTATTAGACGAAAAAACAGATTAATTATTTTTTGAATTTAATTATTTTTTTTGTTGGTAGGACTTCTTCACCACTGATAGCGATAGTAAGACCGCCACCACAATCAAGACGACATCCAACCGGTAGGTAAACTTAATACCGGCTAAAGTACTCTTTGCCAGGTCGTGACTCCCTGCTTGGAAGAAGGAAACCACCGAAGCTGCCAAGGCAATTCCGACCGCTGCCGAATAATTGTTAACAGCAGAGAAGACCGAATTACCAGCACTATGGTAGTTTTGCTCCAGGTAAGAAATCGCGTTGGTCATGTTATTTCCAGTCCAAATCCCACCCCCAATTTGTGTGAGGATGAAACCAAAGGTAGCTGAAAAAACAGTAAAGGGGGCCAAAACCATCCAGGCCATCCCACCAGCAATAAAGGTCAACCCAACCATGTTCGGCACTTTCAAGCCAATCCGGTCATAGAAGTTACCAGCAACCACAGCCATTACGGCAAAGCAAATTGCCCCTGGGAAGAGGGCTAAGCCAGCAACATCCGAATTTTGGTGCAAAACCAACTGCAAGCCCATTGGGATTGCGTAGTTATAGGTCAGGTTAACTAATTGAATTAAGACCACTGCTAAAACAGCTTGGCGGAAAATCGGGATAGCAAAGATATGGGGTGGCAAAACTGGATCATCAACCCGCTTTACATGCCGGTAATACAAGACCATGCTAATAACCGACAAGACTACCAATCCAAATGTCAGTAAATTCAATAACCCAACTGAAGACAAACGGTCAATTGTGATCACCAAACTAATTAAGAAAATTGAAAGGTAAGACCAGCCGACAAAGTCAAATTTGGCCGGGTGAACGGCATCAAACTGACGGATGGTCACCCAACCCAAAACTAAGGCCATAAACTGGACTGGAATCACAGCCCAAAAGACCATGTGCCAACCATAGTACTCGGTCAAAAAACCACCGAAAGCAGGGCCCAAAGCTGGTGAGAAAGAAACAATCAAAGAGGCTAAGCCAATCATTGTTCCCCGCTGGTTCATTGGGGCCTGCTCAAAAATAACATTATTCATCAATGGCAAACCGACACCGGCACCAACGCCTTGCAAAAGTCGGCCAAATAAAATGAAACCGAACTGATTTGAGGTGGCATCAATCAAAATACCGATTAAAGAAATAATTCCAGCCACCATAAACTGGGACCGGTTGGAAAACCGCTTCTTTAACCAGGGGGACATCAGGATAATCATCGTTGTTAACAAGATTACCCCAGAAGTCAACCACTGAACAGTGGCCGAGCTAACATGAAGCTGGGCCATCAGCGTTGGGAAAGAAACGTTTAAAGCCGTTTCCAACATAATATCAGTAAAGCCAAGCAAGGCAATGGCTAGGATACTTAAAATAAACCGTAAATCTAATCTTTTTTCTGGCATAGTTTCTTTCTAATTTCACTAACAAAGTAAAGAGAACCCGTTACCACCACTGTACTACCCTTGGCAAAGTCAAAAGCCTCTTCAATCGTGTCAAAGTAGGTTAAGTCTGCCAAGCCCTCATGCACATCAGCCAAGGTCAAGCCGGCCCGGCCATGCAGACCCTCAAAGGGTACCAAAACAAGTTGGATATTCGTGTCCTTTTCCAAATCCAAAAAGGCGCTGTCAATATGCTTATCTGCTAGGGCCCCAACAATGACCGTCACTTTACCAGTGAACTGGTCTTTAATTGTTTGGTGCAAAGCCGTAATTCCGGCTTTATTATGAGCACCGTCAAGGTAAAGGTCAGGCGTGATTTTTTCAAACCGGGCTGGGATAAAGGCTTTGGCCAAACCAGCTTGGATAACTTCGTCTGAGACGGCCGGGTCAAAGGACCGGATGGCAGCCACGGCAGTGGCTGTATTTTCCACCTGGTAAGACCCGGGCAAGCCAGGGGTAAACTCGCCAACCTTGACCGGTTGAATTGGGCTTTCCAGACTTGTCGTAATTTCCTTAATCACTCGCATTGGTTCTTTACCAACCGAAGGACCGACAATTGTCTTTTCACTAGCCTGGATAATCCCGGCCTTTTGCCAGGCAATTTCTTTCACCGTGTCTCCAAGCATCCCCTGGTGGTCTAAGGCGATACTGGTAATCACAGCGACCTTACTAGTTTTCAAGATATTGGTTGAGTCATACCGGCCCCCAATACCAACTTCAACCACGGCCAAATCCAAGTCCTGGTCCTTAAAGTAGGTCAGCATAATCGCTGTTACCACTTCAAATTCAGTTGGTTGGAGGCGGAAAGCGGTCGCATTCTCGAGAAAATCAACCCCGTTTTTAACAATCTTAGTGTAACGGGTCAGATCAGCTGCAGAGATTTTTTGACCGTTAACTTGGATTCGTTCCTCAAAGTCAACAATATAGGGCGAAGTAAAGGTTCCCACCCTCATGCCAGCTTCTTTAGCAATCGCGGCCACCATGGTGACAACAGAACCCTTCCCATTAGTTCCCGTTACGTGAATGGCGGGTCCTAGGTCGTTTTCAGGATGGTCCAAGACACCCAGTAAAGCGGCCATCCGTTCAAAGCTGTCCTTTTTACCAGACTTCGGCCGACCATGAATGTATTCAATTGCCTCATCAACGGTTTCCAAAATTTATCTCCAATAGTTAATTTAAACGTGTAATTTCATTATAAAACAAAAATCCCGCTAAAACCGGTAGTTTAAGTGGGATTTATCAAATTAGCTTAGTCTTTTTCGCGGACAGTAAAGTCACGACGACGGCGTTGGCCACCTTGACGGTTACCACCACGGTTATCTGAATGAGACCGGTTACCTTGTCCATTACCGTTCTTGCGGTAACCACCGTTTGACCGACCACCATTGCGGTGGTTGTTACCACGGTAGCCACCATTTGACCGACGGTTACCACCACGGTAACCGCCACGACGTGATGACCCACCCTTGCGGCGAGGCAATGGGCGTTCACGTGACAAAACAACCGGTGCATTTTGCTTGTCCAAACCAGCAACGCTAGCCAACAAACCAGCAGCCAACTGTTCAGCAGTAAACTGTGAAGTCAGTTGGTTCACCTGAGACTACAAGTCAGCAGGATCAATTTCGTTCATCGTCTTTGCAGCGGTATCAATTGAACCATTAATCCGGCCAATCCGAGCTTCCTTCAAGGTTGCTGGTTGCATCGGCGTCATCCGCTTCTTGGTCAATTCTTCAATGGCCCGCAAGTAGTCCATTTCATTTGGTGCAACCAAGGTAACAGAGGTTCCTTCAGCCCCGGCACGACCTGTCCGGCCAATCCGGTGAACATATGATTCTGGGTCTTGTGGAATATCAAAGTTATAAACGTGTGAAACGTCCTTAACATCCAAACCACGGGCAGCCACATCAGTCGCCACCAACAAGTTAATTTCATGAGACTTGAATTGGTCCAAGACGCGAGACCGCATTTGCTGGGTCAAATCACCGTGCAAACCAGCTGCACGGTAACCACGGGCTTCCAAGCCACGAGCCAATTCTTCAACCCGGCGCTTTGTTCGACCAAAGACAATTCCCAAGAATGGTTCTTGGATATCAATTGTTCGTGACAAAGCATCAAACTTTTCTTCGTGACGAACACGGATAAAGTACTGGTCAACCAAGTCAGTGGTCAACTGCTTTGCTTCAATCTTCACCATTTCAGGGTTGGTCATAAACTTAACCCCAATCCGACGGATTGATTCAGGCATCGTTGCTGAGAAGAGCAAAGTCTGACGGGAATCAGGGACTTGGGCGATAATTGATTCAATATCGTCCAAGAAGCCCATGTTCAACATTTCATCGGCTTCATCTAAGACCAAAGTCTTAACGTTGTTTAACTTAGCCGTCTTACGGTTGATGTGGTCAAGCAAACGACCAGGAGTACCAACCAAGATCTGTGGGTGAGACTTCAAGCCCTTAATTTGAGCCCGAATATCAGAACCACCAAAAACAACTTGGACGTTGACAGACTTATCGTGGCCTAACTTCTTTAATTCATCAGCCGTTTGGATGGCCAATTCACGGGTTGGTGAAATAATAACTGCTTGAATATTTTGATCATTTAAATCAATGTGTTCCAAGATTGGCAAGCCAAAAGCTGCGGTCTTACCAGTTCCGGTTTGGGCCTGACCGATAACGTCTTTACCCGCTAAGGTCAATGGAATTGTTTTTTCTTGGATTGGGGTTGCGTCAACGTAACCATGGGCTTCAATTGACTGCAAAATGGCTTGTGACAAGCCGAGTTCACTAAACTTCAAAATTATCTCCTTTGTGCGTGCCGTCTTGCACGCCTTGACCCCAATGGGGCCTTTTACAACAAACGTGCAATTGGCACGTCAAACGCCAAGCAGTTTAGAGTCTAGCTGGGCTGACTATTAACTTTAATCTGAGATTGTTTGACCGGTAACTGTCTCATACAAACTCTCAGATAAGTTTTCAAATGAATGACCATTATAGAATTGGTTGGCCAGTAAGATTACAGCATCCTGGCCGTTGTGACCAACTACCGTTGATGGTTCATAACCATTAAAGACACCATGGGAAGTATAAATATCGCCATAGCGGTACAAACCAGAAGTATAATGGGCTGGCAAGTGTTGGCTAAATAAAGTGTTTGAATTTTTAACAATCTTATTATTAAAGGTCAACCAGTATAGCCGATATAAGCTTCCTGCTGAGACTGCATAAGCCCCAGTTCCCGTTTCTCGCTGGTATTCTTCTTTAGTTGAATCAGTTGATGTTGTCAAATCCTTTTGATAGCCAGAAGCGGCATGCTTATCAGAATGGAACTTAGTGTACCCTTCCAAATTCAACCCTAGAGTCTTATTGTAGTACTGGTTCATCAAGGTTGTAAACGACTTACCAGTAATCTTCATTAAGATACCAGCCAAAAGGCGGTAGTTAACCGGCTGGTATGACCAGCCAGAACCAGCCCCAATGGTTTCCCCAGTAGTAATGGCGGTATCAGCAGAATACTGGACGTTATCTTGGTCCGAAGTAAAAGTCGTTGGCTGGGTAGCCTGTCGCAAACCAGAAGTCATCGTCAACAAGTCCCGAATGGTAATCTGATCAGCATCCTTAACGTTTGGATAATACTTTGACAGCAAGTCATCATAAGAAAGCTTGCCCTGGTCAACCTCACGGCCAATCAGCAAGGCGGTCATCACTTTTGCAGACGAAGCAATGTGATAAGTCGTTTTGGCATTATTCTTCCACTGCTTAGCATAATTAGCATAGCCATAACCTTGGTTCAAAATAATCTGACCGTTTTTAACAATCAAAGCTGTTCCAGTAAACTTGTTCTTCTTTAACTGCTTATCAACTTCCTTGGCCGTACTGGTTTCAGCCGACAAGTTGGTTGACAAGTTCGTAACATTGGCTGCTGACAGCGTTTTTTGTGTTGGACTAGCTTGCTTAACTTCCGGCTGGCTATACTTTGACAAAGCAATTGACCCACCCAAGCACAAGACAATTAAGATAATGGTTGTAATGGTCAACCAGTGGTCCTTTAACCACAAGGCCTTCACTTTTTCGGGGAAAATATCAACCCGTTTCAGCATTGAAACCCTCCTAGTCTTTAGAATCCGAGACTAATCGTTCAACAATTTTTTCAAGGTGGACACCGTGGCTGCCCTTTAAGAATACTGTATCATTTTTTAAAACAGTTTGAGCAATTTGCTCGGCTAAGTCATCAACCTGATGACCACGGTACTCACGAATTTTCTCAACTACCATCGTGTTTGGCAAAGCCTGGCCTAAGTTATCGGCCATTAGCGGTCCAACCAAGTAAACTTTTTTGGGCTTTGCAGCTACCACTGCACCCGCCAAGCCCGCGTGTAAGGCTGGACCATCTTCGCCTAACTCCAGCATGTCTCCCAAGACCAACACTAAGTTAGTCGCCTGATCTTTGGCTAAGGACTGCAAAACTTCCTTTGTTGCCGTAGGGTTTGCATTGTAAACATCTGAAATAACAGTACAACCATTGGTTGCCGTTAAAATTTGAGTTCGGTTCTTAGTTAAAGAAAAGTTTTCTAGCGCACTGGCAATTGTCTTCAGGTCAATTCCAAACGATTGACCGACTTTAATTGCAGCTAGAGCATTCCTAACATTATAACGGCCAGGCAAAGGAATTGCAAACTCTTGGTCAAAAATGACAAATTCAGTCCGGCTTAATGATTCTTGAATATCCGCCGGCTCTGGTCCAAAAGTCACCGTGTTAACTGGCAAGTTCTTCGCCTTTGTTAACAACGGTTCATCAGCCGGGATAAAGAAGACCCCGTTTTCCTTTAGACCAGCCATAATTTCTAGCTTAGCCTTGGCAATATTAGCCCGGGTATGGAAGAATTCCAAGTGGGCCTCACCAATCATGGTAATAATGGCCATATCGGGTCGAGCTAATTCCGATAAGAAGGTTAACTGGCCTGGTCGGTCCATCCCCATTTCCAAAACAAGAATTTCGGTTGTTTCCGGCATTTCTAAAATCGTCACCGGCACCCCAATTTCATTATTAAAATTATCCGGTGTCTTATAAGTCGCAAACTTCTGCGACAAAATAGCAGCAACCATATCCTTGGTCGTTGTCTTACCATTTGACCCCGTGACCGCTACTACCTGAGGTTGGACTTCAGCCAAGTAGTACTGGGCCAAATCTTGCAGACCTTTTAAGGTATCTGGCACAATGACAGCCGGAACGTCCCCACCCACCGGATGCCCTTCTTCGGCTAAGACGGCCAAGGCCCCCTTTTCAAGCGCCATCTCAATATAGTTATGGCCATCATTTTCACCAACTAGGGCCACAAAAAGGTCGCCCGGCTTCACTTTGCGAGAATCAAAAGCAACCCCGGTCAATTCTTGGTCTAAGTCACCTTGCAAAATTCCATCAGTTGCTAGTGCAATTGCTGGTAATGAAAGTTTCATCTTTTTCTCCACTTACTCAACTTTTTTGTAAAACCGTAATCGTTTCAATATGGGCCGTTTGTGGGAACTGGTCCACCGGAACCACTGGACCCTTGATGACATAGCCCTGGTCTTTGAACAAGGCAATGTCTCTGGCCGCCGTTACCGGGTTACATGATACGTAAACAACCCGGTCTGGCCCCATTGCCACTGTACTATCAATTAAAGCACTTGTTAAGCCTCGCCGCGGCGGGTCAACAAAGACCACATCCGGCTGAATGCCAGCCTCCTGCCATTCTTGGAATTGCACAGGGGCATCTTTTTCGATATAGGTCGCGTTTTGGATGTTATTCAAAGCCAGGTTTTTGTTCGCATCGACAACAGCGCCTGACACAACCTCGACACCAATCACCTGCTTAACCCGGTCAGCAACCGAAATCCCAATCGTGCCGATGCCGGCATAAGCATCAACTACTAGGTCGGTTTCTTTCAACTCGGCCAGGTCGGCCGCCTTTTGGTAGAGCTTTTCGGTCATAACTGGGTTAACTTGGTAAAAAGAATTTGGCCCAATCAAAAACTTTTTATCAAAGAGCGTGTCTTCAATGGCATCCTTGCCAAATAAGGTCCGGTTTTTTGCACTCAACAAAACGTAATCTTTCTTCGGGGCATAGTTCCAGATCAATGATGTCAAATCCGGCAAAGCCGCCTGAATCCTTTGAACTAAGTCGTCCTCTTGGTCAACCCTATCTTGATTGGCCACTAGGACCACCATTAGCTGTTCGGAGTAATACCCCCGGCGGACCATCACGTACCGGATGGCCCCAGCCTCAGCATCTGGGTCAAAGGCCGAAATTCCAAGGTCTTTGATAATATCACGGACAATCACAATGACTTCATCCAAGCGAGCATCGTTAACATAGTAGTCTGTCATTGAAACTAAATGGTGGGACCCACGTTGGTAAAAGCCAGACAGCAGGTCACCATCTTGGTACTTCAACGGCACGACCGTTTTGTTCCGGTAGTAATTAGGGGCCGTATCCATTGTAATTGGTTCAGCCACTTGAACTTGCAGGCCGGCATCCTCAAAGTTCTTTTGCACTTGGGCTTTTTTAAAGGCAACCTGGGCTTGATAGCCCCAGTTTACCAAGGGTGCGGTCCCCGCTTCAATCAGGTACTGCCGGTCTTGGTTTTGCCGCAAATCCGACGACTTGACCCAGTTAATAATTTTGCCATAAGCAGAGTGCTTATCGACTTGGATAATTTGAACGTCGACCACTTCACCAAGCATGGCATCAGCTAGGTAAATTGGGTAGTTTGGCTTGTCTTCTAAATAGGCCATCCCCATCGCATTTTGACGAATTGCTGATACAGTCAGCTCAAGTCGTTGATTTAATTGAACGGGTACAACCGTCTTAGCCATCCAAGCCTCCTTTAAAAAATATGTATTAAGGAAAAAAACGCCCACCAAGGTGAGCGCTTTTTAATCCAGAACTTAATCGTTGTTCTTAAAACCGAAGTTAGCAAACTTCTTGTTAAACTTGTCAACCGCACCATCGGCTTGGGTAAACTTCTGCTTACCAGTGTAGAATGGGTGGGAATCTGAAGTGATTTCCATACGGATTGATGGGTATTCTTGACCGTCAAATTCAACAGTCGTATCAGTTTCAGCAGTTGAAGCTGACAAGAACTTCTTACCAGTTGCAGCATCAATGAAGACAACTGGACGGTAATTTGGATGGATATCTTGTTTCATGAGTTTCTCCTTAGCGCCCTGGTCTTTGTCAACCAGAGTCAGTTATTAACCTAATTATTCTACCATGGACCCTTGGTTTAAGCAAGGACTTTATGGCATCAAATTAATCATGTCAACGCCTTCGATGGTTAAATCAACCCCAAGATCTGCTAACTTTTCAGCCAAGCGGTCATAGCCACGCAAAATGTGGGTCGCATTATCAACAATCGTTTGACCGTCCGCCATAATTCCAGCAATTATCAATGCAGCCCCTGCACGGATTTCGGCAGCTTCAACTGTCGTACCAACCAAACGTTCGGAATGGTTGACCTTGATTTCACCAGGGTTAACAGATGACACTTCAGCCCCCATCCGACGGAGTTCCGCCACATGCTTGTTTCGCATCGGGTAAATCGTTTCGGTAATCACACTTTCACCATTTGCTAGGAAAAGCAACGGTGTAATTGGTTGTTGTAAATCAGTGGCAAATCCTGGGTATGGCATTGTTTTAATAGCAACAGGCTTTAAATCATGGCTTGGTCCGATATAAACGGAATCTTCACCAATCGTCATATCAACGCCCATTTCCACTAACTTAGAAGTATATGACTCCAAGTGCTCTGGAATAACATTTTTAACAGTTACTCCTTCGCCAAATGCAGCAGCCATCGACATATAGGTTCCGGCCTCAATCCGGTCAGGAATGACCGTATGAGTATTCCGTGCTTCCAGCCGGTCAACCCCGGCAATTCGGATCGTATCGGTTCCAGCACCACGGATATTGGCGCCCATGTTGTTTAAGAAGGTCGCAATATCGATGATTTCTGGTTCCTTGGCAACGTTTTCAATGATGGTCTGACCCTTAGCTCGGACCGCTGCCAAAATAATGTTAATCGTTGCACCGACCGAAACCGTATCAAGGGTAACGCGGGCACCCTTCAAACCATTTTTGCTAGCATCGATGTTAATGACATCATCTTTTTCGGTCACGACCGCACCCAAGGCTTCAAAGCCCTTAATGTGCTGGTCGATTGGACGTGAACCCAGGTTATCACCGCCTGGGAAAGTCACCGTTGCCCGACCGAACCGGCCGAGCAAGGCCCCCATAAAGTAATAAGAAGCCCGCAAGGACTTAATTGCTGAAGATGGGAGTTCTGATTCCATAATTGTTGTTGGATCAATTGATAAATTGCCTTCCATGAAGTCAGAGCGGACGTTCATTGCGGCCAAAATATATTGTAAGTTTTTAACGTCTAAAATCTGGGGGACATTATCAAATTTAACTGGTGTATCCGCTAAAATAGCGGCCGGAATCAACGCAACGGTTGAGTTCTTGGCACCACCAATTGTGACCGATCCTGAAATCTTTCGGCCACCATTAATTATAATTTTTGCCATGAGGGCTTATCCTACTTATTTTTGGTCTTAGTGTAATTATATCTTTTTTGTTACAAAAGCTCAATTACTTTAGCGAATTTCCCCATTAAATTCTTTGACCAATTCAGCTGTCATTTTGTCAAAATCGGTCGTGACATTCTCTTCTACCAGGGTATCAGTCAAGTCTTGGTAGACTAACTGGTAAGCCAATGACTTCTTACCCTCTGGCAAACCTTGGCCTTCATACAAGTCAAAGAAAGTGACTTGTTGCAAGTACTGGCCACCGTTGGCAACAATACTAGTTTTGACTGTTTCTTCGCTCACTTCTTGGTCAACTAAGATGGCTAAGTCCCGGCTAATTTGCGGGTACTTAGAAATTGGCTGGTAAGCAACAACGTTTTGACTTTTGGCAATCACTGCTTCTAAGTCCAACTCAAATGCGAAGACCGCTGGCAACTTTTGGTTGGCCAATAATTCTGGGTGGATTTGGCCGACAAAGCCCAAGTAGGTATCACCTAAATAAATATCAGCTGTTTGGCCAGGGTGCATCTGAGCGTGGACCTGGCTTTGAACAAAGCGGGCGCCTTGAATGCCAATCGTTTCAAGGTAAGCTTCGACCCGACCCTTAATAGCAAAGAAGTCAACTTCTTGGTCTTTTTGGCCAGCCTGCCAAGTTGATTCAGCCAAGTTTCCAACTATCACACCAGCCAAGTGTTCGCGTTCTTCAGGCTGCTTATCTGCTGTCGTTGCCAAGAAGACCCGGCCCTGTTCGTACAAGTAAATATCCTTGACTGACCGGGCAACGTTATAAGCAACATCGTCAAGCAAACCAGCCAGCAAATTTTGCCGGGCAGTCGTCCGGTCTGATGACATTGGGTAATCCAAGGCCACCGCTTGGCGGTCCTGATTAAAGCTAAACATCATCGCTTTTTCAGGCGTAGTCAAAGCATATGAAATCGCTTGGTCAAAACCAAGGCCTTCCATAATTGACCGGCTGGCCCGGATTTTTTGCTGTCGGGCAGTCAACTTACCTGGGGTAGTTTGACCAACAATCAAGGCAGTTGGCAAGTTATCATAACCATATATCCGGCCAACTTCTTCAATCAAGTCAGCAGGAATCGTCAAATCAGTCCGTCGGCCCGGAATGGTAACCGTTAGCTGACCGTTTTGGTTATCGACTGGCAAAGACAGGCGGGCAAAAATCGCCAAAACTGTTTCAACTGATAAGTCGGTTCCCAAAATCTGGTTAATCCGGTCAACGGAAATATTAATCGTAGTTGGCTTGTGGTAGCCAAAGCCAGCCTGGCTAATACCAGGAGTTAACTGACCGTCGGCCAACTTTGTCGTATAAGCGGACACTTGGTCCAAAACCTCAATGGTTTGATCCAAGTCAATCCCACGTTCAAAGCGGAAAGAAGCTTCTGACCGGAGAGTATGGCGGCGGGCTGCCTGACGGATTTTACCTAGGTTAAATTGACCAGCTTCAATCACAACGCGAGTGGTTTGATCTGTCACGGCAACATCTGCAGCGGCCTGGATACCGGCCAATGAGATGACCTGGTCACCTGCTGCAACCACAATATCTTGACCAGGACGGAGGTCAACAGCTTCTTCAGCAGTCGCCTGCGCCAATTTTTCACCTTCTTTTGCCAAACGAACGGTCAATTCTTGACCGTTAATTTGGTCCAAGTCATAAACCTGGACTGGTTGCCCCGTCAAAAGCATCCAGTAGTTAGCCATATCAACCACGTTGTTAACCGGCTTAAAGCCAGCATTCCACAACCGGCTTTGCAACCAGAGTGGTGAGTCTTGGACATGGAGGTCCTCGATAACTCGGACCCCATAACCAGTGGCCAATTCTTCGTCCACTTTAACAGTCACAACAGAATTAGAATTGGCTTGGTCAGCCAGCAAAACTGGTGTTGGCAACACCACTTCTTGATCAGTCATGGCCGCCATTTCATAGGCCATCCCCGTCATTGACAACAGGTCGGCCCGGTTTGGAGTCAAGTCGGTATCGATGATTGGGTCGAGCAAGCCAAGGGCATTTAACCCATCATCGCCAGGATTCACGCCAGCATCATCTGCAAAGACGTGGATACCAAGGGCTAATTCTTGTGGGGCCACGGCGTCAGGCAAGCCGATTTCTTGCAAGGCGACCAACATTCCAAGGGATTCTTCACCACGGAGCTTGGCCTTTTTAATTTTTACTAGTTCGCCTGATTCGCGGTCAATAATCGTTGAACCAACCGTTGCCAAAATTACCAACTGGCCTTCGGCCACGTTTGGTGCCCCAGTCACAACTTGGAAAGTCTTTTCGCCATCAAAAACTTGGGTAATGTGCAAGTGGTCTGAATCAGGGTGGTCAACCACGGTCTCAACTCGAACGACAACTAAGCCAGACTGCTTGGCAGCTGGGTTACCGACTGATTCGAGCTCAACACTTGTTTTTTCGATTTGCTGGGCTAGGGCCAAAACACTTTCATCTGATAAGTCTAGACCGGGTTTCAAGTATTCATTAAGCCAGGTTAAGTTTGTTTTCATGATTAGTTTCCTCGCTGGTTAAATTGGTCTAAGAAGCGGACATCATTCAAGTAGAACTGACGGATGTCTTCAACGCCGTACTTCAACATGGCAAAGCGGTCTGGACCCAAGCCAAAGGCAAAGGCCGAGTATTCTTCAGGGTCAACCCCGTCCATCTTCAAGACGTTTGGATGGGTCATCCCGGCTCCCAAAACTTCAATCCAACGGATGTCTTCTGGCTTGGTATCTTCGGTCACTTCGTCCCAAGAAACATCGACTTCAACAGAAGGTTCCGTAAATGGGAAGTAAGATGGACGCAAACGAATTTGGTGCTTTTCGCCGAAGAGTTCTTGCATAATTGATAGCAAAGTTCCCTTCAAGTCGGCCATCGTAATATTTTTTCCAACAACCAATCCTTCAACCTGGTGGAATTGGTGGGAGTGGGTCGCATCATCAGTGTCACGGCGGTAAACCTTACCAGGGGCAATCATCTTCAATGGCCCCTTTGAAAAGTCATGCTTTTCCAAAACGCGGGATTGGACCGGCGAAGTCTGCGTCCGCAATAGAATTTCTGGGGTCACATAAAAAGTATCTTGCATGTCCCGAGCCGGGTGGTCCTTTGGCAAGTTTTCCCGTTCAAAGTTATATTCATCGGTTTCAACTTCCGGTGAGTCAATTGGATCATCAATGACTTGAAAGCCAAGACCCAAAAAGTGAGTTTCAATTTCATCAATAATTTGCTGCAAAACGTGACGGTTGCCGACTTCTGGCTTAGCACCTGGTAGCGTCACGTCAATCGTTTCAGCAGCCAACTTGGCATCTAAAGCTGCCTTTTTCTGAGCCGCCTGCTTATCAGCTAAGTCTGCTTGGATTTCTTGGCGGACCTGGTTTCCCACCTGGCCAACCGCCTTCTTTTCATCAACCGACAAGTCCTTCATCGACTTCAAAACGGTCGTAATCTTTCCCTTTTTACCAAGGTATGCGACCCGAACTTGTTCAAGGTCAGCCCCCTCTTCAGCTAAGTCCGCCTTGGCCTGCACAGCTAGTGCTTGTAATTCATCAATTAGTGTCATTTTCTTCCTCTTTTTTCCAAATAAAAAAGTCCCTCACGTTATAAAACGTAAGGGACGTAAGAGAACTTCCGCGGTACCACCCAGTTTCTAGCAGTTGCTAGCACTTGAAGCCGGTATCGGCGGCTGCCGTTGGCGGTTAAGCCAAAGTCTCCAGACTGAAATTCAGGGTTTTCTTAGACGGCCTTCCACTGGCTACCGCTCGCTTGACTAAGAAAGGACCCCTACTAGGTCTTTCATCGTAAGTTCAGTATACCAGATTTAACCGTTGCTTTCACACCTTAGTTGACTTGGTGGTCAGTTCCTTTACCAGTCAAAACATCCACCACATCATCAACCGCTGTCTTAGCAACTTCATAGATAGCTTCCTTTGAAATCATACCAACGTGTGGCAAAACAAAGGCATTTGGCAATGACAGCAATTCGTTTTGTGGTGAAACGGGTTCGTGGGTGACAACATCCAACCCTGCCCCAGCAATTTGACCCGACTTCAAAGCCTTAATTAAGGCCGGTTCATCAATGACTGGCCCACGGCCAACGTTAACAATCACAGCAGATGGCTTCATCTTGTCAAAGGCGGCTTGGTTAATCAAGCCGGTTGTTGCCGGTGTTGCTGGAACCGCTGAAACAATAAAATCGGCCTGTTCAAAGATTTCATCCAAGTCGGCCATCCGGCCATTTGGTACTACACGGTCATGACGGGCATAGGCCAGGATATGGACGCCAAAGCCAGACAAGAGTTTGGCAATTGTTTGGCCAATATGACCAAAGCCGATAATTCCAACAATCTTACCGGAAACTTGCTGGCCTTGTTGGCCAACCAGGTACTTTTGATCAGCTTCATTGGTGATAGAATCATGGCGGGTCACAAAGAGCCGACCAGCGTTTAACATCAAACTAACGGCCGTTTCGGCTACGGCTGTCGCGTTAGCCCCGGGCGTATTGGTGACAATAATACCTCGGTCTTTAGCAGCTTGTAGGTCAACGTTATCATAGCCAACACCATGTCGGGCGATAACCTTCAAGTTTGGGAACCGGTCCATCACGGCCCCGTCCACCTTATAAATCATCAAAACCATTCCAACGACGTCTGGATCACCGGCAAAGTCTTCAGCACTTTGTTGCTTGTTAGCTACGATTTCGTAACCAGCCTTCTTCAAGGGAGCTAAAGCATCTTCGTTAATGCCGTCAAATACCAAAACTTTTTCCATGGAGTCTATCTTCTTTCTATTCTTACTTTTGTTCTAACAATACTTCTAACTGGTTCAACCGGTCTTCAAAAACCTTAAAGGCCTGATCAAGGTACTCACCTTGTTCCATATCAACCCCGGCCTTTTTAATCACAGCCAATGGGTTAGCAGATGAGCCAGCCTTCAAGTAGTCTTTATATTGTTCGGCCTGACCTTTTTCAACAATGTTTTGAGCCAGAGTGGTTGCGGCCGCTTCCCCGGTTGAATACTGGTAAACGTAGAAATTGTAATAAAAATGCGGAATCCGAGTCCACTCATAAGCAATTTCTTCGTCCTTATCTAGGGCTGGTCCGTAGTACTTGGCATTCAAATCACCGTAGTAATTAGCCATGCTTTCAGCAGTTAAGGCCTGACCCGCTGCATCTTGGTCATGGATCCAGGCTTCAAAGTTGGCAAACTGAGTTTGCCGGTAAACCGTCCCCTTGAACCCATCCAAGTACTGGTTCAAAACATAGGCTTGGACCTTAGGGTCATCATAGGTCTTTAAGAGGTAGTCCGTCAAGAGCCCTTCATTGGTTGTTGAGGCAATTTCAGCCAAGAAAATTGGGTAATCGCCGTAGTAATAAGGCTGGTTATGCCGGGTCAAATAAGAGTGAACCGTGTGCCCCATCTCATGGACCAGGGTATAAACGTTGTCCAGAGTGTCTTGCCAATTTAACAAAATGTATGGGTTAGTATCATAGGCCCCACCGGAATAGGCCCCAGACCGCTTCCCCTTGTTTTCAACCACGTCAATCCACCGTTCAGCAAAGGCCTTTTTGACGACTGCCAAATAATCCTCACCCAGAGGAGCCAAGGCCCTCAAGGCAATTTCCTTAGCGTCTTCATAAGTCACTGGCAAATCAACTTCATCCGTCAACGAAACATACAAGTCGGCTGAATGAAGGTGGTCAACGCCCAAAACCTTTTTGCGTAAGGCGACATAGCGGTGCAAGAGTGGCAAGTTTTCTTCAACCTTTTGGTTCAACGTATCGTAAACCGCCGTTGGAATTTGGTTTGAAGTCATCGCTGCTTGCTTAGCTGACTCGTACTTACGAGTCTTAGCCAAAAAGTTATGCTTTTTAACCGTGGCTGACAGGGTCGAAGCAAAGGTATTCTTCAATGACATGTAAGCGTCATAGAGGCTAGTAAAAGCTTCCATCCGCACTGCTGGTTTCTTCGACCGGAGCATGATGGCGTAAAGTCCATTGGTCAATTCTTGGACCTGACCGTCTTCATCCATCACATCGCCAAAGTCGATATCGGCATTGTCCAAAACTGAAAAGGTCTGTTCAGCAGATGACATCACCGTTGAAGCTCCTGCCAACAAAGCTTCCTGGTCAGCTGGCAAAGTATGAGGCTTTTCTGCTAACAAGACTTCAAAGAAGTGAGCATAATGCTTTAACCCTGGCGTAGCCAAGTACTGGTCCAAGGTTTTAGCGTCCATGGCCAAAACTTCTGGTTGAAAGAAAGCCGTTTTCTGGCTCACTTGAGCCAACAAGTCTTGGGCCTGGGCGTTCATCGCTGCATAAGTGCTGTTGGCCGTGTCCTGGTCAAACTTTTGGTGAGCATAAACGTACAAAGTTTCAAAGGCCCGTTCGATGGCTAAATCAGTCTCCAAGCCAGCTTGCAAAACCTCAGCAGAGTCAGCCAGGTGGCCAACATACTGGTCTAAGTCAGCCAAACGGTTTTGGAGGTCCTGAAAGGCTTGTTCATAAGCCTGGTCATCTTTAAAAATCGTCGATAAGTCCCAAGTTAACTCACTTGGAACCTCTTGTCTGGTAATTTGTCCCATCACATTTTTCTGCGGATTTTTAGTCCTCACAACCCACAGAATTCCCCCTTTGTTCTTTTAACTCATTTTAACATAGGGCTTTTAATCGGTGACAAATTCAGGCAGGTTTTGTACCAAGATTTGCTGGTGTGAGATGACCACAATGTTTCTCTTGACCATCTCTGCTAGCACAATTTTTATTTCTACTTGAGAGCCCAGGTACCCCGGGTAGAAATAACGAGATAACCGCTGATAAAAGGCGGCTAGGTTGACAGACTTTTGAAGACCCTTTTCCAATAATACCCAAATCACGAGGCGGAAGTGCCAGTTTGGCACCTTCAAGCCAAAAGTCTTTCCTAATAAGCACCAGTCAGGTACCTGGTCTAATCGATAGCCCCGCTGGTATAAGTAGGCAATAATTTTTGGGTCAGCTCTTTTTTGGAGCATGAGCAACATCAGTTTAGTCCGCTGATAGTCAACTCTGGCCTGGTCCTTGGCAACATTAATCGGTTGGCCCAGCCTGTTAAATTGTTGGGGTCCCTCCAAGCCCACTAGTTTTCGCCACTGATTTTCAGCCACTCTGTAAGTCGGCCTGTGAAAGTCTTCTTTCATAAAATCAGTCCTCGTCACTAACCGCCTGCCCTCTGGTAAAAAGAACCATAGCTGACCTGCCTGTTCAAACCGACAAATTGTTTTAGCAGACAACCGTTTTTCAAAGTATTTTGGTCCTAATACCCAGCAGACTGTTAGGCCGACCCTAGCATACCCGGCATTGCGCCTTGATAATAAATCCGGACTAATTGGGGAACACTGATATTCAACGGCCAGTTTATCCCCATCTGCTCGTTTTAAAAGCAAATCTGGCCGCTGGCTAATTTCAGACAGAACAGGTTCAATTTGGACAGAGCCAAAGACCTGCAAATGTTTAGCTAAAGCTAGTTTGCCGGACAAGTGGCCCAGACTTTCGCCTTCTGTTAAAAAGTGACAGCGGTGCTCTTTTTGGTGAGCAAAGTGAGCCACCATCACAGTCCCCCGCCTGAGTAAAACAGGCGCTAAACAGCCTGGACAGAAGTAATCCTGACTGCGGTCTGCCTGTTCAGCCAGGCAATATTCTTGTTGTTGGTTTAGTGCAATTAACATAAAAAAGACCCCAGTTCATTAGACGAACTGGAGTCAAAATTATTTTAATTATTTTTAGCGTAACCGCTTCTTCAACCAATTTGATAGCCAAGTTAAGAGCGTAATCACAATTAAGTAGATTACTCCAACAATGGCCCAAACCCGGAATCCCTGAGAGTTACGAGCAACAATCAACGTGCCGGTCTGAGTTAATTCCAAGATACCGATGGCTGACAAGATTGACGTATCCTTCAAGGTAATGATGAATTGGTTAACAAAGGACGGCACAATGATCTTCAACCCTTGTGGCACAACCACCTTCCACATTGACTTACCATATGGCAAACCAAGTGAGCGAGCAGCCTCTAACTGACCGTCATCAACAGCTTCGAATCCACCACGAACAAAGGCACCGGTATAAGCACCTTCGTTCAAAATCAACGTTAGCAACCCAGCAGTAAAGGCTGGAATCTTAGCACCAACCACGCCAGGCAAACCGATATAGATAAAGAAGGCCAAAACCATCAGTGGCAAACCACGGAAGATATAAATGATTGTCGTTGACAAAGCACGAATCCACTTTGATTGGGCAATACCCATGAATCCAAGTAACAAGCCCCAGAGGGAAGCTAAGATAATTCCCGCAACGGTCAAGTAAATTGTTTGAACTAAGCCGTTCCAGAAGGCAGTCTTGTTTGACTTCAGAATTCCCCAAACAGAGTTGTTATCAGACTGGTTACCAGCAAACTTTGATTGCTTTGAGTTCAAGTACTTGTTAACAATCTTTTGGTAAGTCCCATCGGCCTTCATTTGCTTCAAGGTCTTGTTAAAGTCGGCAATCAACTGTGGGTTTGACCCCTTCTTAACGAAGAAACCATATGAGCCAGCGTTACCAGGGTTGTTTTCGTTGCGAATTTCAAGCTTCAAGCCGTTCTTGATAGCATATTGCATCACGGGCAGGTCTTCAAAGGTAGCAGCAGAGTTACCGTTGACAACATCGTTATACATGGTATCGGTGTCGTTGAAGTACTTAACCTTAAAACCGTACTTCTTTTGCATTTCCAAACCGTAGTTTGCAGCGGCAGTACCAGACTTTAAGGCAACCGTCTTGCCCTTCAAGTCAGCCAAAGACTTAATCTTGGAATTTTTCTTAGTAACCCAGGCAACCCCAGAAGCATAGTAAGGGTCTGACACATCATAGACTTGCTTACGTTCGTCAGTAATTGCCATTCCGGCAATAATTCCGTCTGCCTGGCCGTTGGCCACCATTTGAGCCGCTGAGTTAAAGGACATTGGCTTCAAAGTATAGGTAAAGTGGTTTCGTTTCGCCACTTCTTTTAAAATATCTTGGTCAATTCCAACATAATTATTATTCTTATCTTGGAAATCAAAGGGTGCATAAGTGGCATCCGTTGAGATAATGTAGTTGGGTTCAGAAGCACTGGCGCGGTTTCCAAGGGCAATTAGTCCAAAGAAAAACGCCAAGACAACCAAAAGCGGCTTTAATCGTTGCTTGACCATAAATCTTATTCTTCCTATTCTATCAATGGCTAAGAGAAAGGCTTACATCACCTTTGACAAGAAGGTTTGCAAACGTTCGTTCTTTGGCGCATTGAAAACTTGTTCAGGCGTACCGGATTCTTGAATCTTACCAGATTCGAAGAAGACCACTCGGTCAGCCACTTGCTTGGCAAAGCCCATTTCGTGGGTAACGATAATCATCGTCATTCCAGACTTAGCCAACTTCTTCATGACGTCCAAAACATCGCCGACCACTTCAGGGTCCAAGGCAGAGGTTGGTTCATCAAAGAGCATAATATCTGGGTCCATTGCCAAGGCACGAGCAATCGCGATTCGTTGCTTTTGTCCACCAGACAATGAATTAACGGAAACATTGGCCTTGTCAGGCAAACCAACTGTTTCAAGCAGTTCCTTGGCCTTCTTTTCAGCTTCTTCCTTGGTCATCTTACCCAATTGAACGGGTGCCAAGGTGATGTTTTCCAAAACTGTGTAGTTATTAAAGAGGTTAAAAGTCTGGAATACCATTCCAATGTTTTCACGGACCTTGTTAATATCAGTCTTTGGGTTTGAAATATCAAATCCGTCAACTTCAATCAAACCAGAATTTGGTTCTTCCAATTGGTTTAGCATCCGCAAGAAAGTTGACTTTCCTGAACCAGATGGGCCGATCATTACAACCACTTCGTTGTCTTCAACATCCAAAGAAATGTCACGTAAAACGTGGTTGTCACCGTATGACTTGTTGACCTTGTCAACGTGTACTTTTACTTGCTTTTCTTCACTCATACTCGTGTCCTTTTTTCAACCCAGTTACTAAACCATGTTAGTAACGTAATTACAATTAAGTATATCACAGCAACAATTGCCCACACACGGAATCCCTGAGAATTTCGAGTAACAATTAACGTTCCTGTTTGTGTCAATTCCAAAATACCAATAGCAGAAAGAATTGATGTATCCTTCAACGTGATAATGAATTGGTTAATAAATGAAGGAACCATCAACTTCAAACCTTGTGGAATGATAACCTTACGCATGGCTGCCGAGTGTGACAAACCAAGTGACCGGGCGGCTTCCATTTGACCAGCGTCAACAGAATTGAAACCGCCGCGAACAAAGGCACCAGTATAGGCTCCTTCGTTTAAGACTAAGGTCAAAACGCCAGCGGTAAAGGCCGGAATCTTGGTTCCCAAAGCGACTGGCAAACCAATGTAGATAAAGAAGGCCAAAACCAACATTGGCATTCCACGGAAGAAGTAAATGATGGTTGTTGAAATAGCCCGAACCCAGGCAGCCTTAGCAACACCCATTACACCCAAGACCAATCCGAAAATTGAAGCTAAGATAATTCCAACCACTGTCAAATAAAGGGTTTCTTTCAAGCCAGACCAGAAAGCAGAGCTGTTTGAAGTCAAAATGCCCCAAACAGTGCTATTGTCAGAGGATGACCCAGTAAACTTAGAAGCAGAAGAATCCAAGTACTTGTCAACAATCTTTTGGTAAGTGCCATCAGCCTTGATAGCAGCCAGACCATTGTTAAATGATGTCAACAATTGCTTGTTAGCGCCCTTTTGAACGGCAAAGCCATAGTCACCAGCGTTAAATGGATTCTTAGCGTTTTGGACCTTCAACTTTGTACCGTTCTTAATCGTATATTGCAAAACTGGCAAGTCACCGAAGGTAGCGGCAGAGTTACCATTAATGACGTCACGGTAAGAAGTATCAGAATCAGAGAAGTAAGTAACCTTAAAGCCGTACTTATCCTTGATTGATTCAGCGTACAAGGCTCCAGCAGTTCCGGTCTTCAAAGCAACCGTCTTACCACGCAAGTCATCTAATGACTTAATCTTTGAATTCTTTGCCGTTGCCCAGCCAATGCCACTGTTATAGTAAGGCGTTGAGAAGTCAAAGACCTGCTTACGGGCGTCAGTAATCGACATACCAGCAATGACACCATCGGCCTGTGATGATGAAACCGCTTGAGTTGCCGCGTTGAAAGACATTGGCTTTAACTCGTAAGTAAAGTGTTCTTTCTTGGCAATCGCAGCCAATAAGTCTTGGTCAATTCCAACATACTTGTTGTTCTTGTCTTGGAAGTCAAAGGGTGCATAAGTTGCATCCGTTGCAATCACATAATGCTTTTCGCTTGCAGAAGCAGGCTTAGCGCTTGGTAGGCCAAGCACCAAAAAAGCTGCCAGAGCAGCCACCAAAGTCAAAAGTCCCTTTTTCATAATAACCTCTTTTTTATCTTGATTTAATTGTACCAAAAACTGCCCCAGCCCGTCTGGCCGATGTCAGTTTTTATGACATCGCCGGTCTAGTCCAAGTCAGATTTAAAAGGTCGTTCTAAAGTTAAAAACTCTGCTATAATGAGGTCGATGACAGAGTGGATTAGCCAAACAATCGAGCCTTGGATGCCCGCTGGTGCGCTAAAGGCCAAAGATGATTACGCCAAAATTGCTGTAGAAAACCATTGGCAAATCCTGCCAATCGAACGCTATAACGATGACAGACTCGGAGCCGTTGTCCGCTCTGAAAAAATCACGGCCTGGGTTGACCAAGTTCACACCGGTGACCTTGTTTTACACCAATTCCCTACATATCTAAGCACAACCTTTGAACAAGAGTGGCAAGAAGCCATTCAAACCGTTGGTGCTTACTACGTCTTACTAATCCATGACTTTGAGCCCTTCCGACTAGATAAAAAAACTAGCACGGAATTTGATTTAGCCAAAAAAGCTGACCTAATTGTGGTCCATTCACAGGCCATGGCTGACAAATTAAAACAGAACGGTGTCAGCACTAAAACAATCGTCCAACCACTCTTTGACTACTTAGGACCGACGACAAGGCTAGCCCACTTTAGCCAAATGGTTAACTTCGCCGGTACTTTTCAAAAATCTCCCTGGTTACATGACTATACCGGACCAAAGGTTCGACTCTTTGGATCCAAACCGCGAAAATGGAAGGACTGGCAAGTCCCAGCAAATATTGACTGGCAGGGCAACTTAGACCCCGACGAAATCACGACAGCCCTAACTGATGGCTTTGGTCTAATCTGGGATGAAGACATTGACAAGGGCCTGTACCAAACCTACACCAAAATTAACGCCCCCCATAAGGCCAGCCTCTATCTCAAAGCCGGCCTACCGTTGATTGCTTGGAACCAAAGTCATATCGGACGACTAATTAACCAGCACTACCTGGGCTTCACTATTGAAAATCTCAGTGACCTAGAACCGGTTTTGAAGAATACAACCGCTAACCAATATCAAAAATGGCAGAATAACTTGCAACCATTCCGCGACAAAGTCAGCCAGGGCGACTTCACTAAGAGGACTCTTCAGCAAGTTAAAACCTTTTTCAACGACTAAAAAAGTACCACGCTTTTCTAATAGAAGAGTTGTGGTACTTTTTGCTTTTATTTTCAAAGTTGCTCAAAGGCCTGCGCCAAGTCCCCCTTCAAATCTTCCAAATCTTCCAGTCCAACCGAAAACCGTAGCAACCCATCCGTAATTCCGCGGTCATGGCGTTCTTCTCGTGATAATTCAGCATGCGACATCTTGGGTGGGTAAGACAAAATTGATTCGGTTGCACCCAAAGAAACTGAAAAAACAGGAATTTTAGTCAGTTCGGCCACCTTGCGGGCATTGTCTTCATTGCCTACATCAAAGGACAAAACCGCCCCACCGGCCTTTGCCTGAACAGACTGAACATTATAACCGGAGTGACTAGTCAAACCAGGGTAGTTTACCTGGGTCACTTGGGGTTGACCACCCAGCCATTCTGCCAAGGACTGGGCATTTTGATTTTCTTTTTCAACTCGGATCGCCAAGGTCTTAATTCCACGCAGCAAGAACCAGGAATCTAAGACACTCAGAGTTGCTCCCATGGCGTTTTGTAAGAAATAGATTTGCTCGCCTAAGTCCTTACTTTTTGTGACCACCAAGCCAGCCAAAACATCACTGTGGCCAGCGATAAACTTTGTCCCGGAGTGCAGGACCAAGTCGGCACCCAAGTCCAGAGGCTTTTGCAAGATTGGCGTCATAAAGGTATTATCAGCAAAGACCAAGGCCCCGTGTTGGTGGGCAATCTCAGCAACACGGCGGATGTCGGTTACTTGCAGGGTCGGATTGGACGGCGTTTCCAAATAAACCACCCGGGTATTATCCCGAAAAGCAGCTTCCAAAGCCGCTTCATCACTCAAGTCAACAAAGGTATAAGAAATCCCATACTTGACCAAAATCTCAGTAACCAAGCGGAAGGTCCCACCGTAAATATTTTTAGTTAAAATCACGTGGTCACCCTGGTTCAGCGTCAATAAGGACGTTGAAATGGCCGCCATCCCCGTTGCAAAAGCAAAGCCACGGCTGCCGTGCTCCAGGTCAGCAATACTTTCTTCTAAGACCTGCCTGGTTGGGTTGCCCGACCGGGCGTAGTCGTACTGGCCAAAGTGGTCAAAGTCCTTTTGCTCAAAGGTGGATGATAGGTAAATCGGCGGGTTAACTGCCCCCGTGGCAGGGTCTGGTTTGGTTGTGGACTTAATCGCCTTCGTCCAATCAGAGTATTCTTCAATCGACATCAGCTTCCTCCTTAACGGCTTGTTGTAGCGCTTGGTTAATATCATGAACTAAGTCAGCTTGGTTTTCAATTCCACAAGAAATTCGCAACAGGTTCTTAGTCAGTCCCCGCCGGTTCCGCTCTTTTTCTGATAAATTAGCATGAGTCTGAACTGCTGGCACCGTCACCAAACTTTCAGTCCCACCCAGGCTTTCAGCAAACGACAACACTTCTAGTGACTGTAAGAACCGATTGATGTCAACAGTATCTTTGACATATAGGCTGACCATTCCGCCCCGACCAGGGTACAGAACCTTTTCAACCAAGGAATGCTCTTGCAAATCAGCCACAATCGCCGTCGCATTTTTCTCCTGCCGCTCTAAGCGAAGTGGCAGGGTTTTTAAGGAACGCAACAGCAACCATGAATCAAATGCTGACAAATTTGGACCAGTCGTGATTAAATTACTGCCAATCACTTCGGCAGTCTTTTCGTCCTTACAAACCACCACCCCAGCTAACAAATCATTGTGTCCAGACAGGTATTTGGTCGCCGAATGAACGACCACATCAGCCCCTAACTTCAAGGGCTGCTGGATCAAGGGTGTGTAGAAAGTATTATCAACAAAGAGCTTGGCCCCAAAGCGGTGGGCATGGTCTGCTGCTTTTTTGATGTCAATTACCTTCATCAGCGGGTTCGACGGGGTTTCTAACCAGAGACCTTTGCCACCATCTGCTAATAACCCATCTAATTGCTGGTAGTTTTGCCCGTCCCATTCGCTAAAGCGTAAGTGATATTGCTCTTCTAACAAGTCAAAGAAGCGGAAGCTGCCACCATATAAGTCATCTGAGACAATAATATGGTCACCCGTGCCAAATTGGCTGAGCGCCAACTGGATGGCTGCCATTCCTGACGAGACCGCAAAGGCCTTCGTCCCTTCTTCCAACCGGGCCAAAACATCTTCTAAAACATCCCTAGTCGGAATATTCATCCGCGAATAATCATAACCAGTTGATTGGCCTAAGCCCTCATGCCGGTAGGCTGTTGAAAAATACAATGGCATCGAAATTGACCCGGTAACATTATCCACCCGGTTACCAGCCTGGGCTAGGATTGTCTCAATCTTTTTGGTCCACGAACAGTCACTTGTTGTCATACATACTCCTTTTGATTTCAAATCTTCCTACTAACTACCAAATTAATGCTTACAACGAAACCACTTTCCGGTCATAACTAACTTCTCCTTCTTCAATCAAATCCAACCAATTTTGGTATAACAACTGGCTGCTCTCCCGCCAGGTGTTTTTCACTTCTTCACCATGGTCATAATAGCCATCCGGATAGTAATTTTTTGGTTCGACAATTACCCGGCGTAAATTTAAATCCCGCCGGTACTCCTCATCCAAAGTATTTGTTTGGTACTCCGCGTGGCCAGTTAAGTAAGTCTGCCTTTGGTCCGAATCGGCCAAGATAATTGGCCCGGCTTCCTGGCTATCAACCAAAACTTCCAAACCCTCTGGCAAATCCTGCCGGTCAACTACTGCTTCAGAATGCCGCGATTGGGGTACCAAGACCCGGTCAAAGCCCCGAACCAAGGGGCTGACCTTTTGAACAGCAACTCCCTCGTAAATGCCAAAGAGCTTACAGGCGAGTGGCTGTTTTTCAATCCCAAAGTCTTGGTACAAAGCTGCTTGAGCAGCCCAACAGGTATTGATCGTTTGCTTAACGTGGGTCTTGGCCCAGGACCGGATTTGCAAAAATTCTGACCAATAGTCGACGTCCTCAAATTTCAAACTTTCAAGTGGCGCCCCCGTAATAATCAAACCGTCAAAATTTTGGTTGTGTACGTCTGCTAAGTTAGCATAAGTAGCCTCGATTTTGGCCTGACTAACCGTTTTAAACCGGTGCGACTGAGCATAGAGGAAGGTGACTTCCACATCTTGACGAAGGCTATCCAACAATTCCAAAAACTGCTGTTCGGTATTGACCTTAGTTGGCATCAAGTTCCAAACCAAAATTCGCAGTGGCTGGCTAACCACCTGGTCCTGCCATTCACCCTTGTCATGTAAAAATCCATTTACTGCGGTTGCTGTCATTTTCTTCCTCCTTTTTCCAAATAAAAAACGCCCCTAGAACTACAAAAAGTAATTCTAGGGGCGCCTAAATCAATGGCACGGTACCACCCTACTGTTGGTTTATTGACCAACCCTCAAGACACTAAAGAAGCTATCTATCAACACAGTAACGTGTGTTAACCCGTGGATAGCTCATCGAAACTCACCACCCAAACCATTTTTAAAGACCATCTTCAACATCCTTTGAAATACCCGCTTTCACCAACCCGGGCTCTCTTCTCAAATCAAATGAACGTTTACTCATCTTTTTATTAGCTGAATATAATTTATTTGTTGTTTGTATCTTAGGGCTTTGAATTTTATTTGTCAACAGTCAATTAGAATCTTTTTAATAAATTCCACTGCCACTAAGTTAGCAAAAAAGGACAAGAGCCTGACTTTACAGTCATTTTCTTGTCCTTTAAAAATTTTAGCAATTATGCCCCAAAAATCTTAGCAACTTGGGCTTGCACCTTGTTCAAGTAAGTTTCTTGGTCCTTTTCAGACTGGTCAAACATGCCTTCGTCAATAGCTTGCTTGTCTAACAAGACACCATCAGCCATCATCTTAGTGGCATCGGCGTAATCTTGGTAAGCCTTCGCCAAAATCTTGTGAACACCGAGGAAACGAACTGGGGCGGTTAAGCCTGCCAAAGTCTTGGCGTTTTCTTGGTAGACAGCAACAGCATCGTCAAATTCTGACTTAATTTCGGCAAATTCAGCCTTGGGCATGTCAGCCAAAGCACCCTTTTCCTTTGCTTCATCGAGCCTCACGTAAAATGGTGAAACTTGGTCAGCTGTTTCTTGGGTCTTCGTCAACACTTCTTGAATGCTTTGCAAGTAATACTGTAATTGTTTGGGGTTAAATTTAGCCACTATCTTTTATCCTTTATTGAAAAATTGTCGTTGCACCCATTTTACCAGTTCAACAATCACAATGATAGCAAAAGCTGCACCCAGAACAATTGACCACTGGTGACCATTCAAGGCCGTCACGTGGAAGATTGGGTTCAATGGTTCGATAAAGACCACGGCCATCATGGCAAAGAGTGAGAAGACCAACGCCCAGTTAAAGAACTTATTTGAGAAGGCCTGCTTACCAATTTCTGACTGGTAAACACTCTTAACGTTAAAGGCGTTAAACATTTGCATCAAACCTAAGGTCATAAAGGCCATCGTCAAGGCATCGGCGTGGGCCAAGCTCGTTGCAGCGTGGTCTGGGAAAGCTAAGGCTAAGCCATAAACGCCCAAGACCAAGGCTGCTTGCAACATTCCCTGCCAGATAATGGCAGATCCGACTCCACCAGATAAGAAGTTTGCCGACTTACCCCGTGGCTTTTGGGACATCACACCCTTTTGGGCTGGTTCCAAACCAAGGGCAATTGCTGGCAAAGTATCAGTCACCAGGTTAATCCATAAGATCATCACTGGGGCCAAGACTTCCCAACCAAGCAAGGTCATCATAAAGATCGCAATTACTTCGGCTAAGTTTGAGGCCAACAAGTACTGCAACGCCTTTTGAATGTTGGAGAAGACCTTCCGGCCTTCCTTAACGGCTGAAACAATCGTCGAGAAATTATCATCGGCCAAGACCATATCGGCCGCTTCCTTGGAAACTTCCGTTCCGGTAATTCCCATCGCAACGCCAATATCGGCTGTCTTCAAGGCTGGTGCATCGTTGACCCCGTCACCAGTCATGGCAACGACCTTCCCCTTATCCTGCCAAGCCTTCACAATTTTCACCTTGTGAGCTGGGGCAACCCGGGCGTAAACATGGACGTCTTTGACCTTTTGGTCAAATTCTTCTTCAGACATTTCGTCTAAATCAGCCCCGGTCATCACAGCCTTGGTCCGGTCCTCATCCTCTTCCAGGATGCCTAACCGACCAGCGATTGCTGCCGCCGTCTTCGGGTGGTCACCAGTAATCATGATTGGTTGGATACCAGCCTGCTTGGCTTGGGCAACCGCATCCTTAACTTCCGGACGTTCGGGGTCAATCATGGCAATCATGCCGACCAAGGTCAAGCCCTGTTCAACTTGGTCAGCTGCTAATTCAGCTGGCACTTCATCCATATTCTTAGTAGCAAAGGCCAACACTCGTAAGGCTTGGTCAGCCAACTGAGCGTTGATATCTTGGTACAGAGCCAAATCGGCCTCGGTTACCGGCCGGGCAGCCCCATTTTCCATAACCTGAGTAATCCGGGCTAAGATGGAATCCGGTGCCCCCTTAACGGTTGCTTCATAGGCTGAACCTTCGGCATGGACAGTCGTCATCAACTTTCGTTCGGAATCAAATGGAATCTCATTCAACCGTGGCTTAGCAGCCAACATTTTCTTGTAGTAATCAGGACGGTACTTTTGGTTAAAGGAAATCAAGGCCGTTTCGGTCGGGTCACCAACCAAGCCATTATCCGTTTCCTTGGTATCGTTGTTTAAGGCTAACAAATCGGCCAACTTAGCTAAGGCCGGGTTGTCTTGTTTAGTTTCAAAGGGGTTTTCTTCTTTTAAGTCAATAATTTGACCATCCAAGACCAACTTTTCGACCGTCATCTTATTTTGGGTCAAAGTTCCAGTCTTATCAGAACCGATAATATCGGTTGACCCTAAGGTTTCAACCGCTGGCAACTTACGAACCAAGGCAGCCTTTTTGGCCATCCGGGCCGTACCAAGGGCCAAGGTAACCGTCACAATCGCTGGCAAGCCTTCTGGAATTGCGGCAACGGCCAATGAAATTGAGGTCAAAATCAAGTCAATAATCTTGGCGTTTTGAGTAAAGTAACCCACCATGAAGGTCAAAGCGGCAATTCCCAAAATCAAATAAGTCAAAATCCGGCTCAATTGGGCCAAGTTTTCTTGCAATGGCGTCTTATTTTCATCAGCCGACTGCAAGGATTCGGCAATCAAACCGACTTGAGTCTTCATTCCGGTTGCAACCACAACCCCAGTCGCCTTTCCATAGGTGACGTTGGCATTCATAAAGGCCAGGTTGGCTTGGTCACCCAATGGCAGCTTGTCACCAGACAAGGTATCGGCAGTCTTTTCAACGGGAACTGATTCACCTGTCAAAGTTGATTCTTCCACCCGTAGGTTGGCAACATCGACCAACCGCAAGTCGGCTGGAACAACATCCCCCGCTTCCAAATAAACGACATCCCCGGGCACCAAGTCCGTCGCTAAGACTTCTTGGTCCTTACCATCACGGATAACCTTGGCCTTTGGAGTCGCTAAGGCCTTCAAGGCGTCAATCGCCCCTTCAGCCTTCGATTCTTGGAAAACACCAAAAATAGCGTTAATAATGACAATCGCTAAGATAAAGATGGCATCAGTCTGTTCACCGGTAAAGGCTGCCACTAGGGCAGCCACCAGCAAAATTCCAATCATCAAGTCCTTAAACTGGTCCACAAACTTTTGAAAAAGGGACTTCTTTTTCTTAGCCACTAAGGCGTTTTGCCCGTATTCTGCCAACCGGTCTTGGACCTGGTTCTTTGACAAACCAGCCTGAGCACTGGTTTCGAGCTGACTGGTTAAGTCAGCCACATCTACTTGGTAAGCTTTCTTCGACAAGGTTCTCTCCTTTATTGTCTACTTTTTCTGCGGTAAAAGAAAAAGACCCATACCACACAAAAATAAGTGTTAGTATGAGTCTCACTGTTTAAGGCTGAGCCGGTGTCATCGACACGATATAAAACATTGCTGTTTTGCTTTGACGGTTATCAGCCACGAACATTTCGTCAGTTACTCCCTCAGAAATTTAACTATGTCATTATTATAACAGAATTTTTTCAACTGGTAAACATTTCGCCCGACTTTACGGCTAAACCACGGTATTTATTCATTTCTTTTTAATTTTTCTTGACATACTTTCAAAAGCCCGTTATGATTGAAACATCGAAATAAACAAGTTGATCAGGAAAGTAAAAAGCAAACTTGGCTTAGAGACTTACCGGTTGGTGCAAGGTAAGGTAAGCAAGCTTTTGAAAATGACCTGTGATTGGCGACTGCGACCCGGTTTACCGTTAGCAGTCGACGGTTTGGCCCTCGTTACTTGGGCACACCATTCGGCTAGGATCATTCCCCGATGCCCGATGGTTAGTGAGCTGCCTAAGGGTAACCCTAGGCAAAAACTCAGAATGGTAACGCGAAAGTCGCTTCTGTCTTAAATCTTAGAGATAGAAGCGACTTTTTTTTGTTATCAAATATATACCTACCTGCGCAGGAGAACACACATATCATGACAGCAAAACGTTGGCTTAAATTAGGAATTGGTTTTCTAATCCTAGTAATCCTTGGCTACTTTAGTTTTGGTAACCCCGGAAAGAGCACACAAAAGACCGTAACCGTTGGAATTATGGCCGGTGATAAATCAGATGACGCCGTTTGGCAAAGCGTTGCTAAAACAGCAAAATCAAAGTACCACATCACCATCAAATTCAAGCAATTCACCGACTACTCACAACCAAACAACGCCCTGCAAAACGGTGACGTTGATTTGAACGCCTTCCAACACTACGCCTTTCTAAAGGCTTACAACCAAAAGAATGGTAACCAGTTGAAGGCAATCGGTGAAACGGTCATTAGCCCAATCCACTTGTACTCGAACACTTATAAGAAGGTTTCTGAATTTAAGGATGGCGATACCATCGCCATTCCAAACGACCCTTCTAATGAAAGTCGGGCCCTATACCTACTAAAGTATGCCGGATTAATTAAGCTCAAGTCAGGCCTGTCACTTGCAACAACCAAAGACATTACGTCAAACCCTAAGAACTTGAACATCAAGGAAATGTCTGCTGACCAAACGGCCCGGACACTTGATAATGTTCAAGGGGCAGTCGTGAATGCCAACTACGCCAAGACGGCCAACTTGAAGGAAAAGCAATCAATCTTCACGGAACCACTGAACAAGGACTCCCACCAGTGGGTCAACATCATCGTGGCCAAGAAGTCTGATGCTTCCAACAAGCTCTACCAAGATGTCGTCAAAGCTTACCAAACAACCACAACGAAGAAAGTGTTGAAGGAACAATACGGCTCAGCCGAAATTCCAGCTTGGGACCGGGCCTTTAACTAAATCTTCTTATTTACTAACGGGAGAGTTTAGCTATGAAAAAAATTATTACTTGGACTGTTGTTGTCCTTGCCTTAATCGGGATCACCTATGTTTCTTTCTTTAACCACGGTACTCAAGCCTCAAAGACTGTTAAAGTCGGGGTCATGACCGGTAATAAGGCCGATGATGCCATTTGGGCCCAAGCCGCCAAAACTGCTAAGAAGAAGTATGGGATTACCCTTAAGACCGTGAAGTTCTCGGATTACTCACAGCCTAACAAGGCCTTGCAAAACGGCGAAATTGACATCAACGCCTTCCAGAACTACCCATTCTTGGAAAATTGGAACAAGGCGAATAAGACCAACATTGTCGCAATTGGTGACACTTGGACGACCCCATTGCGCTTGTACTCTGACTCTTATAAAAAGGTTTCTGATATTCCTGATGGTAGCCAGATTGCTGTTGCTAACGATGTTACCAACGAAAACCGCGGCTTGCATTTGCTCCAAGAAGCCGGCTTGATCAAGTTGAAGAATACCAACAAGGCAACCACTAAGGACATTACCTCAAACCCTAAGAACTTGCAAATTGTGGCAGTTGACGCCTCGCAAACAGCTACTTCATTGAAGGACCCTAAGTTTGCTGGTGCCGTTATTAATACCAACTATGCCCAAACAGCTGGTATTAACTTCAACTCCGCCATCTACGTCGAAGGTTTGAACAAGAACACTACTCAGTACTTTAATTTTGTGGCTACAACCAAGAAGGAAAAGAACAACAAGTTGTACAAGGACGTTGTTAAGTCACTTCAGACCGATGAAACTAAGAAGTTGGTCAAGAAGTACTACGGCAGCGCCGAAGTCACGGTTTGGGACTATAACAAATAAAACCAAGCAAGCGGGCCTTGCCCGCATACATATTATCCAAAATGAACGGAGGAAAAATTCATGACAGACCGCTACCAGCAATACTTAGACCTATTAGCTGACTTAATCCACCAACCGAGTGTCTCAGCTAAACATGCCGCTTTGCCAGAAACCGCTGCCATTATCGGCCAGGCCTTAACCGATTTGGGTGGTCAGGTGACCATCGATGACCAGTACTTTGCCCCGCTCGTAATTGGCCAATTCAAGAGTAATGCCCCCCAGGCTAAAACCTTACTGATTTACAACCACTACGATGTCCAACCAGCCGAACCGCTTGACTTATGGGATTCAGACCCCTGGACCTTAACGAAGGTTGGCGACCAACTAGTCGGCCGTGGCGTTAATGACGATAAAGGTAATCTCACCGCCCGGTTAACGGCCTTGGCCGAATACCTCGATGAAAACAACGGCCAACTACCAGTCAATATTACCTTTGTGGTCGAAGGTTCAGAGGAAACAGCTTCCCAACACCTCGATGACTACTTAGCCAAGTACCAAGACTTAAAGGCAGACTTAATCATCTGGGAATCAGGCAACAAAAACGAAGCTGGCCAACTCGAACTCAGTGGTGGAAACAAGGGGATTGTCACCTTTGACGTTAAGGCAAAAACAGCAGTAGACGACCTCCACTCTTCTCTAGCCACGGTTGTTAATTCAGCAGCCTGGCGGTTATCGCAGGCCTTAGCCACTTTCTTTGACCAAGACGGTCATGTCTTAGTTGACGGTTTCTTTGACCAAGTGATTGCCCCAAACGACCGCGAAATCGCCCTAATTAACCAACTGGACCAAAACCAAGCTGATTTTGCCAAGGCCCACGGGCTTAAAGCCCCACTCTTGGCAACCAGGGACCGACAATCCTTCCAACAGGCTTTACACTTTGAACCAAGCCTAAATATTGAAGGCATCACTTCCGGCTACCAGGGTCAGGGTGTTAAGACCGTTCTCCCTGCTGAGGCGAGTGCTAAAATGGAGGCGCGGTTGGTCCCAGGCATGGACCCCGATGTCACTTTGGACAAAATCAAGGCCCACTTGGCCAAGCAAGGCTTTGACGACATTATCGTTGAAAAGACCCTTGGCCAGCCTGGCTACCGGTCTGATATGTCGGACCCTGAAATCTTAAAGGTTGTCACCCTGGCTAAAGAGTTGTCTGGCAAAGAACCAGTGGTCACCCCTACTAGTCCGGGAACCGGCCCCATGGCCTACGTCAACAATGCCATCCAGGCCCCAATTATTAGCCTTGGCATTGGTTACACTCACAACCTAGACCACGCCCCCAACGAAAACATCCGGCTGGTCGACTACCAAGAAAATATAAAACTAATCAAGGCAATCATTAAAAACTACCAAGCCTAGTACCTTAGAAAGGAATGTGCATTCGCACAAGTATCTTTATGACAAATCCAATTATTTCCCTTCAAAATATCGACGTGACTTTCAAGCAAAAGAAAAAGACCATCGAGGCCGTTAAAGACGTCTCAATTGACGTCAACCGCGGTGACATTTTCGGAATCGTCGGTTATTCTGGGGCCGGTAAGTCAACCTTGGTCCGAGTCTTAAACCTCTTGCAAATTCCAACGGCCGGCAAGGTCAGTGTTAACGACGAAACCTTCTTTGATAATGGCATCAAAATTAAGCCCCGCCAACTGCGCGAACGGCGCCGCAAGATTGGAATGATCTTCCAGCACTTTAATTTGATGAACGAACGGACCGTTTCTGAAAACGTGTCCTTCGCCTTGCAACACAGTCCATTAAAGACCAAAGAACGTGATGCCA
The DNA here is from genome assembly GCF_059579415.1 of Fructobacillus sp. ChS1-6f1-1-27. Taxonomy (NCBI): domain Bacteria; kingdom Bacillati; phylum Bacillota; class Bacilli; order Lactobacillales; family Lactobacillaceae; genus Fructobacillus; species Fructobacillus sp. ChS1-6f1-1-27. The sequence goes on along the minus strand of NZ_JCAOER010000003.1, from coordinate 122,028 downwards.
AGGTCAAGGAATTACTGGACCTGGTCGAATTATCTGACCGGGCTGACCAATACCCATCACAACTATCTGGTGGGCAAAAGCAACGGGTGGCCATCGCCCGGGCCTTAGCCAACGACCCTGAAATCTTAATTTCAGATGAAGCCACTTCGGCCTTGGACCCAAAGACCACCAATCAAATTCTTTCACTATTAAAGAAACTAAACGAAGAATACAACTTGACGGTCTTACTGATCACCCACGAAATGGACGCTGTTAAAGAAATCGCTAACAAGGTGGCCGTGATGCAACAGGGCCAGGTCTTAGAGCAAGGGTCAACCTTGGATATCTTTACCAAGCCCCAGGCTGATTTGACCAAGGAGTTTATCGAAACGGCTACCAACCAAGATAAGGCCTTGCAGACTATCGAAGAATCTGATGCCATCAAGGACTTGGGTGATGGCGACATCTTTGCCCGCTTAACATACTCCGGCAATGCCACTAACGAACCACTCATTACCGCCTTGTACCAAAAGTACGCCGTGGTTGCCAACATCTTGTATGGTAGCGTCGAGATCTTACAAGGGACTGAAGTTGGTTCCCTCCTCGTCGTTCTCTCCGGCGAAAAAGAAAGCTTAAACAATGCCCTCAGAGCCCTTGACCAACAAGGCGTTTCCGTTGAAATTTTGAAAGGACAACAAGCATGAGTAATTGGATTTCACAAACCTTCCCAAACGTAATTTACCAAGGCTGGACCGGTGATACCGGCTGGTGGACGGCCATTACCCAGACTATTTTCATGACCTTCTGGGCCGCTGTTTTTGGTGGTATTCTCGGCTTGATCTTTGGCTTTGGCCTGGTTGTTACAGAACCAAAGGGGATTACCCCAAACCGGGTCTTGTTTTGGATCTTTGATAAGGTTGTTTCGGTCTTCCGTGCCGTGCCCTTTATCATCCTGCTGGCCTTCATTGCGCCCTTCACGAAGGCAATTGTTGGTACCCAAATTGGATCAACGGCAGCCTTGGTTCCCTTGTCCCTTGGAGTCTTCCCCTTCTTCGCCCGTCAAGTCCAAGTGGCTTTGAGTGAAGTTGACGCAGGAATCGTTGAAGCCGCCCAAGCGACCGGAGCAACTTTTGGAGAAATCATCATCGATGTTTACCTCCGCGAAGGTCGGTCAGAATTGATCCGCGTCTCAACCGTGACCTTGATTTCTTTGATTGGTTTGACTGCCATGGCCGGTGCCATCGGGGCCGGTGGTCTCGGAAACATGGCCATCGCCTACGGTTACAACCGTTTTGCCAATGATACGACCATCGTCGCCACCCTCTTGGTCTTGGTCTTCGTCTTAATCGTGCAAGTTGTTGGGGACTTCTTGGCTAGGCACTATAACCACAAGTAATTGAACAAATAAAACCGCGAGAGCTAATGCTCCCGCGGTTTTTTTATATTATCTGTATACTTTTTCTTTAACTTCTTTTCAAAAATCCTTTATTTATAGACATAAACCGGTTAATATGATAAAATTATGATAATAATTAGGAAAGCTTCATTTAAGTTACTGGAGAGTTATTATGATTACCCTACTCAAAAACAAAGCCTTTCAAGGCATCACCCTTGCTACGTTTTTCCAAGTAATTGGGATCAGCTTTTTTAACATCGTTCTATTACTATTAGCAAAAAGCACCAGTGCCCCAACCGTCTGGATTGCGGTGGTTTCAATCGCCACCGTTTTACCAGGAATCACCTCGATCATGCTCGGTAAAGTTTCCAGTCAGATTACCAATAAAATCGGAGCGATGGTTGTCTTAACACTGGTGCAAAGCCTGCTTTTCTGCAGTCTTGCTCTTCTCACCAACTTCTTTCCCCACTACTTACCAATGGCGATTACAATCAACCTCATTTCCAATATTATTGGCATTATTATTTCGTTGGTTAAGATTCCTATCATACAGCAAAAAGTACCAGCTGAATCCCGTCAGCAAGCAATGGGAATTTACCAAAGTATCGCTCTGTTAATCGAACCATTCGGTCAATCAATTGGACTAGCTTACATTACCGCAACCCATAACTATACGTTTGGTGCCGCCGTGAATGCGGTCACTTTCCTGCTATCCGCTTTCATGATTTCTGTCTACCGGAAGAATTTAGCTACCCCCTCGCCAACAGACACACAATCAGACCAAGAGTCAGACCACCAACCACCTATTAAATTAAAAGATGCCTTTGCTACTTTTAGTCAGGTAACCGACCTACCGCTTTTTAATATTCTAGGTTCAATCATCCTGATCAATACACTTGGGGCCAGCATTGATGGAATTTTAAACCTTTATATTCTTCAAAATCCAAGCATTTCGCCACTGCCCTTCGCCACCACTATTTTAGTCATCAACACGGTCTTTATCCTCGGAAACTTATCAGGGGCCCTAATCGTGAATGACATCTTCAAAAACATCAGTTTTAAAACCCTGATTACCCTAATGGCTGTCGCGTTAATTGCTCTTTACTTGACCATTAATCTAACGCTGAATATCATTTTTACTCTAATTTTGTGTGGTTTAATGACCTACTTGTCCGGTAAGGCTAACCCGAAAATTTACACCCTCTTAATGGCCAAGTCTACCCCAGACCAACTCAGTGTCATTCTTGGCATTTTAAACTCCGTTTTGACGGTTGCTGCCCCACTCGGCAGCATTATCTTAGTTGGTGGCTACCCTATTTTTGGCAAAACGGCCGTGATTGGGCTATCACTGACACTCGCCGTTATCGTTCTGACCTTAGTTAACCTAATTCATTTCAAAACCAAAAAACAGTCTGAATAATAAAACAGGACTTCCATCTCGGTAGTCCTGTTTTTATCTATTCTATTAGCGCGTCAGCTTAAATTCAAACCGTTCGCCAACGTAGTAAGAGCGGACGTACTCAAACGGCTGGTCCTGCTGGTCAAATGATACTTGGCGGACTGACAAGATTGGGTCGCCCCGCTTGATTTGCAAGAAGGCGGCCTGCCGTTCTGTTGCCAGACTAGCCGTCACGGTCTGTTCGGCCCGGCCCGGTTGGATACCGGCTTCAATCAAAGTGGCATATAGTGATTCGGTTAGGCTTGACCGGGTAAAGTTGTTGACCAATTTCACTGGCAAGGTGGTCTGTTCCAGCAAGATCGGTTCGTCATCACCCATCCGTAACCGTTCCATCACCAAAACCTCGTCGTCGGGGCCGAGCTTCAAGTGCTCCAATTCAGAGGCTGATGGTGAAGTGACTTTGTAAGAAACCGTCACCGTTTGGGCCTCCTTACCAGACTTTTTCATTAGTTCGGTAAAGGAAGTCACGCCCAAGGCCCGTTCGGAAACCTTCTTTTCGGCCACGTATGTCCCAGAACCGACCCGGCGTTCCAAGATACCCTCGTCAACCAAGGTTTGAATGGCCTGGCGGAGGGTCATCCGCGAAACATCAAAAGATTCGGCCAGATCACGTTCGGCGGGCAGGCGCTTGTTTTTGCCCCATTCCCCGGCGGCAATCCGCTGACGAATTTCATTATGAATCTCAATATAACGTGGTATAGCCATCTTGCTGAACACTCCTAATTTGATAATTCCTGTTATTTACTAGGGTTATCCCCAGCTACCTTATTTTTAATTATAATTGGTCTAGTCAGATATTTCAAATCAAAGCAACACCCGGTCAATTTTCTAAAAAACGCTTGCAAATCAAGGCAAAAACAGGTAACATATATCAAGTAATTGCCCCTTAGCCAAGCGGTAAGGCGGTGGCTTCTGGTGCCATTATGCGCTGGTTCGAATCCAGCAGGGGCAATTTAGAAAAGCGGTCTCATTCCTATGAGACCGCTTTTTATGTTATTATATTATTAGTTAAATCCTTTGGCCTTGGCCAGTTTGAACCCGTTGGAGAGAACCCGTGAACATCCGTCCACTTGCAAGACAAGACCTACCCCATATTTACCAGCAAAAAAACTCCCGGTCCGTGATGGCTTTGTGGTTTGAGGAACCCTATAATTCCTTAGACGAACTAACCATTTTGTACGACCGCCACGTCTTAGACCAGACGGAACGCCGGTTTGTGATTGAAGATGGTGATGAATTTGCTGGCGTGGTGGAATTAATTGATATTAACACCATCCACCGGCATGCCGAAATTCAAATTATCGTCGACAGCAAGTTCCAAGGACACGGTTTGGCCCAGGAAGGAATGGCAGCTGGAATTGAGTATGCCTTTTCCGTTTTGAATCTGCATAAGATTTACCTCTATGTCGACGTGGAAAACCCAGCAGCCATCCACATTTATAAAAAATTAGGTTTCCAAGAAGAGGGCCGGTTAAACCAGCACTTCTTTGCAGAAGGCAAGTACCATGATTCCTTGGTCATGGGCCTCTTCCAACGCGACTTTTTGTCCCAAAACGATTAACAAGAGTAACACAAATATGAAAACTGACGCACGCTATACCAAAGCTGACCAAGCAATTCGGACAACTTTTTTAAAGTTACTGGAACACAAAGACTTCCATAAAATTTCGGTTCAAGAGATTATTTCCGAAGCGGAAATCAACCGGTCAACTTTTTATGCCCATTTTTTGGATAAAGACGACCTAATGGAAACGATTCAATTGGATTTATTGGATAAAACTTTGGGAGCCCTACCAACAGCAAGACTTAGTACTATCCAACCTGATTCTGCCTTCAATGACCGGGTTGGTTTTTTAATCAAGAACCTCTATGACAACCATGACTTAGTTTCATTGCTCTTATCAAAGCACGCTGAGCATTCCTTTGAAAACCGGTTAATTAACCAGGCCAAACAGACATTTTTCAGTACAACGGAGCATATGTCACTATCAATTCCTCCCCGCTATGCCGTTAACGTCTTGACTGGGACAGTAATCACAATGATTATTACTTGGATTCGGACCGATTATCAAGAAAGTCCGGCTGAATTCACGCAAATCATCTTAAACGTTGTTCCACCTTTGCTTGACAAGGTAATCCAACAGCAGAATTCGATTAACTACTGAGACATATGACTTTTAAGACCAAATCCATTTGTCGGATTTGGTCTTTTATTTGGCAAAAATGCCTTTAAATTAAAAATAATGGACAACGCTGGTTTGGGAATTGCCGCCGTAATGCTCATCTTGCTTGGTAACCCACTTTCAGGTTTGTCTTCAGCTCCTGAAATGTTGCCTAAGGGTTGGGGCTTCTTCGGACAACTTTTTCCACCTGGTGCAACTGGTTCACTCTTACGTAACACCGTCTTCTTCGATGGCCACGCAACTGCTATGCCTTTGACAGTCTTGTTCAGCTACATCATCGTTGGTTTGATCTTGTTTGCTATTGGTAAGAAGTCTTCAGTTAAGCTAGTTGAAGAATAATTTAAAGACTTTATCAAATGAAGCCCCCGTTTTGAAAACGGGGGCTTTTTTATTCGAAATATAATTGGTACTATTTGATATGTAAGTGTATAATTACCATTGTATTTGTATTTATTGATACGTGTAATCACTGAATCACGTTAAAAGCTGGGAAAGAGGTATATCATGAAGGAAACGAAGATTAACAAGCACATGTTTGTTTGGTTAGGCGCATTCTTATTTGGTGGATTCGGTGTTGACCGCTTTATGCGTGGACAAATCGGCGTAGGTATTTGCAAGTTCATCTTTAGTTGGTGGACTCTTGGTATCTGGACATTGGTTGACTGGATTATTGCCTTGAGCAAGGCATATAGTACTTACAGTGATACTGAAGAAATCACATTCATCAACGGTCTTTACAGCAAGTAATGACCAATAAAAAAGATCTCGATATATCGAGATCTTTTTTATTTTAGACTTTAGTTCGGACAGAATTAAACCGGTAATGTAATAAGAATAAAATACACCATAAAATTCCGATCATTCCAAAACTAACGTTAAAAAACCAAACCGTATACTTCCACCGCGTTTTAACTAAATAGGTTGGTAACATATAAACAATGACGGAACCGAAATATAGTAAAACAACAACCAAAATCAAAATGAGATTATCACTAAGATTAATAACCTGATCAAATTTCATCAGATGTTCGAAAATTCTTGGTGAAAAATACATATATGGCAATAACCCTACTAAACCAGCAATCCACAGTATGCTAACCGGAATTATTCCCGAAACAAAAATCATCGCTCCTAATTGAGGGGTATTTTTTTGATTATAGTTAGCCCTTTCAATCAGAAAATCAATTTTTGTCCGTTTAGTTTCTGTTGCAATTGTTCCCTTCCGGTTAGTCTTATAAGCATTAAGGCCGTGTGCCCAAAACACTTTTTCTAGTATTGTTGCCCAGAAACCAGAATTAGATTTAAACGTTCGCAACTTAATTTGTCGTTGGTCTCCCAAACGTTTCGTCAATAAGGGAAAATAATGAAAGGGATCATGGGGTGAAAAATAATTAGTGATTTTTAACTTTACTTGCTTTTTTCGGATGGCTTTACGTTTTTTACGACCTAAAGCCCACCAAGGTTCCAATGCACTAACAGTCATTGCCTCAATATCAAAATCAACAGATAATATTTGCGCCAGTTCTCCACCTAATGAATGTCCAATTACAACAACATCTTGACATTCATTATGTTGTCCTGTTATTTTTAAATAAAATTTTTTCAAATCACGGTATTGTACTAATGGAACTAGTCCCAAAGTTGCCAAGCAACCGTTATATATCCAATCTTGAAAAACTGTTCTTATCGGATGGTGACTACGAGAATTAGGAATGAACCCCTCATCAGCTCCCAACATTTTAAAAACACGCCGGCCAATTCCAACATCAGCACCACGAACCACAAATATTAGTTGTTTTTTGTACACACACGCAATAGCTTCTAATCCACCAAAAATAGAATTAGAAGTATCTGTATGGCCCACTACATCAACATAGCTTACTTCACCATCTCTTTTAATTCGAATCTTTTTTTTGTATAAAAAATCATCCAGATAGATTTTCTTTAATAACGAACTCGCTACCTCTAAGTTAATCACAATCTCTCACTAAACCTAACCAATATTTCTAATAATATAAAAATATTTCTTTTATTAAAACACTCTCTCTGTTCATTATATCTTTTCTTGACTTTGTAGTACAATATTACCCGTATTATCGGAGGTATTTATTTTGACTAAAACGACTTTTCCATCCCACGAGCGGCTGCTCTTCGCCAGCCTATTAACTTTAACAGCAGGATCACTTGATGCCTATTCTTACCTGGTCCACCGCGAAGTCTTTGCCGGCTTGCAGACCGGAAACTTAATCTTACTCGGAATCAACCTAGGCAAGTTTCACCTGACCGCCGCTGGCCGCTACGGCATTTCCCTCCTGGCCTTTGGGATTGGAACACTCTTAATCAAAATTCTCCAACACTACTTTTTAAAGAAAGACCATAACTTGGTCCTAGAGCGGCAAATTGTCCTGTGGTATATCACCGCTTTACTGGTCCTCTCAGCCTTTTTACAAAATCATGTACCAAACCTGCTCAGTACCTCAATCTTGTCGCTAGCGGCCGCTGGTGCCTTACAGGAGTTCCGTAAGCTTAAGGGTGCCCCCTTTATGCCACTGATGATGACCGGAAACTTCCGGACCTTCTATGAGGCCCTGTACGAAGCTATCTTCTTGCACAACAAGAAAATGGCTACTAAGGCAAAGGACATCATCACCGTCATCTTCACTTTTTTCCTTGGGGCCTTTCTTATCAGCCTTACCGTCCCACACCTGGGTGCTTACGCCATTCTCATCCCCGCAGCTATCACCCTCTTAATGAGTTACATCGCTACCATCGATTAAGCTGTTAACAAACCAATAATTTGATACGAAAAAGGCCGCCCCAATCGGGGCGGCCTTTGATTTGCAATGGAAACCTTAATCAGCTACCAACTGTGACCGACGTTCGTCAATCAACTGTGTCAATTCATCAAGGTCAGCATTCGTCGCATGGTTTCGAATAAAGCCACGACTAGTTGAGCGGTAACTCAAATAGCGGGAATGTTCTTTATTCTTTTCTTTCCAGCGCTTATTTTTTTCAATTTGCGTTAATGCCATGCCTTCTCTCAACTTCCAATAATTCAATTTCTTACTATCTAAATAGTATTTTTAACGTTCTTATATTACCGTGTAACTTACCTTTTTTCAATTGATTCCAGCCATTTATAATATTAATTCAAAAAGTGTCATACCCTCGTAAAAAACGCAAGCCTTTTATCGTTTGTTAAGACCCATTATTAAAAAAACAACTACCAAAAATTTATTGGTAGCTGTTTCAATTTAGTAAGTCTTATTTTTTCTTTTTCAAGTTCAAAGTTCCTAGTCCTAAGAAACTAGCAAATAAGCCAATCAAACCAAGAGCCGCTCCTTTGCGAACTTCTTCTTTACCTGTTTTAGGTAGAGTAGCTTGGTCATTTGAGTCATTTAGCGTCCCATTTGTCGCTGACAGATTATCAACTACGTCCGCTTGGCCACCACCTGGTATTCCAAAGCCATCGGTCCAACCACCATTTGAAATCGTATAAACGACTGTAATATCAGCATTCCGGCTTGGGTCATCTGGGTTTAGAACCACCTTCATTGGATTTGGCATATTTGGGGTGTACCCAGCGATTTCTGGTAAGCCAACCGATTGCGTTGCTTGGTCACTCTGCCATGGATCCCATTCCATTACCCCAGCGCTATCCATCGCACCGGTTCGGTTGAATTGAGCGGAGATGGTTTGGTCTGGGTAAAGCGTGTTTCCTCCTTGATCAACAAAATGGATCTTACGACTAACAGTTTGACTTTGAGTAGTGCTTTGATTGGTAATATACCGCAATGTAATATCACTATTCTTGGTCTCATCATTTGGATCAAAGCTAACTTTCATTGGATTATCAACATCTGTGCGATGCTTTGCAATTACCGGCAACGACACCATTTCATCCGCCTGGTTGCTTTCCCAAGCACTCCACTGAATTTCACCGGTACTATCTTCAACACCGGTTCTTTCAAACTTGGCGTTAACGACCTGGTCATCGTGAAGCTTTTGACCATTCACATCAACGAAATGAATCGTTCGAGTGACAGTTTTGGTCTGCTTTACTGGTTGGTTTCCCACGTAATTCACCGTAATATCCGTGTTCTTACTATCGTCATTCAAATCCAAGGTCACTGGCAAAGGGTTAGTTTCCTTCGTCTGATAGCCAGGAATAGTTGGCAGTGTGATTGACTGACTTGTCTGGTCACTTTGCCATGGCTTATAGTGCATCTTGCCATAGCTGTCGGCAACACTTAACCTAGTTGCCGTCGCTTCAACAGGCAAATCATCATGGACCTTTTCACCATTTGGTCCAACAAAGTGAATAACCCGACGAACGGTCTTACTCTCATGGTTAACCGGAATGGCAGTATAGGCAATCGTTAAAGGCGTATTCTTGCTATCATCATTGGGGTCGACCGTGAAAGTAAAGGAATCAACATGGTCCGTCTTATAGCCAATAATTGCTGGAAGTTTATAGGTCTGTGTCCCCTCACTAGTTTTCCATTCTCCCCAGTGAATCTTATGGTCGCTATCCATGATACCGGTTCTTGTACAATCAGCTTGAATAAAGCCATCATATCGGATTTGCTTACCGTCTTGGTCAACAAAGTGAATAAAGCGAGCAGCAGTTTTGACATCGTTAATTGGCGGAATAGCCATATAATCAATAACATCATCCCCGTTGTTATACCCATCTGGGTCTAGGTCAATAATTGCTAACGGATTATGAACAGTTTGATAACCCATAATAATTGGTAAAGTAATAATTTGTTCCGCCTTATCGCTCTTCCAGTTGCCCCACTTGGTATTACCATTAATGTCCACTAATCCAGTCCTTGTAAAGACGGCAGAAACAACTAGGTCATCATGAATTTTTTTGCCTTCTTCGTCAACAAACCGAATTTTCCGACTAATCGTTTCAGATTGAGTAACCTGCTTTTTGGCCTGGTAGACAACATTGATATCAGCGTTTTGACTATCATCATCCGGGTTCAAGACAACCGTGAGCGGATTATCACCAGTCGGATCGTATCCATCCACAGTTGGCAGCTTCAACTTTTGACTAGCATTATCACTTTGCCACTTTTGCCACTCCATCACACCTGCACTATTAGCAACTCCTGTCCGCGTAAAGTCCCCAGTAAAGGTTTGGTCATCGAGCAGCTTTTTGCCATCTTGGTCAACAAAGTGAACCGTCCGCTTAACCGTCTTAGTCTGGGTTTCCGGTTGGTTAGCCGTATAATAAACGTTAACAAATCGACCATTTTTATCTTTATCATTTGGATAAAAAGTAACAGTCATCGGGCTCTGAGTTGTCGTCTTATAGCCAGAAATCACTGGCAAAGTATAAGAAAGGTCCGGGTCACCTTCCCAATCACCCCACTTGATACTACCATCAGCACTTTCTATCCCGGTCTGAGTAAATGGCTTATTAATGGTGTCATCCTTGTAAATCACCTTACCATTTTCATCCACGAAGTGGACAGTTCGATAAAATTGCAACTCCCGAGTAACCACTTTTTGTGCATCATAAGTCACCGTGATATCGGTATTTTGGGCTGGGTCTGATGAAAGTGTCACTGGCAAAGTCTGACTGCCACCTTCAACTTGGTACCCAGCAATTACTGGCAAAGCCAAGTCCTGGTTGGGGTTCTTGCCGGCCCAGTCACTCCAAGTTAAGTTTCCAGAACTATCCTGGGCAGTCCCTGTCCGAGAAAAATCCGTGGATAAGGTCACATCGGGACTAACTTTCTTCCCACTTTGGTCAACAAAGTGAATTGTTCGATTGACTGTCTCACTTTGTGGCACTTCAGTCTGCCAAGTCCAAGTACCTGGATGAGCTGTCCCATCAGTTAATTGGTCCGCTGTCAAAACTTGGCTAGGGTTATCTTTATTAACCCAATTAGAACTAGCAGCATAGCCCGTAAAGACCCCATTACTATCGTACATCTTCGTACCGGCAACGTGGTCTGGGTTGTCCCATTTGAAGGTTTCCGAACCCAGTAGGGTATTAGGGCCTAATTTAATGACATTCAAACCCCAGCCAGTACCAAACTTATTGGTAAAGGAATCCGCTAACATATTTGTCATCGGGGTCGTACTGTTCCGAGTATCAAAAGTGGACAAGTCAAGGCTGGTCAGAACCATGTCACCTCTAAACATGGAATCAAAGTTAGTGACGGTATCCGTCTTAAATTTACTTGTATCAACATAGTTTAAACGATTATTGTTCATAAAAGCTTCATGAACATCCTTCAGGGTCGTATTCCGAGTTAAATCAATCCCCGTGATTGACTCCAAGTTTGAACAGAAGTTCAATAACCCTGTCAAGTTAGTCGCCGAGTCAAAGTTAAAGGTTGAAAAGTCCATTGACTTTAAGGCATTTTGCGAAAACATGTAACTAAAGTCCTGGACACCAGTCGTATCCAGGTAGCTTAAGTTCGTGATGTCTTCCAATGCAAACATGTTAATAAACAATTTATAGGCATTTGAAACATGAACCGGACCCGTAAATTTGATGTGCTTGATGTCAGTTATATCGTCCACTAAAGTCATTGGCATCTCATCACGGGAAATCATATCTCCAGGGCCAATTATTAAAGTCATTGTGGACTTATCAAGTCCAACAGATGCGGTTCCCCAAGTACCACGGTCATCCACCGTCCCACTCGTGGAATCGCTACCACTATCGGAGGTGCTTGCTGAGGTCGAGGTACTTGTTGAAGTACTATCAACGTCAGAGGCCTGGGCTTCAATGTCTTGGTCGCTAGTATTCGCCTTCTTCGTTTGGTCAGCTGTTCCAGTGGAGGCGGCTGAGGAAGTATCTTGGGTCTGCTTTGAGTTCCCATTCGCTGAGGAACTGTCACTTCCCGACTGACTCGTTAGCACACCAGCACTAACGCTAGCAGAAACACTAGCTGATTCGGCTTCCGATGACGTATTAGCGGTTGCTGTAGTCGAAGCACTAATCGAGTCAGCACTAACGGCCGTACTGGTTGTCGCACTAACCGTTGTTTGAGCAACTGCGGTCGCTTGATTTTGGACCTGGTCCGCCGATACCGTTACTCTCTCCAAAGTAACTGGCATCGCCGCCAATACCAAGCCCGAAGCAACCGTGACTAAGGCCTTCTTGCTTTTAATTAACTTATAGCGTTTTTGCTCCTCTCCCGTCAGCCAACTGGCCTTCTTGCGTTTTTCACTAACTTTACGCAAAGTTCTCATAATTCGTTCTCCTGTTCTCTCTAATTCAGAGTTTGCTAACTCTAAAACGAATTTACCATGAAAAATTTGTAAAATATAGCGATATTTTTAATTATATATAAATTGATAGCGACTGTTTAATATCTTCAAAAATGATAGATAAACACCTAATAAATCGTCTTGTTTTAAGATAAAATAAGACTTTATCAAATAAAAAATCTCACTTCTTTGATAAGCCAAACAAAGTAAGATAGATAGTTTTGAATAGATTGTGAAAATAAATACTTCCTTTCTTTTTAATTGGAAATCCAATCGGCAGAAAGCTAGATTTGATACAATAGACCAAGATTATTTAAACCGTTAAAGGGAGCAATTCACTATGAAAGTACTCATCGATAACCAAGCTGGTGGCCAAGTCTTGGTCTAAGGAGCCACTGGTGGTGTCGGCCTCTTTAGCCGGCAAAAGGTTGGTGGCGCCTCTGTCGCCTTCCTCCGTGGTAATTGGGTTAAGAAGCTTGAAAGCCTAGCTAACCAAAAGGCCCTTGCTCCTTATTTGGACAAGACCTATGACTGGTCTGAGGCTGATCAGGCTTTAAAGGAAACAGTTCTAAACCATCCGAAGGGTAAGGTTGCCTTGCGGATTAAACGATAATTTAGCAAAGTAAAAACGGGTCACTCTAAAATCAGAGTAGCCCGTTTTTTCTAGCCAGTAAACCGCTCTATGCTAATAATTCTGCCGCCAAATGGTGTTCTACCAGTTTAGTTGGTTGTGAATTTGGAACAATCAGATAACCGTAACTAGTCAAATTTTCTAAGCACTTCTTGACCTCAAACCGACTAATACCCTCTTTATGCAACAAAGCAACCAGGTTAACGTCCTTAACAGCCGTCTGCTGGTTGGCATTCAAGACATCAGACTGGGCAACCAGGTTTAATATCTTGAATTCTACGCTGGTTACATCTGGATAAATTTCCTTGAGTTTTTTCCGGACAGCGGCTAATGCAGCCATTTTTTGCCGTAATTTAACAACCAAGTTCTCTTGCTTTTCAACCAAAATTGCTAGCATCCCACTGACAAAGTTAGTTCCTTCCGCAAAGTTTCGAACATCCTCCGCTACTCGAAAAAGCTTGTAGTATTCTTGCTGTCTATCCTGGATTGCGCCAGCGACACTAATCCCAGTTAACGGGTCAAACTGATTTGCTAAGTAAGAACTCAGTAAAAAACGGCCGAGCCGGCCATTACCATCGTAAAATGGATGGATATTTTCAAAGACCAAATGGCCTAGTAAAACCTTAAGTGCTGAATTCAGGTCATTCCGGTTAAGGAAATCAAGCCAAGCTAATAATTGCTTATTAATCGCCTGTTCACCGCTTTTAGGAATGAAAACTGTCTTATTATCAGTTCCGATTCGAACAAAGCCGTCACGGAACCGGTCTCCATTAGGCATTGTTTGTGCTGGTATCTCACCAGTTAATAAGTCATCGTAGGCGGTCCGAATATCGTCTAGGGTCTTTAATCTGGGCTGAACACGGTTCAAGACGGCTAAATAGGTTTTCACAGTTGATACCAACCGTAACCCTGCCTGCTGGTTGCCCTGCAAAATACTTTCAACGGTTGTTCCAATTTCGTCTAAGGTTGATTGGACCCCTTCGATATCGTTGGTACTTTTAATTTCAACCATCATCGTATTGTAAAGCCATAACCGTTGAGCAAGGTCTGGTAAGCTGGCCATCATCGCCGTTAACTGTTTGCTTAACCGGTTTAACTCATTTAGCAAGCCTTCAATTTCAGGGATGCCCACCACAAATGCCGGATAAGACTTTCCACTTGCCTGACCGCGGTTCATTAACGTTAACTGACAAGCTGATTTAATTGTTTTAGGCTGACCCAATCGGTCTTGATACAGGTCCAAAACCTGGTCAGCGGTTAAATGGTGCTCATATTTGATTGTTGAAAGTAAATGATGTGACATGCCTTCTCTCCTACACTCAAATCATTTTTTTGGTAAGGATATTATAAATCATTTTGAAAATTCGATTTCTTAAATTTTCAACCTAAATAAAAAAAGACCCTTCCGGGTCCTTTTCTAAAATATTAATCAAACCAATAAGTTGAAACGTAAGTTCCACTATCGTCATCACAAGTTTGGATGCCAATAGCGTGTTGGCTGGCCAAGCTCTTAACTGTTTGGTAAGAGCTTTGACGGTACATATGATGAACAATGTCAGTCACATGGTAGGTCTTGCCGTTCAAAACCAATTCGCTACCAATGTTCAATTGCTTAACAGCAATTCCAGCGTTTGAAGCAGCTTCGGCTAAGTAGTAGTTGTTAATCGCTGACCACTGGAAGATGTAGTTGGTCCACTGCGGTGTACTACCACCGGTAGTGTTGCTGAAGTAGCCAACGTCAAAGTGCTGGCCTAAGAAGTTAAAGCCATCCGTCCGAGTTGCCGTTGAGCTAGCGGCAGTTGAAGTTGTCGCTGTCGTTGATGCTGAGCTTGATGCACTAGTAGCAGTCGTTGACTGTGACTGGCTGCTTGCAGAGCTGGCGGTTGTGCTTGAGCTGCTTTCACTAGCAGTACTTGATGTAGCACTTGATGCAGCACTCGAGTTAGAGCTTTCCTTAGCAGCAGTTTTTTCTTCTTTAGTAGAAACAACACTGGCAGCTTTGGCTACGATTGATTTGTTTTCTTGATCACCTTGGATTTGATTAAACGCAAAATTGCCGGTAACTGATAAAGTGACCGCGGCAGTTGCTGCAACCAATAATCCTTTTCGACTAATTTTCATGTATCTGATCCCCGTCTTTTATCTCTCTCAAATAAAAAATTACTCTATATAGGTTACCAACCCTGTCGTTACCAAGGTATAACAAGACGTTTCAGAAATATTATTCGGACTTTACACTAGAATTTCTTACACAAAAGTGACCAAGTATTACCGTCTCAACCCCTGTTATTAAACAGTTTTCAAACAGGTGTTTGATAAAGTTGCACAGACGTAACAATACTATCGAATGTGTTACTTTGCTGTTTTTTCAGAATTAAATCGGCTAACTTAGAAATTAATTTGGAATGATTTTGAAATAGCGGCCATAGGCAAGGTTTTTTCCAAACAAAACTAAGCGGCCAGTCGCCGATTAAATATCGACAACCAACCGCTTAGCGAACTAGTAAATATTTACTTTAGTTTTTGGGTATACGTCAAAAGATACTCCATTAATCTGACATACATCTAAAACACAGGTGACTTATACTTCAACCCAATCTACGGAAGAGACCCCATTAATCTGACATACATCTAAAACAATGGCCAATTCGACTTCATCAGCCAAACTGGAAGAGACCCCATTAATCTGACATACATCTAAAACATCAGACCACCAATCGTGTTTTGAAGCACGGGAAGAGACCCCATTAATCTGACATACATCTAAAACTAACTTCCCACCGCCAATATTGTCATCTGGGGAAGAGACCCCATTAATCTGACATACATCTAAAACAAAATCCGAAAGTGTACCAGACAAGCTGTCGGAAGAGACCCCATTAATCTGACATACATCTAAAACTACGTTGGCCGGTGTAATTTGGATAGCCGAGGAAGAGACCCCATTAATCTGACATACATCTAAAACAATTTTTGCGTTGTTCTTGATGTGCAAATCGGAAGAGACCCCATTAATCTGACATACATCTAAAACCCCAAACCGTTTGATGCCAAACGTGATGACGGAAGAGACCCCATTAATCTGACATACATCTAAAACATTCGTCCATGTTTTCAATTTGGACCTTAGGGAAGAGACCCCATTAATCTGACATACATCTAAAACATTAACAATTCCAGAAACATCATTTCCTTGGGAAGAGACCCCATTAATCTGACATACATCTAAAACAATGGCCAATTCGACTTCATCAGCCAAACTGGAAGAGACCCCATTAATCTGACATACATCTAAAACATTTGAAAGGAAATCAAAATGGACTTTACAGGAAGAGACCCCATTAATCTGACATACATCTAAAACAACTTGCGTTAAATAACTTGAACGGGTCTGGGAAGAGACCCCATTAATCTGACATACATCTAAAACGAGTTTATCGGAAAGCAAAAGTGGTACACTGGAAGAGACCCCATTAATCTGACATACATCTAAAACTCAGTTAGTTTTTTTGGAACTGATATTGTAGGAAGAGACCCCATTAATCTGACATACATCTAAAACGAGATGACCATGACAACACAAGTCAAACTTGGAAGAGACCCCATTAATCTGACATACATCTAAAACACTATTCTTGATTGCACCAATTACGGGACTGGAAGAGACCCCATTAATCTGACATACATCTAAAACCAAAAGGATTTCAGGAATATTACAAAACGAGGAAGAGACCCCATTAATCTGACATACATCTAAAACAAAGAGAAATTGATAAGATGCCTGCAAGTGGGAAGAGACCCCATTAATCTGACATACATCTAAAACCATCTAGTTCTTCTGTTTCTTTTTTCATGTGGAAGAGACCCCATTAATCTGACATACATCTAAAACCCTTGGGGGTCATGTGCGCGTGAAAGGAGTGGAAGAGACCCCATTAATCTGACATACATCTAAAACAAGTCGTTGGCACGCTTTTTGTATGGAAAAGGAAGAGACCCCATTAATCTGACATACATCTAAAACGTTTTCTTTTGGATAGACTATATTGCCAGAGGAAGAGACCCCATTAATCTGACATACATCTAAAACATAACCGATTAATTAGTTCAAACATTAACTGGAAGAGACCCCATTAATCTGACATACATCTAAAACAGGAGAATTTGTCCTAAACTGTCCATTTACGGAAGAGACCCCATTAATCTGACATACATCTAAAACAATGTTTTCGGATAACTCTTGTTTGATTGTGGAAGAGACCCCATTAATCTGACATACATCTAAAACAATTGGTACTGCTTTAACGCCATATACAGGGGAAGAGACCCCATTAATCTGACATACATCTAAAACCTTAACGCTTTCGAGCTGTTCACTTAGACCGGAAGAGACCCCATTAATCTGACATACATCTAAAACTGACGAGTCTTCTTCGACTGGTTCGGGTTGGGAAGAGACCCCATTAATCTGACATACATCTAAAACTTGTGGGAGATAGGAAAACGTTGATATGACGGAAGAGACCCCATTAATCTGACATACATCTAAAACTGTCGGCTGTTTGTAAATCCAACCGTATCAAGGAAGAGACCCCATTAATCTGACATACATCTAAAACATTACCGTGACCCATATGGCAATGACTTGTGGAAGAGACCCCATTAATCTGACATACATCTAAAACATTGCATAATTAATGAATAGCGTGAGGCTTGGAAGAGACCCCATTAATCTGACATACATCTAAAACAGATTATTGGAAAGGTTGTAGAAGACTCTGGGAAGAGACCCCATTAATCTGACATACATCTAAAACATGGTTTAAAATCTTAAAGTGTTCAATGTTGGAAGAGACCCCATTAATCTGACATACATCTAAAACCTACCGCATACGACTTATAAGACATTCAGTGCTATAAAAGTACAAAATCTTGGTCAATAAAGGTAGATTTAAAGGTTTCGTCAAAGATGGAATTCTCCCGACTTAGGTTTAGAGATATAAGATTAATGCCTTCAGCTAAAAGACATTGATGGAGTTCGTTTAATTCTGACATATTGCAATATAAAGATAGGTTAGTGAGCAATAAATATTTGCTCTCATCCAGCATCCCCATCACATGTATTACACTTTCTATTTTACCAAAAATAGTCGCTGAATTGGTCTTTTCAAGGCTAATATTTTGTGATTTAATCAGTCGTTCTATATCCCAATCACTATTAATATCAAAAGGTAAATTGTTGTCTATAATCTCATTTTCAAAGACAGAACGAACTTGCATATTCAGTTGAAATAACTGTTCCTGCGCTTCTTCTGAAATTGATTTTTGTAAAGTAGTAGCAATAAATTTACTATAAGCTGTTTGAATATTGCCACCACTAACTGGGTCTCCTAGAAAAATAGAAGTTTTTCCCAGCAACTTTGGATGGTTATTTTCGCTATAAATAATTCGATCATTGGTTAATGAACCAATTGATTCTACTAAACGGCTGTATAAAAGTGAGTCAGCTACTGTCAATAAATTCAACCCTTCTTCAATTTTAACCACACCAATACTTTCAATTGTCAGTTGTCCAATACTCATATCACAATCACCTTATCATCCCGGTTTTTAATATCTTGTTTTGCCTCTCCAGCCAAAAAGTTCATACTAGCATACTGCTTTTCAGTAACTTGCAAAGTTTGTACTAATCCGTCTGCTGGCACAAAAGCTTCGATTCGTTTTTCTAACAACTTAGCAGCCTTTTGATTTGTGACCACTCTGACATAAATACTTTCTTGCATCATCAAAAACCCTTCACTCAGCAATGCTTTACGAAACTGCCGATATGCCTTCTGTTCTTTAGCCGTATCTACTGGTAAATCAAACATCACAATTAGTCGCATAATCCGATACCTCATTATTGAAACTCCATAGCCGGAACGTTATCAATTTCTTCACTTAAAAATTTCAAGCATTCCAAAACATGAGTGGTAATCGCTTGAGCAAATTCTAGGTGTTTACCGTTGTACATAATTGTCTCGTTCAAAACATTAACTAGGTTCAATTTTAAATCCAATGACAAGGAGAGATTTTGTTGGTGCAAAACAACCCTGTCAAAAAAAGGACGAAAGGGTTCCATTAAGTCGGAAGCTAAATTAAAGACATTACTGGCACTATCATGGTGAATACCAAGTTGCGTCAAATAACCATTTGCAACCACTTCACGACTAACCGCTGCTAACAGTAACGAATAACCATAATTCAAATGGGCGTTTGTCCATTGGTCTTCATCAGACCGGACAAAGTCTTTACCATACATCTTTGGAAAATATAACCGTGCCGCATACCCCTCAATATTGGTTGGATCACCTTCTTCAACTTGTTCTACTAAGTCAATCAACTTAGAAAATCCTAGTTGTTTGTCAGCTGTTAAAGAGCGATACTGATTCAAAATTTTGGTTTTGATAACTTTTTGCCACAACAAATCTTTACGTTCTTTTGACCAAATAATTTGTTTTTTCAAATTCGTATTTTGATTTATATTTTCATGGTAACCGCTATACTCGCCAACGGGCATCCCCTTCTCATCACAAGTAATAATTTTGACGTGTTTCTTATTCAATTCATTAATCGCATAAGAAGTAATTACTGACCGCGTATTACCTAATATTAATACCCGAATATCATCAATTGGTATTTGAAACGCTCCCTTCTTTGTCTGCACGTTAATATCATTCATTTTAAAATTAACTTTTGCATGTTCATTAATTAAAACTGTTCGCCAAGCCATATTTTTCTCCCTTTTCTTGGTTTGATATGCTATAATAACTTTTGTGGTTAGCTACCACGTCAGAAAATTGTTTAGCTAACAATTTTCTTGGAAGAACCCATTAATCTGACATACAGGGTTAAAATAACGCAAGGACTTTTGTCCAAGCTTCATGATCTGAAAAGATGGCCTTATGGCCTTTTTTATTTGAATTTTTATACAAAAAGCACCGCTTAATTTTATCTAAGCGGTGCTTTTCTAGTTTTAAAGTAAGTCTGAAATTTTAATTCGTTTTTCAAAGATACCGGTAGTAGATTGGTAAATGATTTCTGTATTATCAGACAGCCTAATACCACCAACCGATTGTAGTGCATGCCAATCTGACAACTTTTTATCAATCATTTTCATTGGTTTTTTATAAGCCGAATCCAACTGCAATGCTTCTAAAACTGTCTTTAGGATATCTAATTTATTATCAACAGCAGCAAACCGTTCTCGAGCAATTTCTAATTTTTCAATATCTGATTGATAAAACGGAAAACGCTTCTTCACCGTATCCGCAGTCAAAATATCAAATGAGTGCATCAGTTCAGCTTCGGTCGAATCCTTACTCAAACCACTAACAAAATCTGCGTCCTTTGTTGAAAGCCACAGTTGCTTAGCGTTATGTCGATATTCATTGGATGACAAGTAAATCAACTTACCATTTTCTTCAACCAACTGTCCCAACGGCATTCGTTCAATCAAAACCTTTTCAAACTTCTTAACTTCAGGCAAAGACTTGATATAGTCAACTAGTTGTAATTGACCATTCTTAATTTGGCTAGCAGCCGCACGACTAATTTTAACAACTTGGTTCTTATCGTTAGCACGAACTAATGACATGTAGGCCGACCACGGATAATCATACCCACCATACAACGATACATCAGCACGTTGCTTGCCCATTGCAATCAGCTTAGACTTTGCACCAGGTGTATAAACAGTTTCCTTATTGAGTGCTCCTCGATCCTTACCAGTCTTCTTCGTAGTCAAAATATTCTTATAATTCATGACCTTACGAAGGTAATCAGTATCAGTAGTTGACCAGTTTTCGTTACCTTTAGCCATTGTCCCAACCACGAATCCAAACGGCTTTAGGCGACGGGTATCAGCACTTGCTGCATTTTTACGAAGGTTTTTCAGATAGTCATTAGTATAACGGTCAAACTCATCATAAACATTAGCACCATCCCGTTCTGGATAACGGGCTTGCATATACTGACCTGCAGCAGTAATCAACAAGGCATCAAAAGCGTGGTGGAAAGAATTAATTTCACGGTGCTTTTTAATTTTAACCAAATTGCGCATATCTGCAGTAATTTCTGAACGAATTGCCACAGCCTTTGTTTGATCAAATTCACTTTCAATCAAAGCTGCCACGTTTTTAATAATCTGACGGGTTTCAACCAGCTGACGAGCAATAAATCCAGTCTTTTGCCCTTCAGAATAATCACCATTTTTCGTCAACCGGTCATACTTCTTTTGTGAGATGAAGCCAGCATTACGCAAGCGCTTCCATAATGAACCAGCACTTTGCTGAACCTCAGTCGTATAGGTTGCCGAATCCGACTTACGGGCGTTTTCAGGACGCGAAACTAAGACACGATTATCCAGTGAATCATCCTTGGTATAGGCCTGAGGAATAATATGGTCAATATCATAATGCGTGCTAATTTGATCGATATTAATTGGTTGTCCAGTATACATGTCCTTTCCTTGTTGCTGGAAGTACAAGTACAAACGGTCATCGCTGAATTCTTGCTGGTTACGGTCTTGCAGATCTTTCTTTAATACCTTTAAGTCATCAGTCAAAGACTTTGATTGGTACATTGCCTTTAAGGTATTGTACCGACTCATTGTTTGAACCGAATTTTGAGTTTCCTTAGCAAATTCAAGGTAAACTCGGTCTGGTTCAGCACCCATCGCCTTTTTGATATCTGCCAAAACATTAAATGCTTGCTTAATTCCACGTTTATTAGCTGGTGATGTTGTCAAATCATTGATGCGGTCTTGAATATCTTGGTCACTGTCTTCAACAATGTTTTGTTCTTTAATCCAAGCTTGAACCCCATACTCATCATTACTGATAATTGACATAAAGTTCTTGCTTGTCGACTGGAGCTTATCCAAGATTGAAACCTTACGGCCACGTTCTTCAATAATTTTAGTTGTCAGTAACTTTTTAGACAAGTTTCCCCAACCGGTGTAATGGGTCTTAGCTAATCGCTCAACTTGTTCTTCAGTCAAATCCAATTTGGCAAGCTCACGTCGCGCAATTTCAGCATCTTCAAAAACAGTCTGGATTTCAATAATCTTTTCAAGCGTCGATAAGTTTGCTGGGTTTTCCAAGTAATCAACGTCAAAAGTTTTAGCCAAATCATTATAAGATGACAAGGTGCTATTAAACTTAGTCTTATCAGCTAGGCCATTAACAGTCACTTCACCCTTACCTTGTGACAAATAGTAGTCCTTCAAGTTTTTCTCAGTAACAGACTTCTTGGCCTTAAAGTAAGTTTTAATCAGGTTATCTTTAGTAACGGAATCAATTTTGTGACCGTTAATTTTAACGTTATTCAATTCATTAAGAACGGTAAACAATTGATACTGTAATGAATTTTTAGGTAAAGTGTCTTCACCAATCAAGTAAGTATCAGTTCCAGTTAAACGTTTAATAAAGTCTTGAGCAGCCTGGTCACGGTCAAAAACCTGATCAAAGTTCCAGGGTGTCACTTCCGTTGTTTCTTGTCCAAGCTTACGGGTAGCCCAATGATTGGTAGCATCCCCACCAGCATTCTTTACATCCGATTCAGTTACCAATGGGCCAACATAATAAGGTACGCGGAACTTCATCAATTGCGCAAGCTTATTTTGTTCTTGACCTTTTGCATCTTTAAAAGTATCGAGCAAGAATGGGTAGTATTGTCCTTGCTTTTGAATAATTTGCTCTAATTCAGCTAAATGTAATTGGTAAGGAATGACCGAATTAGCTTTCGTTCGTTGCTTAGGTAAGAAATCTAAGCTTTCGATTCTTAATGTTTTTTCTTGTTTCTCACCATCAGGCAAATCTGACTTTTCAATCAAGGTTTTCACATCTTTATCATTACCAGCTAAAAAGTCTTGGTACATTGCTGAAATTTCTTTATGTGAGAATCCCTGTTCCTTAGCGATTTTTTTCAAAAGAGCTAAGTCTTGCCGGTGTTGTTCATAATGACTGACCATTGCTCCTGAAACAGATGTTTGATCACCCAACAAGTTCATCAAGGTAAAGCCATCAAAGGCTGCACGAATTGCTTCTAAGAGGGCAGATTCATCATCATCCAAATCAGCCATCACAACTTCAATTTCTTCATCGAAGTTTTCACTATCAAGTTTCAAAGACCATAACTTTTGAGCATCTTTATCTAACTTTCGGTTAAAGACCTTCGTGAAATCAATCTTGTTACCGACAATTCCCTTTAGGATAGCTTGAATAGCATCTTTGTCTTCTTTAGTGTCAAATGAGAACCCTTGTAGAAGTTCTTCTGATTTTGCTTTTTTACTCAACCCAAATCCTTGTTGACCAACCAAAACATTCGTCAACAATTCAGGGTCTTCAAGTGACCAAGACAGTCCCTTCACTTCAGCATAATTTCGAACTGCATCTTGAAGGCGACTTGGATTATAACTTTCCAGTGCCCCTGTCGACATTTTTGCCTGAGTATTCAAAAAATGGCCACGGTATTTAACAA
Organism: Fructobacillus sp. ChS1-6f1-1-27; assembly: GCF_059579415.1. NCBI lineage: Bacteria > Bacillati > Bacillota > Bacilli > Lactobacillales > Lactobacillaceae > Fructobacillus > Fructobacillus sp. ChS1-6f1-1-27. The sequence goes on along the minus strand of NZ_JCAOER010000003.1, from coordinate 98,620 downwards.
TATGGTGCATAGCCAAATAAACTAGCCGCAAATCAAACTGCTTTTCCTCCGTCATTAAGGTCTGACGCAGATGATAAATCGTTGGATAATTTTTATGAAAGGCCTGGGTTTCTTCTCTTGTTGGGAAAAGATAGCCCCCATAATAGTGATCTTTATTAGCTTCATCCTTTGGATGAACATACGAATACTTTTGACGAGCCAAAAAAGTTGAATCAATTTCATTCAATTCGATAGCAAATAATTTTTCTAAAGACCGTAGCCGCCACTTACGCCGTGATAGGCGACGCCGAGTAGTTCGGTTACCTCGCCGGTCAGCCGCCGTGTCAGCCATATTAAACAGGCGAACCCCAATTAAGTTTTTTCCTTTGGCCCGAGCTAAACGACCCTTTTCAGTCAAAACAGCCCAACCAACTGATCCAGTTCCAATATCTAGTCCAACACTATAACCCATACTTCTCTCCTATTTTTGATTTAAAAAATTTAACTGATTTGCTAAATCTCTATTCTATTTTACAGGATTTTGTTCAAATGTACATATTTTAACAAAGTTTTTTAGACAAACAAAAAGACCGCTTCCGCAGTCTCTTTTTCAAATATTTACTTTGCATCACTTTGTTCTGCTTCATCCGAAATGTCGCGGCGGTCTGTGTTGGTAAAAGTCTGACCCGAATGTGGGACATTCTTCTTACCAGTGCGGACAAAGTAAACAATTACGGCTGCAATCACCAGGGACAAGACCCAGTGGTGCAAGAAGAAGGCGATAACTAGCAAGACACCTACCATCATGATTAGGTATGAAAACAGGTTAATTGTGAAGCGAAAGAGGGAGAAAAATCCCCAAATAATTAAAATCAATCCAAATAGTAAAAACATTGTACTCCTCATTAACTTTCAAAAGGTTACTGCTATTTTACTAGGTTTTGCTAAATTTACCAGTCTTTTCTTTTGCCAAATGAAAATACCAAATGATTGGCCTAAACAGCCCTTCATTTGGCATTAGTAGTAAATTAAAGTGAAGCGGTAATGGCCTTGATGATCAATCCCATCAAGATAAAGTAAAGGATAATCACAGCGATAAAAATCACAAACTGGAAAATTCCTGCTCGGTTCCAAGTTGCTTGAACAGCCTTGAAGGTTTCAACGTCTTGGTAATCCCCTTTTTTCCAGGCCCATTCGTTTCCTTTAACGCCACAAACAAACATCCAAACCAGGTTGAAAAATGGAATCCAGCATAGCAATGGCAAGTAAGTCTTGTTACCAATTCCCCATGAGCTACTCATCATAAAGGCCGCCCAGTTCCAACCCTTTACTTCTTGTGGTACTTCTTCTTGCATCTTTCTCTCCTTACAGCTTTTAACGTGGTTCAGAACCTGCACGTTTTAATACTGTTCTTACTATAAATGTTTAATTACTTTGACAAATTATTACCGGCTCGACAACCGCTTCCCCTGCGCCTGAGCATCCGCTTCCGTCATCGTCACCACATTGGCCTTGTTAGTCCGAGAGGGCATATTATCCATGCTGTACCAGTAAACATCGGACTTACCACCACCGGTGACGTAGACGGTCCGGGTTGACCCAGTGTTGGTAGTTGTTGTTTGACTAGTCGTGGCTTTGGTCGTCTTCTTTTTCTTAGTAGAAGATTGGGTTGCGGTGCTGGTCTTAGAAACGGTATTCGTAGCCCGACCAGTAGCATAGTCAATCGTTGCATTTGGCGAAACATTGTCCAAGGTAACATGGGTAACACCATTTTGGTCCGTCGATTCCTTATCAGAACCAAGGTTAATGGTTAACAGCTTGCCACTAGCATCGATTCCAACATATGAAAGTTGAACCTGACGCGGAACTAATTCACTTCCCTGGTAAACTGGCTTAACCAAATAATCTAACCAATAATTTGGATGGTTGGCCAACCAGGAATCTAACCGGTTTTCATAGTAGAGCATCGAACCATTATTACCGTCGTTCATCCCCTTATAATTTCCAGCATTCATCCAGGCCGTTTCAGGGACCAAGTTCTTGGGCTCATCGTTCAAGCCACTAAACTGGTAACCCACCAAGTGACCCCGGTTCATTAGCCAGGCTTGGCTCGACCCATTTCCATAATAGAACTTAAAATTATGCCAACCAACCGGGTTATAGGTCAACCGAGCTGACCGCTTTTGCTTTGGTTCATCCTTGTCTTGCAACTGGATATGCGAATAAGTAGCGCGACCGAGACTATCACGGTCGCCCATCACCATTTGCCTCTTACCAGTGAAAGTTAAAATCCCACTTGGTTCAGTCGTTTTCTTCACCGAATGCGACTTTTTACTCTTGGCAAATGCAGTCCCCTGACCTTCAACGTTGGTCACTGCCGTTCCAACTACCAGTAAGGCCAGCAAGGCAACCGCTAACCACCGGCTAATCCGGGTGCCCTTGCTAATAGCCAAAATCAACGTAGCCACTGCAGCAACGGCCACTACCAATAAAATCAAAATCACGGTCTTCTCTCCAACACTTTTATACTTTTCTCTTCTCTTTGTATCGTTAAAATACTTTTTCTATTTTACAGTATATTATTTATGATTTGGAGAAAAAGATAGGAAATCATAAGAAAATACTTAGAAAGATATGCCGTAAAAAATAATAATTTTCTGAATAAAATTCATGTTATTATTTTTTTGTAAAAGCAAATTCATAAAATATATTGTGAGGTTTATTTTCATGAAAGGAAAAAGCATAAATGGACTGATGATTCATATTCGAGACGAACATCATATTAATATTAGTGGCTCAGTAGATAAAAAAAGATTAACAGAAATGGGATACTACCATGGTTATAAAGCCTATCGTTTTTTAACTAGCAAAGATAATCCACTAAACGTTTCTAACTTCTCTCAAATAACAGCATCTACAACTATGATATGGCGTTAAAGCAAGTCATGTATCCATACATAATGAAGCTAGAAACCTTACTTAAAAATGTAGTACTCAACGAGATTGTTACAGATAACGTTTCTTTCTCAAGTGTGTTTGAAAACCATTTAACACATTTTAGAGAACTGCCAGCTGGTAGTTCTAACTACAAAAAAGAAATGTCCAAGCGACTCAGACTGAAGTCAAAACTTGAAAAACTTATTGCTGACAATTATTCTCGACCTTACGTTCAGCACTACATTAACAGTGAACGGTCCCTTCCTATTTGGGCATATTTTGAGCTTATGATGATGGGCACTTTGGTAATTTTGTATCACTATTAAATACTCAAACAAAATTAAACATCGCCAAGGCGTTACACACTGCAAATACTGCTATTGATACTGATGGTTCAATTCTTGTCGACCATATATTCATCTTAAAGGATTTAAGAAATGCCATTGCACACAATAATATCGTGTTTGATACTCGTTTTCGTAGTGCGAAAATCAAAACTAGGGTTGGCAAACAGTTAAAAACAGAATTCAACATTCCCGTTGATATTAACTTTAGAACTATAACTGACTATCCTATTCTAATTGCCCACTACTTTAATAATTTTGGCCAATCAAAACAAGAAACAAAACGCTTTATCAAGTCATTCTTATCAAGTGCAGAAAAATTAAAAAACGACTTAAATGACAACACAATTGCATTCCGTATTCTTGGATCTGATTATGACCTAAAGTTAACGTCAGTAATTACTAATTTGTAGGCGTAATTTTTGATAAATCAAACCCCTTTTCTAAAAATTGACATCCCCATTTTTTTACGCTAATATATTTAATATAAATTGCGGCGACGGTTTTCGGACCACGCCTAAAACGTCCTGATCCGTCGGGACGTTTTTTATTTTCTTAAAATATGTTAACTACACAAAAAAACGACCCTATAGGTCGTTTTTTGTTTACAGGCGGAAATGAGCCACCCAAAATAATTCAACTTCATTCATCCAAGTCCTTATCCAACAAGTCCGCCGCGGATTTTTGATCACGCTGCATCAGGTGGAGTTTGTAGATGTAGACCACAATTGTGCGGACAATGGCATAAACTGGGACGACAATAATCATACCGATGATGCCCCAAAGGTTGCCGGCCCCAAGCAAGAGCAACATCACTGTTAATGGGTGAATTTGTAAACTCTTACCAATCAAAACTGGGTAGATAATCGAGCCGTTGACCTGTTGGACAATCGCCATCGCAATGGCAATTCCAATCACCATCTTCCATGAAATCGACAAGGCCACGATTACGGCTGGGATAACCCCGATAAAGGGACCGATGTAAGGGACAATGTTGGCAATCCCGGCAATGAAACCAAGTAACCAGATATAAGGCAGACCAGTCAGGCCGTACCCAATACTCATCGCAAATCCAACAAAGATCATCTGGATGGCCTGACCAGAGATGTACCGTTCAATTGTCCGGTCGAGTTGCTTGCCCAGCTTTTGGACATCTGCTTGGTTCTTCTTGGGGAAGAACTTTTCCATGGCGGGCAAAAAGCGGTTGGAATCATTTAACATGTAAAACAAAATAATTGGAATCGTCAAGGCGTTAATGGTAAATGAAGTTGCCCCCATAATGACCGACTGGATGGTACCAGCAGTTGCGGACAGCACGGAAGTGCTGTATTTGGCAACGTTTTTCTTAATTTCATCATCAGGGACCATGATATCCAAACGCTTAAACCACTCTTGGTTAGTGACGTCTTGGATAAATTCCTGGCCGCGGTTAATAAAGTCCGGCGTTGAACTAATCAAGTTCGAAATTTCATTTAAAATCAGCGGGATAAAGATGATCCCGGCCCCAATAATCACCAACAAAAACAGTGAAAAAGTGATGATCACGGCCAAAGACCGGGGCATCTGCCACTTGCCAACCTTGACCCTTTGGATCAGCTTTAAAATTGGCTTCAAAACATAGTAGAAGAAGCCCGCCACCAACAACGGCATAAAAACCGTGTTGGCAAAGACTGCCAAGGGGTGCATGATAAAGTCAAAGCGGAAAACTAGGTAAATTAAGCAGGCGACCGCCAGTGCTTCAATCGTCCAGAAAAATAATTTTTTAGCTTTTTCATTGGGAAACATCGTCAATCTCCTTTAGAGCGGAAAGTAATTTATGTTGGACTTTGGGCAGCGCCAACGCCTCTTCATCTGCTATCGAGAAAAAAGACTGGTTATCTGCTAAAGCAAAATCCGTCGGCAAATCTTGTTCAACCAACCAAATCTCCCACCGTCGGTGGGAAAAGACGTGAACGACCGGCTTGATGGTCAACTGAGTGCCAACCAACTCTTCAACCGAACCGACTTCTTTTAAAGGCAGGGTCCAAAAACCAGCCAGCAAACCAGTTTCTGGCCGGTGTTCGTACAATAGCCGACCGTCACCATCCCGGCTAACCTGGGCTTGGTAGACCTGGCGGACTGGTTTTTTCTTCTTGGTTTTAACCGGGTACTGGTCCTCGACCCCGTCGCGGTAAGCGGCATTATAGGACTTAACCGGCGAATGGGCAGTATCCGGGTTATCGGTCTTCATATAAGTTGCCCCAAGGTCCATTACCGCTTGGTTAAAGTCACCAGGCCGGTCTGGGTCGACCAGGGGTTCAATCGCCTGGTAAAAGACCTTCCTAGTCTTAGGTTGGGCAATATCATCGTCAATTTTGAGCAAACGGGCGAAAACCCGGAAGAAGTTCCCGTCAATCGCGGGTACCACCTGGCCAAAGGCAATCGAAGCGATTGCCGCTGCCGTATAAGGGCCGACCCCAGGCAAGGCCAGCAAGTCATCGTATGATTCGGGCCAATGGCCGCCTAAGTCGTTAGTCACGTATTTGGCAGCCTTGTGTAGGTTTCTGGCCCGGGAATAATAACCAAGGCCTTCCCAAAGTTTTAAGACCAAGTCTTCATCTGCCACCGCTAAGTCGGCAACCGTTGGCAGGACTTCCATAAAACGGTTAAAATAAGTAATCACCGTGTCAACCCGGGTCTGCTGGAGCATTAGCTCCGAAACCAAAACCCGGTAAGGGTCATGGTCTTTCCGCCAGGGTAAGGTCGACCGACCTTCCTGGTCATACCAGGCTAAGAGGTCTTTGCGAAAGGCTTCAATTGTTGCTTGGTCCCAAATCTCCATACCTAATATTATAACACTTGAAAACCCTGAGAAAAGCTAGTATAATAGTTCTTTGTACGAATGGTTTATAATTATTTAAATATAAGGAGTGACTACTATGGCAGTAAAGACGCCGTTGAACTCATTTGCCCGTGGACGTAAGGTAGGACATGATTCTGCTAAGAAGAAGCGCCAAGCAGCTGTTGCTCAATTGCAACAATGGGCAAAGGGTAAGACAAAAGAAATCCCTAACACCAAGTAAGAAAACTAGCCTAGCGCTAGTTTTTTTCTTTATCATTGGCAAAATCAACCAAGTTTCTTGCCTTAGAAACAAAACTTAGTTTATACTAGATTTAATAAGCTATTTTGCTTTTCGGAGATTTTCTATGATCATAAATGTTGAAAACAAGCAACGCCGTCGAGCAGTCTTTGCTGCTCTACTTTTTATTATCCTTGCCGTCTTAGTCGGAACCAACGCTGCTTTTCCAAGCCAAATGGACGAATCAATCCGGTCCTTTATGGCCGGGACGCAAACTAGCTACGGAGACGCCTTAATGTCGGTTGCTTCATTTCTTGGTTCACCTGAAATTAACATTGCTTATGCTTTGATTTTGGCAATTGTTTTACTCTTGGCCGACTTAAAAATCCCATCAATCTGGGTCTTGTTGACTGCTGGTGGCGGTGATGTGATTACCCAAATCATCAAGGTCTTGGTCCGGCGCGACCGGCCAGTTGGTCACTTACTGTCTGACAACGGGTTCTCATTTCCCTCCAACCATGTTCTGGCGATGTGGGTAACGGTCATGATGATGTTCTTGCTGGTTACCCCCAACATTAACAACGCCGTCATCCGGATTGTGGTCAAGTGGCTTTTAGTCACCCTAGCCTTGATGGATATGGTTTCCCGGGTTTATTTCTCAGCCCACTACACCTCTGACACCATCGCCGCTTACCTCTTGGCTTACGCCTGGGTAATCTTGTGTGCCAGTCTTTATCCTGTGGTTGCCTCATACTTGAAGCGCAACTTCCACTACTTTAAAGACCAAGAAGCCTAGGCCTTTCGCTCTAGCAAATAAAAATCCAAACTCAAAAAGCGACCCACTGATTTTATCAGCGGGTCGCTTTTATTTGTTATCAGTACTTAATTACTTTTGGTAGTCATCATCTGACATGGCTTCAACTTGACCAAGCAAGTAACCATTACCAACTCCTGAGAAGAAGTCATGGTTTGAAGTTGAAGTTGAAATTCCGTTCATCACAACCGGATTAACGTCTTCGGCGTTGTCAGGGAACATTGGTTCTTGACCCAAGTTCATCAAGGCCTTGTTAGCGTTGTAGCGCAAGAAGGCCAAAACGTCATCGGTCCAACCGATTTGGTCGTAGATTTCATGGGTAAACTTTTCTTCGTTGTCGTACAAGTCGTACAACAAATCATACATCCAAGCCTTCATTTCTTCTTGTTCGTCTTCAGAAAGCTGGTTGAAGCCGATTTGGAACTTGTAACCGATGTAAGTACCGTGGACTGATTCATCACGCAAGATTAACTTGATGATTTCAGCAACGTTTAACATCCGGTTGTGGCCCAAGTAATACAATGGCGTGTAAAAACCAGAGTAGAACAAGAAGGTTTCCAAGAAGACGGAAGCAACCTTCTTTTGCAAAGGTGTTCCAGTTTGGTAAATATCGTTAATCTTGTTGGCCTTGTATTGCAAGAATTCGTCAGTGTCAGCCCATTCGAAGGTAGCATCGATTTCTGACTTTTCATTCAACGTTTCAAAGATTGAAGAATATGACTTGGCGTGAACAGATTCCATAAATTGGATGTTGTTCAAGACTGCTTCTTCTTTTTGGTTAACAGCATCACGACGGAGTGAAGCCATTCCGTCTTGGGACTGCAAAGTATCCAAGGTGGTTAAACCACCAAAGACCAAGTTGTAAACCCGACGTTCTGTTTCGTTCAAGTCCCCACGCCAGTTACGCAAGTCGTTTGAAATTGGGACACGGGTGTCCAACCAGAATTGCTGGGTCAACTTTTCCCAAGTCGCCTTATCTAAGGCATCTTCGATATCATTCCAGTTAATCGCTGTATATGAGCCCTTATTTACGTGTTCCATCTTAATCTCCTAGTGTTTCCTTGATCTTTTGGTAGATCTTCTCGGCGTCCCGGCTAGTACCACGGAGTTCGTAGTCGCCTAACAACGGGGTTTGGTATTTGTCAGCATAGCGCTTCGCCGTCAAAATATATTGGTCATTGAAGTTCCGGTTGCCAGAACCAACCACGCCCTTAATCAAAGTGGCGTTTTCCTCAAAGTCGATATAGTCTTGCAGCGCGTTCGTGAAAATTTCAGTGACTTCCGGACCCGTGCCAGTTCCACCCGTCAAATAAGTGGGTACCACTGCCACAAAGGGCTTGGCCTCAACTTGAAAATCAGTTTCTTCGCCGACCGCTAAGGTATCAAGGGCATTGCCGTCGGCCTCAGCCTCGGCCTTAAGCTTTTGGATGAATGATTCGGTGTTGCCTTCGATACTAGCATATAAGAGCCGGTAGGTCGCCATAGTGGGTCCTTTCTGTTGGTGGGTACTCATCAGAAAACCCATCAGCCACAAAATAAAAAATGCACAAACATTTAACATTGACTAATTTAACAAGAAAGTTGACGGAGGTCAACTATCCAATATGTACGGTGAAATCGCTTCCACCCTATCACTATCGGCCTTTGCGGTCGTTTGTGACAAAACTTACAATTCGTTAGAATGATTTTACAAAAAGACACAAGGGCCTTAAATTGAGCAAGACTCACATTCGTTGATACCAGATTCTTGGTTATCATCGGTGAAGGTCCGGACATAGTACAAAGACTTGATACCCTTGGTAAAGGCGTAGTTCCGCAACAATGACAAGTCACGAGTCGTCATCTTATCAGTCCGACCATTCTTCCAATCATACAAGCCCTCGGGAATCGTTGACCGCATAAAGAAGGTCAATGACATTCCCTGGTCGACGTGTTCTTGGGCAGCCGCATAAATGTCGATCACCTTCTTCATGTTGGTGTCATAGGCTGACACGTAGTAAGGCATCGTTTCATTTGATAGTCCTGGGGCTGGATAGTAAACCTTCCCAATCATTCCTTCTTGTCGTTCTTCAATCTTGTTAACAATTGGTAGCAATGAAGCGGTCGTGTTGTTAACGTATGAGATTGAACCAGTTGGCGCAACGGCGTGACGGTAGGCGTTGTACAAACCATTTTCCATGACTTGGTCACGAAGTTCTGCCCAGTCTTCCTTAGTTGGCACTGGCAAGTTGGCGAACAACTCCTTAACCTTTGGTGTCGTAGCTGACCAATCCTTGGTCAAGTACTTTTCAAAGTATGAACCATCAGCGTAAGCTGACTTATCAAAGTCCTTGAAAGTTTCCTTGCGGTCGATGGCAATCTTCATGGAAGCCTTCAATGAGTAGAAGTTCAAGGTCATAAAGAAGGTCTTGGTAAAGTCCAAGGCTTCTTCGTCACCATACATCATCTTGTTTTGAGCGAAGAAGGCTGCCAAGCCCATTGCCCCCAAACCAACAGCGTGGTTTGATTGGTTCCCGTTTTGTACGGAAGGCACAACGTTCAAGTTGGATTGGTCTGAAACAAATGACAAAGCCCGGATCATGGCTTCGACAGAAGCACCAAAGTCAGGGGTCTTCATCATGTTAACGATGTTGATTGATCCCAAGTTACATGAGATATCTTCACCTAGCTCCGTATAGTTTTGTTCATCATTAATCGTTGATGGGGTTTGAACCTGCAAGATTTCAGAACAAAGGTTAGAAGAAACGACCTTACCGGCAACAGGGTTGGCCCGGTTAACCGTATCGACGTTAACAACATATGGGTACCCTGACTCTTGTTGGAGCTTTGAAATTTCTTCTTCAACAGTTCGTGCTGATACCATCCGACGATTGATCTTGTCGTTGGCCAACATGTTGTCATATTCAGCAGTCAAATCAACGTAGTTGTAAGGCACGCCGTATTCACGTTCCACATCAACTGGTGAGAACAAGGCCATTTCCTTGTTATCCTTGGCCAATTCGTAGAACTTGTCTGGCATCATCAACCCAAGTGACAAAGTCTTAACTCGGACCTTTTCATCGGCGTTTTCCTTCTTAGTTGAAAGGAAAGTCAACACGTCGGGGTGGAAGACGTTCAAATAAACAACCCCAGCACCCTGACGGGCCCCAACTTGTGATGAGAATGAGAAAGAATCTTCCAACAGCTTCATAACTGGGACAATTCCACCAGCTGAGTTGGCGATTCCCATAACGGGTGCACCGGCTTCACGAAGGTTGGACAAGTTGATTCCAACTCCCCCTCCCATCTTGGACAACTGTAAGGCAGAGTTAATGATCCGACCAATGGAGTTCATGTCATCGCCTGATTGCAAGACGAAACAAGAAACCAATTCACCACGGCGAGCCCGGCCAGCATTCAAGAATGAAGGGGTTGCTGGTTGGTAGCGTTGGTGGATCATTTCGTTGGCCAATGACATGGCCAAGTCTTCATCACCATTCGCGTAGAACAAAGCGTTAAAGGCCACCCGGTCCAAGTATGATTCAACGTAGTAAGCCTTATCGTTGGTCTTTTGGGCGTACTGGTTGTAAAACTTGAAGGCCGCCATAAAGGAACTAAAGTGGAAGTCTTGTTCTTCTAAAAAGTCGTACAACTTTTCAATGAAAGACATCTCGTATTGGTCGACGAATTCCGGTTCCAAGAAATCGTTATCAATCAACCATTGGAAGTGTTCAGCGACTGAACCAAAACGCTTCATGTTTGGTTCAACGTTTTCCTTCATAAAAGCTTCCAAAGCTTCTTGGTCTTTGCCAAGTTGGATTTGGTTATCCTTTGGAATGTTGATTTCGTTGTTTAAATCAAAGTATGTAACCTCATTGAGGTCTAAATCAAGTAGTGACATCTACTTCCCCTTCTTGAATGCATTGGAAAATTTCCTGCACCCTTACTTAAAATATTTCAGCTAGGCCAATTTTTTTCAGAGTGCAAAAAAAGACGACAAAAAACCTTAAGCCGTCAAAGCTTTCAATGCTGAAGGCTGGAAGCCAGAAAAGGCTTCTTGACCAGCGATTTGAACAACTGGAGTCTGCTTGAAACCAGCTTCTTTCAATTGGTCAACATATTCTGGTTGTTCGTTAATGTTGATTTCGTCATAAGAAACACCGATTCCATCGAGGTACTTCTTCGTCATTTTGCATTGTACGCAATTATTTTTGGTAAAGACCGTTACTTGAGACATATTCTAGGTCCAACTTTCTCTTAAATTTCAACTTCCCCCGTTGGTGCGATGCGGTTTGCAATCAGCACTGGGCAATTGAGCTAATTACTAGTTTAGACGATTTTTTTGAGAGTTCAAGGTCTAAAATTGTCTGCACAAACATTTGTTCGGACAAAGCCTATCAGACTAGGCTTTTTACAAAAATAAGAATTTTAATTCACAAATGTTACTAAGGTTGCAAAAGGCCCGTCTGTTCACTTTCCATGATTTGTAAGGCTCATTTTTCACGAAGAAAGCCCAAGTTTAGGGAGGCGAACAAATTTTTTCTTTGTGAATTTTTCGGCCCAAATTTTCCTAGACCAATTTCAGAACTGGTTTAAGAAACACTTTGCCTTCAGACCATAGCACTTTTGGTAAAATTTGATATAATAGAAAGTAATTTATCTAATAACTATTTATGAAAGTGAAATGAGGTATTTAACTGTGGATTCTGGACCTTCGTTCTTATTGAATACGTTCGTCATTATCTTTATCTTATTATTGGCGGTCTTGTTTACGTTAACGGAGTACTCACTCGTTAAGGTCCGCTTATCGGCCTTGGAAGCCCTCCAAGCCGACCGCGAAAAACCTTCTAAGAACATTGCGCATGCCATTCACATGGTCTCGCACTTAACCGAATTCTTATCAACCGCCCAGGTTGGAATCACTTTAACCTCCCTAATCTTAGGGTGGATTGGTGAAGAAACGGTTGCTGATGTGATTTTAGCAACCCACATCTTGCCAAGTGATTATGCTAAGCCCGTGGCTTCAGTGTCTGCCATCGTAATTTTCACGATTGTCCACGCTGTCTTCACCGACTTGGTGCCAAAAAACATCGCCATCGAAGAACCAATCAAGGTCTTGCTCTTTATCGTCAAGCCCGTCCGCTTCTTCCACGTCCTCTTGTACCCCTTCATTTGGATTTTGGATCATTTGTCAAATGCCATTACCCATATGCTTGGCTTCCAAGTCAATTCAGAAGAAGATATTTACTCACAAACCGAAATCCTATCCCTATCTAAAAATGCGGCGGAAGCCGGTGAGCTGGATACCGAAGACTTGACCTTCATGCAACGAGCCTTTGAAATGAACGATAAGGTCGCCATGGATGTCATGATTGACCGGACCTCGATGGACGTGATTGACGTGATGGACCCAATTTCTAAGGGTCTGGACGAGTACTTGCAAAAACGCCACTCCCGCTTCCCGGTCGTGGCGGAAAACGACAAGGATAAAGTTTTAGGCTACGTCTTTAATTATGACCTTGTCCGTCAAAACCGGATCTCCGGCCAAGAGCCCGTCGCCCGGATTATGCGAGATATCCCAGCCGTTAACGAAAACATGGACTTGCACGACGTCATGGATGAAATGATGATCAAGCGGTCCCCAATCGCAGTGGTAGTTGATGAGTACGGTGGTACCGCCGGAATCATTACCGATAAGGATATCTACGAGGAGCTCTTTGGCTCTGTCCGCGATGAAATGGATGACGTTGCCGATGACTACATCGAAAAGCTCGGTGACCGTCGTTACAAGGTTTCTGGTAAGACAACCTTGTATGACTTCCAGGACTACTTTAAGACCAACATCAAGGAATTGGACGATGATGAAGCCGTCACCTTGACTGGGTACGTCTTAAAGCGTGACCCTGAGTTTAGAACGGGTGATTCCCTGCGAATTGCCAACTACCAGGTCACAGCCCTCTCTTATGAAAATGCCTTTATCCCAGAATTTGCCGTCAAGGAATTGGACCCCGAACCAGAGGAACCATCAACTGACAGCGAAGAAAATGATGACCAAGGCAGCCAACAAGGTGAACGGCACTTTAAGTCCGACCAAGAACGGATCAAGTTCGAATTGGACGAAAAGCGTAAGCGCCAATAATAATTTTCATGCCGGTGACTGTTAAACAGCCGCCGGTTTTTTCTTTGAAAAATTCGCCGATTGTAAAATTTCAGCCCGAACTTTCGTGGTACACTTAAGGTATTCTAATCCATCATTTTTGATGGCGAAAAATCAGAACAAAAGGAGCCTCATTCATGGCAAGTATCGACGTTTACATGGTCCGTCACGGTCAAACCTATTTTAATTTGCTCCGGCGGTTTCAAGGCCACTCGGATGCCCCATTAACTGAAAGTGGCATCCAAGACGGCCACAAGGCTGGTCAGCGCTTGGCTAAGGTCCACTTCGATGGTGCTTACTCATCAGACTTGACCCGGGCCATCCATACCGCCCGCTATGCTTTGAGTGAAAACCAGGCCAGCTCACCCAAGGAACCAACGACCTTGCCCAACTTCCGGGAAGAAAACTTTGGTTCTTTTGAGGGTCGGGACTCCCAGGTCACCCAAACGGACCTGAATGCCCACACCGATAAGGCCTACGGCTCTTATTCTGAAATGGTCCAAGACCTATCAATGCCAAAGGCAATGGACCTCTTTGCCGCGGTTGACCCCTACCACCTGGCCGAAACCTATGATGAATTTATCACCCGGGTTCAAAAGGGCTTTGACCAAATCCGGGCCATGCACCAAGACGGTGACAAGGTTCTCTTAGTCTCTCACGGTACCACCATCCGCGGTGTCGCCGATTACTTTGGCCACCCCGAAATGGCCGCTGATTCCGTCCACAACGGTGGGATTATGCACCTGCGGTTAACAGATAACGGGGCTGATATTTTGACCTACAACGATATCACCACGGTCTTTGAAGGTTAAGTTTTTTTCAACATATTATTTTGCAAGCGGTGGCCTTCCCACCGTTTTTATACATCCAGAAAGGCTCCCTATGGCAAATAACCCCGCTGGCACAACCAGTACCGATACCCCTGCTCGTCCAGTCCTCCTAGCCGGCCTAAAGTCCGACCAAAAACAGAACTTGGACTACGAGTTAAAAGAATTAGAAAACTTGGCCCTGGCCAATAACCTCCACCCGGTGGAAACTTTCTTACAACCACTCGAACGGCCCAACCCAGCAACTTACTTCGGTAAGGGCAAGGTCGAAGAATTGAAGATTGCCGTGAAAACTTACGAAGCCGACCTGATTGTCACTAATGACGAACTCTCGCCTTCTCAAATCCGGAACTTAGAAGAAGCGACTGAAGCCACTGTGGTTGACCGGACTGGTCTGATCTTAGATATCTTCGCTCAGCGGGCCCAGACTAAGGTTGCTAAGCTCCAGGTTCAATTAGCCCGGTTGGAGTACCAACTTCCCCGGTTGCGGACCTCAATGTCGGTTTCCCTCGACCAGCAAACTGGTGCCGGTGGCGGTGGCTTTACGAGCCGTGGTTCTGGTGAAACCAAGTTGGAACAGTCCCGCCGCCAGGTCACCAACGAAATGGTTCAAATCAAAAAGGAACTGGCCGAATTGCAAAAAGACGCCAGCACCCAGTCGAAAAAGCGGCAGGAAGCTGATTTGCCAACAGTCGCTCTGGTCGGTTATACCAACGCCGGTAAGTCAACCTTGATGAACCAGCTGCTTGCTCGCTTTGGCCAGGGAGCTGAAAGCGAAAACGTCAAGCAGGTCTTTGAAAAGGACATGCTCTTTGCGACCTTGAACACCACCATCCGCCAGTTAACGCTGCCGGACAAGGCCCAATTCTTACTTTCTGATACAGTCGGCTTTGTTTCCAAGCTCCCCCACCACTTAGTGGCCGCCTTCGAATCAACCTTGCAAGAGGCCGCTCAGGCGGACTTGCTCCTACAAGTTGTCGATGTTGCTGATGACCACCACGAAGCGATGATGGTCACAACCAAGGAAACCTTGGCACGACTAGGGATTACCGACAAGCCAATGATTACGGTTTACAACAAGGCCGACCAGGCTGGCTTAAACTACCCAATCATTGATGGCGACCAATCAATTACGATTTCGGCCCGTGACCGGGCTTCCCAAGATGCCGTGATTGATTTGATCAAAAAGGCGGTTTTCGCCAACATGCAAGAAGTGACTTTGCACGTGCCCTTCGCCGATTCAGCGGTAGTTGCCACGATTCTAGACAAGCACGCCCTAATCAACCAAGACTTTGACGAGCACGGCACCCTCATCCGGGTCGCTCTCAGCCCTAAAGAAGTTGACCAATACCAACAATACTTAGCCTAATAAAAAACGCTCTGACAAGCTGTCAGGGCGTTTTTAAATGGAATTAGCAAAGAAGGTCCCCGGTCAAAGAAAACTGGCCCTTGGTCACGAGTCCAGCCAGGTTTAGTCCGTTCTTTTTTCCAAAGAAAAAGCCGGTTCTCATCTGAGAACCGACTGATAACTTATTGCCCCTGCTGGGATCGAACCAGCGCATGGAGGTACCAAAAACCTCTGCCTTACCACTTGGCCAAGGGGCAATCGTAAAGTCTTGCTGACAGTCAAGCCAGCGGGATTACGCTACCCGTCAAGGTAGCAATGGGAGCGGTAGGATTCGAACCTACGAACCCGAAGGAACGGAGTTACAGTCCGTCGCGTTTAGCCAGACTTCGCTACACTCCCAAAATCTTTACGACTAAAATAGTATAGCAAGCAAAGCCGACTTTGGCAAGCCCTTCACCCGAAAAAAAGTTAAAAATTTTCACCTAGCAAAAATCCGAGTTAAACCCAGCCCACCACTGCCTTAAACAAAACCATGGCAAGCAAAAAAACAGCCACAAAAGTGACTGTTTCCAATCCAGCTAGAAGCTGATTTTTAATTACTTGTTTTTCTTGCTACCAAAGAAGACCCAGTTGGCCTTGCCAAAGATCTTCAACATTGCTGGGACAAAGAGTAAGCGGACAATAAAGGCATCAAAGAAGATACCAAAGGCCAAGGCCAAGCCCATTGACTTAACCATTGGGTCTTCGTTCAAAGCAAATGAACCAAAGACCGCAATCATAATCAAAGCCGCCGTAATCACGATTGGTCCTGAATCCTGCAAAGCCACCGTCACGGCCCGGTCGTTATCACCGGTCTTGGTGAATTCTTCACGCGCCCGTGAAACCATAAAGACTTCGTAGTCCATCGCCAAACCAAAGATAATCGCAATCACGATAATTGGCAAGAATGATAGGACTGGAGCACCCTTAGCAATACCAAAGATATTCTTCATTACACCATCTTGGATGGTTAAGGTCGTAAAGCCAAAGGTTGCCAAGATTGACAAAGCAAAACCGGCCATCGCTACAACTGGAACTAAGAATGAACGGAAGACAAACATCAACAAAATCAAAGCCAAAATAACAACTGAGATTAAGAAGACTGGCAAAGCACCGTTCAACTTGTTGGTGATGTCCAAGTTAACCGCGTTCACCCCGGTCAAAGTAATCTTAGCATCGTACTTTGACTTCGTCGTGCCAGAGTAGTTGTTAATCTTGGTAACCAAGTTAGAAGTTTCCTTGGCTTCTGAACCCTTGTTAGGGATCAAAACCATAATCGCATACTTACCATCTGCACTAATCTGGTAAGGCTTTGAAGCTTGGGCCAAAATTTCTGCCTTAATCTTAGCAGCGGCTTGGTCCTTTTGAGCCTGGGTAATGGTTTGACCAGCAGCAACGGCCGTGGCCATTTGTTGTTGGGCTTCTGCAGTCAATTGCGTCTGCAAAGTAGCTGCCTTTTGTTGGTCAACGTTAGGGGTAATCATCTTGACACCCTTCATATCGGCCATCTTAGTTGCCATCTTAGCCAAGTTAGCTTCGTTGGCTGCAGTACCCTTCTTGGTATCCAACTTCACAACCGCCACAAGTGGTGAGTTGATTCCTTCACCAAACTTGTCTGAGACGATGTCGTAAGCCTTCCGTTCTGTCCGGTCCTTAGGTAAAGCACCGTCGTAGCTCATACCAAGGCGCATATGGCTAGCAGGTACCGCCATAGCACCCAAGAAGACAACTGCCAAGATAGCAGCAACCCATGGGTGACCCGTCAAGAACTTAGTTGCCTTGGATGGGTTCTTGGCCATGTGGTCAACCGTCTTGGTGTTAGGCTTGATGAATTTGCCAGAAATTGCAATCATCGCTGGCAGGAATGTCAAAGCAGAGAAGACCGCAAAGGCCACAGCAATTGCAGCAGCAAAGCCCATCACCGTCAGGAAGCTCATGTTAACAAAGGCCAAAGCTGACACGGCGATAATAACCGTCATACCAGCAAAGAGAACAGAAGCACCAGCTTCAGAAACGGCCCGACCCAAGGCTTCCTCACGGTCGCCGTCGGTTTCGGCCAAGTCAGTCCGGTACCGGTTAACGATGAACAAAGCGTAGTCGATTCCAACTGCCAAAGCCATCATGGTTGCCAATGTTTCAGCAAAGGAAGCCGTTGTGATGAATTTGGTTCCAATCGTAATCAAGACAACTCCTGATGCCAAGCCAACCAAGGCTGACAAGATTGGCAAACCAGCTGTCACAAATGACCGGAACAAAACCAAGAGCAAAATAAAGGCCACAGCAATTCCAATAATTTCAGAAGTTGCACCAAGCTGAAGGTTGGTTACCTTCACAGAACCAGTGTATTCAACTTCTGTCTTAGAAGACTTCACCTTGTCGTTAAAGGTCTTTTTAATGCCGTCAATTGCTGAGCGAGACACCTCAGTTGAGTGCTTGTTAAAGGTAATTGACACGTAAGAAGTCGTGTTATCGGAAGAAATACCAGAGGCAGTGTATGGGTCAGAAATTGATGAAATATCCTTACCATACTTGTCTTGGACCTTCTTAATGGCTGCTTCAGTAGCAGACTTAACTGAGTCCTGGTTAACACCATTCGTCTGATTGTTTTGAATAACGACCTTCATCGTTCCGTCATTCGGATCCTGGTGGAACTCCTTTTTCAAAGTTCCTTGAATCTCAGTTGATGGTAGATTTGAAACAGTGATGCTTTCGGTATAATGTGACCCAGTGGAAGCAACTCCCACAATTAAGGCAACCAAAATTACCAGCCAACCGAATAAAGTCTTGAATTTATTACGATAAATCCATTTCCCCATACTCTTGAGCATGATTGCTCCTCCTTTTATTTTAAATTAACATACCAATTATAGTACAAGGAAAGCTAGGTTCAACAGACAAAAAATGGTATACTGTCTTTAAATGCAACAAATTTAAGAAAGTGTCCTATTTTTAAAACCTATGGCCAATAAATCATACGAATTAATGCACGACCACCTCTTGGATACTGTCGGTAAGATGATGGAAACCGTCTTGTTTTCCAAGCTATCTGTCAAAGACATCTGTTCAGAGGCCGGCGTCCACCGCAACACCTTTTACCGGCACTTTGAGGATAAGTACGACTTATTAGAAGAGTTACTCACAGCGTCTCTAACTAGCCTCTTCAAAGACATCGATTTGGCCGCCTTTAAGGACCACCCTTTTGAGTCAATCACGCCAATCCGCTTTAACACGGCGATTACTGTCTTAAACTTTCAAAGCACCGACCCCTCCTTTGAAGCATTATTTGACAAGATGATCTTACAACAGCTGATGGAACTAACGCCTGACCCAGATATCCCTTGGCTAGTCGGTAAGATGTACGTTATCCGCCTCTGGAACCATACCCGGTCAAAGCCATACGAATTAAAAGATGGCTACCACGTTTTTGACCAGATTATCCGTGACGGAACCTTACCAAAGGATTAACCACCGGCAAATAAAAATCCAAACAAAAACCGCCCGCTCGTCTTATCAACAGCAGGCGGTTTTTGATTTTAGTGGTCTACCACATCATGGTTGGAACCACACAACAATACTTACTAGGATTAAAATAAAGAGACTCCCATAAAAAATGGCTCGAGTCTTACGCATTTCTTTATCGTCATCACTCATGCTCGTCACCCCTTATCGCTTAAATCCAGTGGAAAATCTCACCAATCAGGATCAGTATGTTCAAGGCCAAGGTCAGCACCGCAAGAACAGCCAAAGCGACCCAAAAGCGGTTAGTTTCAAACGTTCGTTCGAATAATGACTGTTTTTTCTTCTTCACGGCACCCTCCTCTCACTCTCATATATTACCATTCTAATACACATTCTAAATTAATGATAGCCTTTCTTGCAATTTTAGTAAAAAAACCGACAAACCCTCTTAACAGAGCCGTCGGTTTTGCAAAAATCAATGGAAAAGAGTCACTAACGTTACTACTTGGATCCAGCCGTTGTGAAAGACGTGAATCAAAATCGACGATGACAGTTTACCAGTCTTATAGTAAACATAGGCCAAGGCCCAACCAATAATTAAGTAAGGAGGCAAGTCTAACAGAGAAACCCAAGAAATCGAAGCCAGGTGGTAGAGGCCAAAGACCAGGCCGGAGAGAAAGATGGTTAGCCAGGGGTACTTGTGGCTGGTAAAGTAGCGGAAGAACAACCCACGGAAGAGCAGTTCTTCCATCAGTGGTCCCAAAAAGACAATCACCAGCGAAAAGACGACCGTTGTATACCAGCCGCCCAAGTGCATAACCGAATCAATCGCCGATTGGTTCTCCGTTGTCCCATGGGTCTGGTTATAAAAGAAGTACAGTTCAATTTCGTTCCAGATGACCATCCCAGACCACCCTAAGATATAGTAGGCCACCATCGTCTTAAGGTCAGTAACATCTGGCCAGCCAACCTTTTTTAAAGACAAGCGGTGAGACCGATGGATGGCCCGCAAGGCATAGCAGGTATAAGCGACCGCCAACCCAAGGCCTAAGAGCAGGAGAGCGAGTTGCTGCTGGCCGGAAAAGTAGACCGACCCCTGAATAAAGACCATCGTCACATACTCTAATAGGAAGAAAGCCAAAAAAGCCGACAAATTCAAAGTAATCGTCTTCGCAGCTTTCAAGCGGTTAAAAATTGTTTGGTTGTGGTCCGTCATTTCTCTAAAGGCCTCTCCTTAACCCAATTAGCGTACCATATCTCAGCATTTCTGCCAATTTTAGCGACTTTTACTATTATCAAAGTAACCGACCAAGATTAAGCAGATATCAAAAAAGCTTGGTCCAACGGTCAATTCGACCGCTAAACCAAGCTTTTATCAAATTCAATCTTAGTCCTGACCAAAAGTGTCAGTTGGCAAAATCTTAATCAAAAAGTTGGCCAACATCACCAGCATAAAGACCGGCACCTGCCAAATTGCAACCGGACCGCCAGTGTAAATCTGCCAGCCGGTATAGGCCGCCCCAATGCTAGCCACAAACTTAGCAGGTTCTAGCAAGAAGGCCCATGACTTCAACCCAGTATCGCGGTAACGACGGTATGACATCGTCAGATTTGGAATGAAGGTAACGGCCCGGTACAAGAAATAAGCCAAGGCCACCAAGACAAACAATGCTGGAAAGAGCATTGAAACCTTGGTATGACCACCAAATTCAAACTCACCCTTCAGCAAAGAGTCCAAGGCTCCCGCCAAGACCGTAAAGGTCACAATCGTCAAAGCGGAATTCATCAAAGACACCAGCCAGTAACTTGACCGGGAAGTCCGTTCTTCCAAATTAAAATAATTTTGCCAATATTTTTTATAAGCGTTAAACATACTTCTCTCCTCGGTCTCTAAACCACCACTAATTCTAACATGGTTTCAGAAATTCCGATACAAAAATAAGCCATTAATCTAATAAAATACAGGAAAATTAGAACCTTGGCAAGACCGACCAAGAAAAAAAGGTACAGCCCAAACGGCTGTACCTAATAAATGGAATTAATCTTCTGCAACTTGTGCATCGTTATTGTAGTACTTAGCGGTTGGCAAGACCAAGATCACCAAGGTTGTCACTGCCAAGATAATTGTTGGCACCAGGAAGAAACCGTCCCGGGTCAACTTCCACAATAATTCGAAGATATACCGGGCAACGACAATCGTAAACCACCAAGGGTTCAAACCAGCATCAACAAACCGGCGGAACTTCAAGGAGATCACTGGAATGAAAATGGCGATGTTATAAACAATCAAAGCCACACCCAGAGCCAAAACCAGGCCAAAGATAACGGCACCGAACCAACCTAAGTTATCCATACCGACATAGCTAATCAACATCAGCAATCCGGCAAAAAGGCCAATACCGATCACTTCAATAATTGCGTTGGCCAAGATGGCCAACCAATAATCAGACCGAGTTGACCGCCGCTTAAAATCAACATATTGGTACCAGAAATTCTTATATGCATGAATCATTTTTCTTCACCTAAACCTTTTTAACTTAGATTTAGTTTAACACTAAAAAATGGTTTTGCAAAGCTCTACGACAGCCTTTTACCACCCTTCCCCATTCCCCAAACATTGCAATACACAACCCAATTCTAAGTCTAAAATCTTCCCCACCAACCAAGAAAAGCCCCCAATAACCGAAGTTATCGGGGGCTTTTAAATCAGCTACTTGTTAGCAGCTGGTTGCTTGGTCGTTTTCTTGGCTTCTTGCACCTTTTCAGTCCGCAACTGGCAGAGCTCCTCTCGAAGCTCCCTTAATTCAGTCTGAACCTGCTCAACCACCTCAGCCTCAACTGGGTAATAATAATTAACCAAGTTAATCATCATCCCCGTCTGCACCATCATGCCGACGTTTTGACCCTTCTGTGTTTGCCTGGTTGATGGTGATGTTGCCAATCTGTTCTTGCCGGTCAATGTCATGACCTGTTTGCCTCTGCCTCGCCTTCTGCTTCGCACGAGAACGAAACCCAGCGGCTACCACTGCTATCACCGTCACAATGACCGGAATAATAATTGGCAGGTACTGCTTGAGAAACTCTGAATTGGTCATATAAGACCTCCTTTAATTGGTAGTCGAAGAAGTAATTCTTCGCTAGTAAATAATACGTTCTCGGAATTAAAAAATTCCTCACAGAAGCCTGCTTTATTCAATAATTTTTTCTGACCGATATAAGTCGTTAGGCTTTGAATCGCAGTGTTTCTGCTTCCAAATTCAAGCTATAATATTTCCCAAATTTTAGCAACAAAAACCGTCAAAAAGGCGTGAAATTGGCATAAGTCGTATTTATGATACATATAGACAATAAATATTTCATTCATACGCCTAAACGCTCATCAGCCATAACTACTTGACATAATACCGATTTCATGCTATTATATATGTCCGGTAAAAACGAATAGGAGGTTCATATTGGCACAATCAAACGAGTCACTTTTCCCTTCACACGATGAACTACTGCAAGGCTATGCAGAAATGATGGTCGCATTCCGCAAGGACGACACTATCGAAGATAAAACAGTTCATCTTAATTTATCGCTACCAGAATCCACGAGCCAATCACTGCTAGCAATGGCGAAGAAAGCTGGTATGACAAGGTCTAAACTGATTATAAAATTGGTAGAAGACCACATAATGAAAGAATAGTTTAAAATAATAGAAGGCATCCAAAAATATTTTGGGTCCTTTTTTTATGTCAAAAGCACTATTCCTTTTGGAACATAGGTGAATGCTTTTGTATAATATAATAGGGTGAAAAGGTGAGGAGTTTTTATGAAAAAAATATATTTTTATACTTGGCGCACTGCGCCTCGATCCATCATTGTATTATTGAGATGGTTGCCATATTTTAAGAAATACGAAAATTTGGATTTAGATAAAACGGCAGCAAATCGAAACCTTGCATACAGTAATACCACAACTTTACATCCAACTAGAAGAGATTTATTGTATGATTACGTTTTAGATAACGAAGATACAATGCATCCTCAAATGCTTAAAATTCTTGAAGTTTCCAAAGATGAATTTCGAAATGGAATTCAAGCAACTGGTGATAAGGCTGAAAAAGAATCATCCGTTCGGCAAGCACTCACTACTGCGCAACAATTTGGCTTTTTAGATGACCATGGAAAATTAACTCCTGTTGGAAACAGTGTGGTTGAAGGAAATTTCAATAGTGAAGATTTTCTGAAACAACTTTTAAAAATGTACGTTGTAGTTGGAAATCATAGCGGTGTTTTCCCTATGAAATTAATTCTTAGGGCGATTTTTGAAAATGGTTGGATTTCAAGAAACGAAATGGGATTCGTATTTGGCGTGCTAAATACTTCCGATGAAGAGACCGGACTCGCTGCTATTAACGAATTTCGTAATCGTTATAATGATAAAACAGAAATCACAAATAAAAACAGCAAAAAACAAGTTGAAAAATTGTTTAGAAATGTCTGGGAGAAACACTTTAAAAATGAATTAACTCAAACGCAAGTCGAATCTATTTGGGAAGCTAGTACCGACGCGTTTTCTCGTGCTCTAGTTTTTACGGATATGTTTTATACACATGGTAGAGGAACTGCAAAAAAAATACGGGTTACTGAACTTAACCAGAAAAAATTTGAGTTGTTAATCCAAAAATTTACTTTTATAAAGCCGCCGCTTCAATCCAAAAATGGAAAAAAAGTCCAGACAGGTTCTCGGTATGTCACTGAATGGTTCGGTGCAATAGATAATATTCACTTACCCTGGGAGAATATTGACGAAAGGCGTGAGCTGCTTTTGGATAAACTTCAAAAAGCAAGAACACTTTTCGAAAATGTACCTGATTCATCCTTAACTAAGCAACGAATCAATGACTTGACTTCTTTAATTCCTCAGACCTCAATTAGTAATTTGAAGAATATAGAGACTGAACTCGACCAAAAAGTACTTCTTCATAACGAAGAAAGATACGTTCAATTAAATGCCCGAGAACAGAAATCTCGTGATGACATACTGGAGCGCTTTGATATCATTACAGGCAAAAAAAAGGATACTGATTCGAATGATATGGCTGCCTTATGGTTAGAAGTAAATACTTGGCGATCATTTGTTGCTTTAGCAGGAAATAACAAAAAGGTGATTCATAATTTTAAAATGAATCCTGATTTAACACCAAAATCATTCGCACCAGGTATTGGTAATACTCCTGATATGGAAGTTCACTTTCAAGATAAAATGATTTTACCCGAAGTTTCACTAATGACTGGTGTTCAACAATGGGAGCATGAGGCTTCTTCGGTAATTGAACATGTATATCGACGTATTGAAAAAAATGCACAATTATCTATTCTTGGTTTATTTATATCGACAAAAATAAATATTCGAACTATGTGGCAGTTCTATTTACTTAATAGGGAGTCCTGGATTGGAACTCCAGTTCCGGTTGTTCCATTAACAATCGAAAGTTTTTCTGATATTATGCGATTCGCTTATCAAGAAAATATAGAAATAAATGAAATCTATATGCTTCTAAAAAAAATATCTAACAACACGAAAGAAGTGCAAAACTTTGATCTCTGGCAAAAAAACATAGATGGTATAATTAATTCTTGGAAAGACTTAATCAAAGTTGGTGCATAAAAATGCAAAAAATAAAAAAGCTAACTCCCCTTTTAAAATATCCCGGTGGCAAAGCAAAAGAATTACCATTTATACTCCCAGCCTTGCCTACAGCCATTGATAATTATTATGAACCTTTTGTTGGAGGCGGGGCTGTTTATTGGGCAATTCCAGAAATTAATAATTCATACTTTATTAACGATAAAGCGAATGATTTAATTCTTTTGTATACATCGATTAAAAATCAAGATGAAAGTTTTTTCAAAATGATTGATGATATGGATACAGTTTGGGAAACTTTGGGAGCTTATTCTAAAAGCAATCGAAACGAACTGTTGAATTTGAGTGAATCATTTATTAAAACAGATGATGTTTCCGCTGTCAGATTAGTTCGCTCTTTTTTGGACAAAGAAAAGAAGTTTTTTTCCAATATCAACTTGACGGATATTAATTCAAAGCGTTCTTTTCCTGAAATTGTTCTTGACGATTTTCTTCGTAAATTAAATCACTTAAAAAAAGTATACAAAAATGATTCTAATTTTATTGCTAATGATGTTTTATCTCTTTTAGAAACTGGGCTCAAATCAAGCTTTTATTTGAATATTAGAGATTTGTTTAATGGTTTTACTTCTAGAAAGCTTCAAGCTGGTGAAAGAGCAGCTCTTTATTTAAATATAAGAAGCTATTCGTATTCTTCAATGTTCCGTTATAACAAAATGGGCCATTTCAATGTTCCATACGGCGGCAGAAGTTACAACACCAAATATTTGCAATCAAAACGCGACCAGTTTAAAAATCCCAAAGTAATTGAAAGGCTTACTAAAACTGTAATAGGGAATGACGACTTTTACAATTTCGTTAATCAATACACACCAAAAGAAAATGATTTTATTTTTCTTGACCCTCCTTACGATAGTAAATTTTCAACATATTCGAATAATGCATTTATTGAATCTGACCAAAAAAGATTAGCCAATTATTTAGTTGGCCAAACCAAAGCAAATTGGATGCTCGTTATTAAGAATACACCTTTGATTTCTTCTCTTTATATAGCTGGAACAAAAACCGCAAATGATAGGCAAATCTATATTTCCGCGTTTGATAAAAAGTATCAAGTATCTTTTAAAAATAGAAACGACAAAGTAGCAGAACATCTTATCATCACCAATTATAAAATATAATCAGTTGCCTTTTAGGACTAACGTCGAATATTTAATCGGCATCAGTCCTTTTTATTTGCTCCTGATTTTTTTATATTGTAATAGTAAAGATATTTGTGATGGCTCAATTACATTCAACAATTGAACATAAATTCTATTAAGAGCAAAAAAATTTCCATTTTAAATTGACAAAGAAATTCTCAATCAAGCCTCTTTCAATAGCTTTTGACGTTTTCATAAGTACTTTCTATTTGCTAACAACCTAATCATTTCATCCCCTCTTAACCACATCTGCTGATAATAAAAATCAAACCCGTTAAGATGTAATGGCTTATTGGAAGAATCAGAGCTGGTTCCGTTTAAGAAGAAGTTACCTTCTGTGGATTTTGGAAAGTTATTCTTCATCCGAATTTTTCCGTTTTTATTTATCACTGTTGTGCCATTCGGCTTCACGTGTGGTTCAGCCCTGAGCGTTTTATCAACTAGCAAATGATTAATTCGTTCAAGAACCGGCGTCAAATATTCTTCAAGATATTCATCTGAAAAAGTAAACCGTTTGAATCCCTTAAAGACATCATCAAGCTGTCCCTTTTTGCCACCCTCTTCAAAGATGGCATACAAAAACTGAGTATTAGCAAAGTAATCATAAACTTCAGTTTCATGAACATCAATAATTTTACTGTCAAACTCAGTGAAATCGATTGACTGAAATTTACAATTTTCCTTTTTCTTACCACCTTGCTTAACGACAAAGGCTTTTACAACTAAACCTGATTTTTTTATCAAATCAAATTGTTCTTCACCCTTAGTAGAGTCCACTTCTGGATTTAAAATCTTAGTAATCAATGAATGAGCAATGGACTTTGTTGACTGGTTGA
The DNA here is from genome assembly GCF_059579415.1 of Fructobacillus sp. ChS1-6f1-1-27. Lineage (NCBI taxonomy): Bacteria > Bacillati > Bacillota > Bacilli > Lactobacillales > Lactobacillaceae > Fructobacillus > Fructobacillus sp. ChS1-6f1-1-27. The sequence goes on along the minus strand of NZ_JCAOER010000003.1, from coordinate 72,004 downwards.
TATCTAATTGTTGTTGAATGTCAGCAACTGTCCTGTCCTTATATTGTTTGGACTGTTTGGCAATAAAATTATCCAAATCTGAATAAGACTCAACAGCTTCACCAAAACTAGCAGATGTTTCACCAAAATGTTCCTGAATAATTGTATTGACGTAAGATTTACGCAGAGCAAACCGTGGGCCGTTTTTCCAACCCGGTGCGGTTTCCAGGTACATCATATCCTTTTTAGCAGCTGAATAAGCCTTTCCCTGTTCAGGGTCCTTCTTATCAATTACTTCTTGTGCGGCACAAAAGTCTCGAACAATCTGCCAATCCTTCATGATAATTTTTTTATCGGCTTCAGGAAAATCATGTAATTGATAACCCAAAAATGGAAAATCAGCATATTCTGCTGCTTTAACTGGCTTTGAATTATCATAAAGATAATAAGCTAATAATGTATTTTCTAACTTATCCCAGAGTGAACTAGTTTCGAAAGTTTCTTTAACAATATGTTGAGGCGAAACATTAGTAATAGTAATTCGTTCCTTCGCCACATAAGTTTTTGGGTCTTCAAATTTTCCTCTAACCCCAGTGGTCTTGACTTCGATGCTTTTACCATCAATTTTGATATCAGCTTCTTGCTTTACATCAGATTCATAACCCAAAATTGAATGCTCGACAACATCCCCAGCAATTCCTGTAATTTTGGGATTTTCTTTTGTTCTTTCAAAGTCACCAGCAGTATCAATTTGTCCAAGAGTTTTACCGACAGCGCTCTCGAACCGCTCCTTGATTTGATACTTAGTATATTCGTGTTCCATAAATACAACCTCTAAAGTGTTATTATTGGCATTATAACCTACTAAATGTCTTTTATCTTTACCCAAAAGAAAAAGGACAATTTCTTGTCCTTCTTAACTTAAATATCTAAATCAGTTTGTTCAGTATGGTGTACATAGTCAACTCGCCCTGGTGCTTTAAAGTCTTTAGCATCTGCCAAATCGCCTTCGTTAGCAATGATATCATCAATTCCAGAACCAATAGCTTTAATAACGCCAACTACCAAAGCATTTCCCATCGTAAAGTAACGGAAACGATTTGGCATTCCAGTATCAGTCCAATTATCCGGGAACATATTTAAGCGCTCTGCTTCTAATGGGGTAATCATTCGGAGACGGCCATTTTCTTTATCACGAACAACATGAGTTGAACGGTTGACGCTCCGTTCAGAAGTCAACATAGTCCGTCCTGGCATTTCCGCCTTATCAGGAAATGCCATCCCACCTTCAGAATACACATACTCATGGCCACTCGCACTCGTACGGGGAATCCTTTTTGGTCCCTTCATATACTCAAACTTTTCCAACTGACCTTCTTTTTGGTCAAGATACAATGTCTCATCATCGGCATGGTCAACCATGATATCACCTAACGTTGTGTGTGGACCATGATAGTCTGACTGGTACTTGCCGGTAAAGATTTGATTATTATGCATGACACCGGTATTTTCAAACTTAAATGAAAACTTGTTTGAAAAATCAACAATATCCTTAAAGCCTTCTAAAGAACCCTCGTGTTCTTCGCTCAATTCTTTCTTGATAGGCATTTCTTTATTATAAGGGTTATTGGTCAAAACGGCATCTTTGAGTGTTGCATTGCCGACTTGCTGATAAAAGTTTGTATCGTTTCGATAAGCAAAAATAAAGACACGACGGCGGCGCTGAGGAAAGCCGTATTCAGCAGCATTAATTACCCGCCATTGAACACCATACCCTAATTGCTGCAAAGTATACAAAATCATCCCAAAGTCGCGGCCGCGTAAGTTACGACCAGGTGATGAAAGTAGCCGATCAACATTCTCTAAAAAGATGAACGGTGGGAACTTAGCTTCAATCATATCTCGGATATCCCACCAAAGAACACCCTTCTTACCTTGGATACCCTTAGCGCCCGTTGTTGCCACCGAATAATCCTGACAAGGAAATCCTCCAACCAACAGTTCGATATCGGGAACCTTTGTCTTATCAACGGTATTAATATCAATATTTGTGTGATTTTCACTTTCACCAAAGTGTGCCACATAGGCATCAAAGGCATGTTGAACCTTTTTTCCCGGTTCCCATTGGTTTGCCCAAACAGTATCCCAACCAGAATCTAACTGGTCAAGCCCCACTCGAAAACCACCAACACCGGCAAACATTTCTGCAACCCGTTTTTTCATGATTGACAAAAGTTCCTTTCATAGGAATGAATAACTTTTAATATTATATCTTTTTTAGGGTGAAAGATCAAGGAAGTATATTTCTTGTCATTTACCACAATATCTGACAAAATTTTGTACTCTAATCCCCTGTAAGTGATTTATGGTTATCAAACAATTCTTGGACTGTCTTTCGAGCTTTTGTAGGGTTATCAACAATGTCTTGTATAGTCAAAATCGTTTCTTGAGTAGTTATCCCGTTTTCGTTGTCTAGAACTTTAGCGGTAATTGTTAACGGCTGTAAGTTCCACATGGTTTCGTCATACAGCAATTCCTGTTTTTTATTTGGTGTATAAGTCGTCAGAGTAGTCTTTGATTTTATTTGAGTCTTACTACCCCTAAACGGGAATAAAAGCTCGAGAAGAGCTTTCAGAGTGTCTGTATATTCTTTTTCTGTCTTGACAGTGGGGTGTGCAAACGTACTGACTTTTCGGTGCCAATCAAGGGCACCAGCAGCCACTCTTTTCAATTCGCCGTCATCACTAAAGGCGTCCTTAAGCCACTTATAATTGGCCGACTGGTTATCGGTTGACATTTGGAACATGTCTTCATATGAAAGATATTGATCAGCTTGTGCCATTTCGGGCAACTCGTTAAGGTTTTCAATACCGTATCGAGTAATATAGACTGTTGTAACCATTGGTGTGATTTTGTCCCCGTACACTTCATGGTGTAATTCTAAAGCACGCTTTCGGTACAAAGTGAGGTTGTTGAAACCGGCTTGGTGTTTAATTTTATTTTCCACCACAAGGACAGTCGTTTTTGTTACCAAAGCAAAATCAAGACGACCGTTTTCATTGTCTTTAGTTTCTCTAAAGACTTCAATGTGGTCAGGTTCGCTACAACCAGTAATAGACATGATAAACTTTGGGTCAGTTCGCATTAGTTCTGCTAAAGCGTCTGACATCGGATTTTCTAAGCCAGCAATGTTGGCAATACGATATGGATTTGTTTCGATGTACATAAAAATCTCCTATAAATCTCAAATATTTTTATTTTTTCAAAGTAATGATTTAAAGATGTTAATACTAAATTAAATAGATACTTGTTATATCAACACCATTATTTAAAAAAATAATAATAGTTACCCAATAAATTGACAATCTCTTCTGATAATTTCATTCATATTTTCCTTTATCTACAATCCTTCTCCTAAGAACATATATTTTTATTAGCAACAATTGTAATTTTAACATGTGTTTAAAAAAGCTCATCCGACATCTAGTTATTTATATGTATTTATAAAAGATACACTATTGAAATTATTTCCGCATGAATATAATATGATTATTGGTATATTTGTTTCTTTTTGTTTATTTATATTGCAAACAGTTGCTTTGTGGATTAATGTGATGACGAAAATATTATATAACATTACCGAATAGACAAATATACTTCTATGCTAATAATAAAAGATATAAGGAGAGAAAAATGATTCAAAATAAAAATCTTCAGCATCGTAACATTCAAATTTTAATTGCATTGTTAGCATTTTTTATAGCAGCATTTATGCTCTTTTCTGCAAAAAACGTATCAGCAAACGATACTAATAGCCAATACATTACTGGCGCTAGTCTCACTGATACAACAAACCCTTCCGCAACCCAATATGGTCAGTACGACGACTTAACTGCCCACTGGAATTTTACAATCCCACAAAATAGCGATTTAAATTCTGGCGATACGATGACCGTAACGGTCCCTAGCCAGCTCAAAATCCCTTCGGATTTAACCTTCAACGTAACGGATAATGCTGGTGATACCATTGGAACTGCTCATGTTGATGCGGCTAGTCAAAAAATGGTTGTGACCTTTAACGATACAGCTGCTTCAGCTGTGGCTAACCATAGTCTCGTAGGTACCTTAGACCTTAAACTGGGCTGGAACATGACCGTTATCAAAACTGATGCTACCAACGTAGTGAACTGGAATTTGACTGGTCAAACCGATACTTCTGTGTATATTAAGGGTCAGTCCATTGATTCAACCGAGAAATTATACAAATGGGCTTGGTATGATACTGCCAATCCATCGATTATTCACTGGCGTATTCGAGTAAATTACAACAAAGCCTCAATCAATAATGCAGTATTAAAAGATGTAGTCGGAGCTAACCAAGAACTCGTCAACAATTCCTTCAGTGTTTACCAAGCAACTTACACCGATTCAAGCGATAATTTTAATGTTGGACAAGCTTTGGACTCATCCAAAATCGCAATCAACTCACCATCGGATTTCCAAATCAACTTCGGTGACATCGATTCGACTTACATGGTCGACTATGAAACCAAAATTACTGATAATCGTGCTTCAACCAACTACACTAATACAGCTAAGCTTACCGGTGATAATTTAACAGAACAAGACGTGACTGTCCCAAGTCCAACCATCAGTGGGTCAGGGTCTGCTAACGGTAATGGTGGTTCATCAAACAATAACACACCAAGCAACAATAATAATTCCGGTAACAACAGTTCCAACAATAACAGTTCGAACACACCTAGCTCATCAAACGATAACCCCAACAATAGTTCGAACACACCAACGAACAACAATAACAAAGTAAGTGATAATACACCTGCTGCAACGTCTAACCAGACGACACCAGCAATTAACACTGCTACTGACCAATCAACCAACCAAACGTCTGCCTTGCCTCACACTGGCAAGCAGGTTAAGGAAAACATTGGTGCATTAGTTGGTCTGGCCTTGGTTGCCAGCTTCGCTCTGATCTTGACTAACAAAAAGTCAAACAAGCGCCACTAAGCAATCAAAAACATTTTTCAACCCAAAAAGGAGGTCTTAGTTCAAAACTAAGACCTCCTTTTTATTCACCGATTTTACTTTTCACATATATCCCAACCTTCCCCGCCTCTTCCCTCTCCAAGAATCCAGCATGATAACAAGCTAGGTCTTCATCAGTTGTGGGTAAGTTGCCTTGGACGTACCACTTATCAACGATTTGGAGCAGATCTTTTAGGTCGGCTTGGCCGTGTTGGCCATTGCTTTCGATGACGATTAGGGCGTGGAGGATGAGGTGTTCAATTAGGTTGCAGTAAACCAGACGATTTTTGGTTTGGTAATTGTAGGAATACTGGTTGGCACGGATGGCGGTAGCTTGGTAGAGGCCGTCATGGACCTTAGCGTCGATGTGGTGGCAGTAAAGACCTTGGGTCTTTTTGGAGACGGCTGGGTCGGGTATTAGCGTATCGGTTTTACCGGCCAGGAAGTTTTGGTAGTCGGATTCGGGATAGAAATTGGCCTGGCCGGAACCGTTTTGAAGTAGGCAGTCGGCGACGACGGCGTCATAGGATTGGTCGAGCATTTTGAGGTATTTTTTAAGGGTTGATTTAGCCATGGATGGGACTGCCTTTCATTTGAAATTGGTGCTGTTACCCCCTATTGTATCGTAAGAACGAGAAAAGCCGAAAGCGAAGCTTTCGGCTTTTGTATTTGCAAGCAGATTAGGCATTTTTACGGAACTTGAAGTAGCAGAAGGTGCCGAAAATAATGACCCAGGCGATGGCACCAGCAGCAGGAATCACATCGGCGGAGTTGGCGAACAAGGAGAAGAAGACCAAGACAAAGACCGTGATTGTCAGCGGGCTGGTGAACCGATAACCAGGCATCTTGAAGCCGTCATTGATGAAGTCCAGTGACTGACGGTACTGGCGGTGGGCCACCAGGGTCATGATGTAAACGACCAGGTACAGGTCGGTGGCCCCGGAAGTGACAAACTGGAAGGCATTGGAGATAGACGGCACAACGGCAATCACAGGCGCAAAAAGCAAGAGTGTGGCTGAAGTTAGAACAGACCGGGCTGGAATACCGGTTGTCGACACCCTGTTAAGGGGCTTGAAGTTGAGTTCCTGGGACAGCTGGAAGAGGTGCCGGCCGGCAGAGAAGAGAACACTGTTCAGGGCCGAAGCGGCCGAGGTCAAAACCACGAAGTTAATCACGGCGGCGGCGGCCGGAAAGCCGACCAGCTTGAAGACTTCCACAAAGGGACTGTTTTCCGGGGTGATCTTGGTCCAAGGCGTGATCGACATGATGACAAACAAGGCGCCAATATAAAAGAGCAAGACCCGGTAAACGGTTTGGTTGATCGCCTTTTTCAAGACGTTGCGGGGGTTCTTGGTTTCACCAATCGTGATCCCGACAAATTCCATCCCGGCCATGGCGAAGAAGACCATTGGAATAGCCGAAACAAAGTTGTTTAGGCCATTGGGAAAGAGCGAGAAGTGGTCAAAGACATTGCCAAATGAGGCCGTCGCCCCATCCGGGGACTTAAAGCCGGTCAAAACCAAGATGACCCCGGTAATAATCAAGGCGGAAATGGCGATGATTTTAATCATGGCAAACCAAAACTCGGTCTCACCAAAGGCCCGCGCCGCCAAAATATTTAAGGAGGCCAAAGCAACCAGGAAGACAATTTCAATTACGGCCATGTTCCAGTCCGGGAACCAGTATTTGACGTAGGTGGCAATCGCCGTGAGTTCTGACATGCTGGCAAAGATTAGAGCCAGCCAGTAGGTTAGACCGGCAAAGACCCCAAAGCCTTCCCCGGTATACTTGGTAATAAAGCCAACGAAGGTGTGCTGGTCCGGTTGGGCGTAGAGCATTTCGCCGATGGCCCGCATCATAAAGAAGAAGAGCAGGCCCAAGACGGCGTACAAGATAATGATTGATGGTCCTGACTTGGAAATCGTTGACCCGGCTCCTAAGAACAGGCCGGTTCCAATCGTCCCGCCAATCGCAATCATTTGGACATGACGGTTCGAAAGCGTCCGCTTCGTTCCATCGAGGTTGGTTGATGAATCAATAACACGTTCAGTCATTATTGGGTACCTCTTTTCTGTGCTCGATTAATAATTGTTCTAATTCTAGGAAAAGACCGACTGATGTATGGTCGGCGAACTTTTATTAATACTTTTTAATTTAACGTTGTGAACAGTTTAGGGCCCATAGTTTAGAAAAAAGATTATTTTGTGAGGAAAGGTAACATATGAGAACCTTTGGTTGAGCTGGTCTCCTTGGGTATAAAAGCCTTGAGAACAGTATTTTTGGCTGGATTTTATCATCAAATTTTAAGAAAATATTTTGGTGAGATTTTGATTAAAATCAGTGATTTATTTAAATTTATTTTTAATTTTCTATTGACATTCTCATTTTGACTCGTTATTATGAGTGACAACAGTTGGCATTCGCCAACACCATCATAAAAACGATGATCGGAAATTTTAGTTAACTTTGTTTTCACAGAAAAGCTGGATGTTAATTCGTGAGAACCGGCCAAACAAACTAACTAAATCGTGCCCGTGAGTTAGCCGCCGAATTGAGTAGGCGGTTTCGGTTCTTAGCTCGTTACCGCTAAATGCTTTTTCAGCATGCCAAGCTGTCCTGCGTGAGCAGGCCAGGAACTGAGGTGGTACCACGTCCAAACGTCCTCTTGCACTATATTTTGTAGTGTGAGGGGGCGTTTTTTTATGTATTCGATCAAAAGGAGACCAATTATGACCAGCAAGCAAACATTTTTTCAAAACCAATTTTATGGCAAGTCAATTTTAAAAGAGACCGACCTGAGCCCAGCCGAGCTAAAGTACTTAGTCGACTACGGCTTGCACTTAAAGTACTTGCACCAAACCCACCAAGACCAGCAGGTCTTGGCTGGTAAGAACATTGCCCTTCTGTTTGAAAAGTCATCGACCCGGACCCGGTCAGCCTTCACCACCGCCGCCTTTGAACTGGGCGCCAACCCAACCTTCCTTGGCAAAGACGACATTCACCTCTTCCACAAGGAATCCTTGAAGGATACCGCCAAGGTCTTGGGTTCGATGTATGACGGGATTGAGTTCCGGGGCTTTGCCCAGTCCTCTGTTGAAGACTTGGCAGAGTATTCAGGTGTCCCAGTTTGGAACGGGTTAACCGATGACTGGCACCCCAGCCAAACCATCCCCGACCTGATGACCATCAAGGAAAACTTCGGTGGCTTTGACGGGATTAAGCTGGCCTACCTGGGCGACGGCCGGAACAACGTCGCCCACTCATTACTGGTTGGGGCCGCGATGGTTGGTTTGAATGTTAGCATCGTCAGCCCGAAGGGCTTGCAACCGGATGAAGAAGTTTTGAAAACGGCTATGGCCTATGCGGCTGAGTCGGGGGCGGTGGTCGAAGTGACTGACGATTTGGAAGTTGGCCTAAAAGGTGCCAATGTTGTCACCACTGACGTCTGGGTTTCAATGGGTGAGGACAACTGGCAAGAACGAATTGACCAGTTGCTCCCCTACCAGTTAAACCAAGAAGCCCTCGAACTAACCGGGCACCTAACTGACGACCAGTTAATCGTGATGCACTGCCTGCCCGCCTTCCACGACTTGGAAACCAAGGTTGGCCAAGAGGTCTACGAAAAGTACGGCCTGCCCGCCTTAGAAATTACCGACGAAGTCTTTAATTCTAAGTATGCCCGTCAGTTTGACGAAGCCGAAAACCGCAAGCACGGGATTAAGGCGATGATGGCCGCCACCTTGGGCCAACAGTTTATTCCAAAGGTTTAATTTGAAAGCATTCAGCAAAGTATCAAAGAAAGGACCCCTACCATGCAAGTTGCGCTAACAGGCGTGACCGGCTATGCCGGCATGCAACTCTATTACTTATTAGAAAACCATCCCCAAGTTGACCAAATCAATGTTTACCAACACGACTTGGACCGACCGGTCGAATTGAAAGAGCTGAACCCGCGCTTGCACCTGGCAGAAAACAGCGGGTCACAGGGGGGCAAATTATTGGCCTACCCCTACGACCCGGCGGCGGTCATGGAAAGTTCTGATTTGATTTTCTTCGCCACGCCCGCTGGAGTAACGGCTAAGTTAGCCAAGCCCTACCTTGACCAGGATTTTCCGGTCGTTGACCTGTCTGGTGACTTCCGCTTAAAGGACCCGGCGACCTATTCTAAGTGGTACCACTTAGACCCGGCTGCACAGGACTTGATTGACCTGGCCAACTACAAGCTCGCTGACTTGGTTGGTGGTCACAGCAGTTTAGAGGCAGGGGCCAACCAGCTGACCTACATTGCCAACCCCGGTTGCTACGCCACTGCCACCCTACTGGGCCTGGCTCCCTTGGTCCAGCAAGACTTAATCGAGCCCAACTCGATTGTGGTTGATGCCAAGTCAGGCGTAACGGGGGCCGGCAAGTCCCTCTCGCAGTCTTCCCACTTCACAAAGGCCAACGAAAACCTGCAGGTTTACAAGGCTAACCAGCACAAGCACATTCCAGAAATTGTCCAACAGTTACAGGAATGGAACCCGGCCGTTGACCACCTCCAGTTTATGACTACCCTGGTCCCAATCGACCGCGGGATTATGGCCACAATTTATGCCAAGGTTTCAGCCGGGGTTAGCACTAAAGCAATCCAGGCCGCCTTCGAAAAAACTTACGACCAAGCCCCATTCGTAAAAGTTTTGACCGACGGTCTCCCAGACATCAAGGCGGTGGTTGGCACAAACGACTGTCAAATTGGCTGGTCCTACAATCAGACAACTGGTTACATCACGGTTGTGTCCGTGATTGATAACATGCTCAAAGGAGCGGCCGGCCAAGCCGTCCAAAACATGAACTGGCTCTTTGGTTTCGACCAAAAGGCCGGGCTAAACCTGCACCCACTAGCCTTTTAATCCCTAATATTTTAACGAGCGGTTTTTTAACCCTTTTTATTTTTTTGCTTTTTTTCACTTTTATCCACCATTTATACCAAATTTACCCGCTATTTATGCCAAAAAGGAGTCCAATTATGACAACATCATTCACCTGGCCAAAAGGTTTCCAATCCGGGACCACCCACGCCGGTTTTAAAGATAACGACAAACTCGACATGGCCTGGCTAGTCTCAGATGTCCCTGCCGCCGCGGCCGGGGTCTACACCAAAAACCAATTCCAGGCTGCGCCAGTCCAATACACCAAGTCGGTCATCCAAGACCAACAGGCCCTCCAAGCCATCATCATTAATTCTGGTAACGCCAACTCCTTCACCGGCGAAGAAGGGCTAGCCAATGTCGCCAAGTCGCAGGCCTTAGCCGCTGATAAGCTCGGCCTTCCCCATAACTTAGTTGGGGTCGCCTCGACTGGTGTCATCGGGAAACAACTGGATATGGACGTTTATCAAAAAGGCGTTAACCAGTTAACCCTGGCCCCCGCATCAGATATTCCCGAAGCCATCTTAACGACTGACAGCATTTCAAAGAAGACCACCGTGCAAGTCAAAATTGGTGGTCAAGTTGTCACGATCACCGGAATTGCCAAAGGGTCCGGGATGATCCACCCCAACATGGGAACGACCTTAGGCTTTGTCGCTACCGACGCCAAGATTGACGGGCCCCTCTTACAAGACTTGTTAAAGGACAGCATCCAATCCTCCTTTAACCAAATTACGGTTGATGGTTGCATGTCGACCAACGACATGGTGCTCGTCATGGCCAACGGCCAGGCCGGCAACGAAGAATTGCTAGCTGGTCAAGCTGACTTGAAAGTCTTCCAAGATGGCCTCCACCAAGTTTTGGTGAACTTGGCCAAGATGGTTGCCAAGGACGGTGAAGGGTCAAATAAGTTTGTCGAAGCCAAGGTTACTGGCGCTGCTAACCAAGTCGAAGCCAACCAGGTGGCTCGGGCAATTGTTGGCTCGAACCTAATTAAGGCAATGCTCTTCGGTGAAGAAAACAACTGGGGGCGGATTGTCCAAGCCATCGGCCAAACCCAAGCCAAGGTTAACCCGGCCAAGGTTATGATTAAGCTCGGCGAGCTTACCATCATTGAAGACAGTCAAACTCAGTTAGTCGACCAGGACCAACTAGCCGCAGTTCTAGGAGCCGACCAAATTCAAATCCAGGTTGACCTGGGCGTTGGCGCAGCAACCGGGGTGGCCTGGGGTTGTGACCTCACCTACCAATACGTTGAAATCAATGCCGCCTACGAGGGTTAGTCATGATCGTGATTAAAATTGGCGGAAACGCCATTAAGGACTTAAATCAGAGTTTTTTTGACCAGGTTAGTGCCTGGGTAAAAGGTGGCCAAACCGTCGTGGTTGTCCACGGTGGCGGCGGTTTAATTTCCCAGGCAACCGAATTTTTCGGCCAAGTCCCGCAAAAAATTGACGGGACCCGGGTGACCCCAAAGGACCAACTCCTGGTTTCCAAAGCAGTCGTCCGGTCAGTCGTCCAGCCCTACTTGGCTAGCTTATTTAAGGCCAATGGTGTGCCAGTCCTAGCCTGGAACCAGGACCACCCCGCTATCTTTCAAGCGGACTACTTAGACGTTGACCGCTTTGGTCAGGTGGGTCGAGTAGTGGCAGTGGACTTAGACCGGTTGGCAACGGTGACAGGTAGTAGGTCTGAGTCAGCGTCGGGCGCAGGTCAGGGCCAGGTCATCCTAATGGATTCCTTTGCCAAGGGCCCTGCCGGCCAAGACCTCAACGTCAATGCCGATGAAGCCGTCCAGGCCCTGGCAACAGCAGCAGCCGCTGACCAATTAATTCTATTAACCGATGTCCCGGGTATCCTAGTTGACGGTCAAATTGTGGCGGACTTGGACACTGAGTCAGTTCAGTCCCTGGTTGCCTCTGGTGCAGTCACTGGCGGGATGGTGGCCAAGGTCCAGGCTTGCCTGGCCGCCTTAAACCAGGGTGTTCAAGCAGTAGTGGTCACTAACGACTTGGGGGAGCCCGGCACTAGGATAACGATTTAGCAAGCAAGAAGGAGATTTTTACATGTCAAAAACGATGAACACATACAGCCAGTTTCCGATGGAAATTGTTAACGGGGACGGGGTCTATTTAACAGACCAAAAGGACAAGACCTACTTAGACCTAACCGCAGGAATCGGGGTCTGCAACTTCGGCTACCACCAGCCGCAAATCCAAGCAGCCGTCGAGGGCCAGCTCCAGCAGATTTGGCACACCTCCAACCTCTATGCCAACCACCTGGCCGAGGAGGTCGCTGAAAAATTAGCGCCCGAAGGCTACCAGGCTTTCTTCTGCAATTCCGGGACCGAGGCCAACGAGGCGGCCATCAAGCTGGCCCACAAGGCGACCCAGAAGCAAGAAATCATTGCCTTTGACTATGGCTTTCACGGTCGGACGACCGGGTCTTTGGCAGTCACCGGCTACCAAGGTATCAAGGAAGGTTTCCAGCCGTTGATGCCAGACACCAAGTTACTGGCCTACAACGACTTTGCCAGTTTGGACCAGATTACGACTCAGACGGCGGCCGTTTTCTTAGAAGTTATCCAGGGTGAAGGCGGGATTAACGTTGGTGATACAGACTGGTTGCAGGCTGTTCAGGCCAAGTGCCAGCAAACCGGGGCGTTGTTTGTGGTTGACGAAGTCCAATCTGGGATGGGCCGGACTGGCTATAAGTTTGCCTTTGAAGCCTTTGGACTGGCCCCTGATATTATCACTTCTGCTAAAGGGTTGGCCAACGGCCTCCCGGTCGGGGCGATGTTAGCCAAGCAATCCGTGGCAGAGCACTTTATCCCGGGGGACCATGGGACGACCTTTGGCGGCAACCAGGTGGTGATGAGTGCGGCCAAGGAGGTCTTGGACTTGCTGTCACCGGAATTTTTGGCGGGTGTCCGCGCCAAGGGCGACTGGCTCTTCCAAACAATGGATGAGGAATTGTCTCATTTACCAGCGGTCAAAGCCATTACTGGCAAGGGGTTGATGGTCGGCATCCACTTGGACGAATCCGTTCCAGTTGGTCACGTGATCTCGTTGTTACACCGGGCTGGGGTTTTGACATTATCCGCTCGGGCCAACACCTTGCGACTCTTGCCACCGTTGGTCATTAACCAAGACCAATTGGCCACTGGTGTTCAAAAAATTAAGACAGTGATTGAAGAACTGAGTGCCTGAATCGGTCGATTCAGCTAATAAGATAGGAGGAAAAGTGACATGGACCGTTACCTTGTTTTGAAAAATGGGTCCGTTTACCCGGGCCAGGCCTTCGGGTCGACTAAGGACATTTATACTGAAATTGTCTTTTCAACCGGGATGGTTGGCTACCAGGAAACGATTACGGACCCGAGTTACTACGGCCAGTCGATGGCCTTCACCTACCCGCTGATTGGTAACTATGGCATTAACGACGAGGACTCTGAAAGTTTGGCCCCCGCTGTTGATGCGATCTTGGTCCACCAGCTGGCCACCCACCCGACTGACTACCGGATGACGCAGACTTTAGCCGAGTACGCCGAATCGGTGGACTTGGTGGGCTTAACGGGCATTGATACCCGGGCCTTGACCCAAGAAATTCGAGAAGAAGGGTCGATGCCAGCGGTGATTGTCTCAGAGCTTAATTGGGACAAGATTCAGACCACTTTTGCCACGGACTACCAAAAAGTTTTGGAAGCTAAGGTCGCAAACCGGGCCGGCGGTGACTGGCATACGGGTGCGGACTGGCCTGAGGCTGGTGTAACTGGTGTTGGTGGTGTGACTGAAGTGGATGGCATTGATGGTTTGGCTGGTACTGATTTTGACAGTGCCCCAGGTCGGCCAAAGGTGGCCGTCTTAGACTTTGGGATTAAGAATTCGATTATCACTGCTTTGGAAAAGCGCGGGGCCGTGGTCAAGGTCTACGACGGGGAAACTGTCACGGCGGCGATGGTGGCAGCTGACCAGCCGGACGGGATTGTCCTGTCGAATGGGCCAGGCAACCCTAGCAAGTACGACAAGGCCCTACCGGTTATCAAGGACTTGCAGGAAAAGTTCCCAATCTTTGGCATTTGCCTGGGTCACCAGCTCTTTGCCCGGGCCAATGGGGCATCGACTTATAAGATGAAGTTTGGCCACCGGGGCTTTAACCATGCGGTTGCAAGTATCGGTGCTGGTGCTAACCAAGACCGCAACGACTTCACCTCGCAAAACCACGGCTATGCGGTCGACCGGGGCTCTCTGGCAGGTACGGACTTGGTGATTACCCATGAAGAAATTAACGACCACGTAGTTGAGGGTGTCAAGCACCAAACCTTGCCGGCCTTTTCCGTCCAGTTCCACCCGGATGCTTGTCCAGGGCCGCATGATGCCGAATATTTATTTGACGACTTTTTAAAAACTTGCTTGAAAGGAGCCACCGATGCCCAAGAACCAGCATATTCATAAGATTTTAGTGATCGGGTCTGGCCCAATTATCATCGGCCAGGCGGCCGAGTTCGACTACTCAGGCTCGCAGGCTTGCCTAGCCTTGAAGGAAGAAGGCTTTGAGGTGGTCTTGGTCAACTCCAACCCGGCCACCATCATGACCGATGAAGACATTGCCGACCAGGTCTACTTGGAACCTTTGACGGTTCCTTCTTTAAAGCAGATTATTGCAAAGGAAAAACCGGATGCCTTGTTGCCAACTTTGGGTGGACAGATTGCTTTGAATTTAACCAAGGACTTGGCGGAAGCCGGGATTTTGTCCGAAAACGGGGTGGCCCTTTTGGGTACCAAATTGTCAGCGATTGAAGAGGCCGAGGACCGGGAGCTCTTTAAGGAACTGATGGTCAAAATTGGTCAGCCGGTGCCGGCGTCATTAACGGTCACGACTTTGGCAGAAGCGGAAGCTTTTGTCGACCAGGTTGGCTTTCCCGTGATTATCCGGCCCGCCTATACCATGGGCGGGACCGGCGGTGGTTTTGCGCATTCAAAGAGTGAGCTGACTGAGATTGGCGGCCGGGGGTTGGATTTGTCACCCGTCGGCCAGGTCTTAGTGGAGCAGTCGATTGCCGGTTTTCGGGAAATCGAGTTCGAGGTCATGCGCGACTCCGCCGACAACGCTTTAATCGTGGCCTCGATGGAAAACATCGACCCAGTTGGCGTGCACACCGGCGATTCCATGGTGGTTTCTCCAACTCAAACGCTGTCAGACCGCGACTTTCAAAGAATGCGTGATGCGGCTTTGGCCATCATTCGGGCTTTGAAAATCGAGGGCGGGTGTAACGTGCAAATGGCTTTGGACCAAGCGTCTGGCCAGTACTACATCATTGAAGTCAATCCGCGGGTATCGCGGTCATCGGCCCTGGCTTCCAAAGCAACCGGGTACCCGATTGCCAAGTTAGCCGCTAAGATTGCAGTGGGCTTGACCTTGGATGAAATCAAGAACCCGGTTACCCAAACGACCTGGGCCGACTTCGAGCCGGCCTTGGACTACGTCGTAACCAAGCTACCCCGCCTCCCCTTTGACAAGTTCGCCCAGGCGGACCGGTCATTAGGGACGCAAATGAAAGCAACCGGAGAAGTGATGGCAATCGGCCGGACCTTTGAAGAATCCTTGTTAAAGGCAGTCCGGTCGTTGGAAAACGGGTTAAATTCGGTCTTTGACCCCAGTCTGGCAGACGTTTCGACTGATGACTTAGTGACAGCTGTTGGGCAGGCGACTGACCAGCGGTTATGGGAAACCTTGGAGTTGTTAAAGCGAGATTTGACAGTTGATGAAGTCCACCAATTGACCAAGGTTTCACCCTTTTTCTTATACAAATTCAGTGATTTAGTTCAATTACTTAGGGATTTAGGCGGCGATGGCGCGACTGGTGTTGCCGAAATTGAGGCTGATCAAAGTCCGGCCAGTTCGCTTGGGATGGACGTCACAGCAATCCGGGCGGCCAAAGAGGCCGGCGTGAGTGATGCTATTTTGGCCAGTGCCTATGGACTGGTCGAGAGCCAAGTCCGGGCCTTCCGGAAAGAAGCGGGCATCATCCCCGCCTACCAGATGGTCGACACGGTTGCCGGTGAGTTCGAGTCGAAGACGCCCTACTTTTACAGCTCTTATTCTGGTGTCAACGAATCGGTGGTTTCCGACCAACCGTCTGTTTTGGTGGTCGGTTCGGGGCCAATCCGGATTGGCCAAGGGGTCGAGTTCGACTACTCGACCGTTCATTCAATCAAGGCCATCCAACAGGCTGGCTTTGAAGCGATTATGGTTAACTCCAACCCCGAAACCGTTTCGACTGACTTCTCGATCTCTGACAAATTATACTTTGAGCCGTTAACCCTAGAGGACGTGTTGAACATTGTTGACTTGGAAAAGCCAATCGGCGTTGTCTTGCAGTTCGGCGGCCAAACGGCGATTAATTTGGCAGCGGGATTAGAAGCAAATGGCGTCAAAGTCTTGGGAACAACAGTCGAAGATATTAACCGTGGCGAGGACCGGGACCTCTTTAACCAGGTCATTAAGGACTTAGACTTGCCGCAACCAAATGGGGCAACGGCGACAACCGTTGACCAGGCGGTCACGGTGGCCAATGACCTGGGCTACCCCGTCTTGGTCCGGCCTTCTTACGTCTTGGGCGGTCGGGCGATGGAAATCGTCTGGAACGAGGCCGAATTGGTTACTTATATGAAAGAAGCCGTCTCGGTTTCGCCAGACCACCCGGTCTTAATTGACTCCTACTTAGTTGGTTCCGAGGCGGAAGTCGATATCATCGCTGACGGGGACACGGTCGTAATTCCAGGAATTTTGGAACACATCGAACCGGCCGGCATCCATTCGGGTGACTCAGTTTCGGTTTACCCACCTCAGCATTTGTCCGTTTCCGTGATTGACCAGATTACCTCGGCTTCGTTGAAACTAGGAAAGGCCTTGAATGTTGTTGGCCTAATGAACATCCAATTTGTCATCCATGACGAAGTTGCCTATGTCATTGAAGTTAACCCGCGAGCGTCACGGACGGTACCGTTTTTGTCAAAGGTAACCAAGACCAGCATGGCCGAATTGGCAACTCAGACAATCTTGGGAGAAAAATTAGCAGTAGCTGGCTGGCAAAGTGGCTTGCAGGAAGTATCGCCCTTTATCTCAGTCAAGGCGCCGGTCTTTAGTTTTAACAAGCTACCAGGCGTTGACACCCTGCTCAGCCCAGAAATGAAGTCAACAGGGGAAGTGATGGGGTCGGCTCCTACCTACCCGGCGGCCTTGTCCAAGGCTTTAATGGCGGCGGGATTGGTGCCGGAAGGGACTGATGTTTGGGGTTCCCAGCAAGCTAATAGCACTGAAAGCCCCGCTATTCCTGCTAAATCTAAAGCCAAGATTTTTGTCAACTTTGCTAAAGAAGAGTTAGCAGAATTGGCACCGGTGCTTGGGCGGCTGACTGACAATGGCTTTGATATTCTAGCTACCCCTGAGGTGAGCATCTGCTTGGCCTCTGCCGGCCTAATGGTCGCTGGGGAAAACCAGGTTGAAGTTGATGACTTATTAGCTGATGGTGATCGTCAGGTTGACCTGCTTTTTGATAATGTGGCTAACCTGGCCGATGAACATTTACGGGCGTCACTGCTAAAACAAAAGGTTCCTGTTTATACTGCGGTAGCAACCTTGCAGGCTCTGGCTGACTCTCTGTCAGCTAGGCCGGCAGAGTTGGCCCCAATTGAACTAGCAGAACTGTAAGAAAAATAAAAAACCGGCTGGTTCAACTAAGGTGGAAACACTGAAATTGGATGGCCGGTTTTTTGTAACTAGTAGCATTTTTAAGCGAAAAATGTGAGAAAGTTAGTGGTACTTTTGTATTGTTTTAAGAGCGAGATTTTGAGTTATAAGACAAAAGATTTACTAGTGTTATAACATCTTTTAAGAGTGTTCCCAGCGCGAATAAAAACTGTTATAGTGGCTTTAGGAAGGCGGAAGACGCAGCCGCCTTCCCCTATGCGCTACACTGTAGCACCTCCCTTTTCTTGTTAGTATCCCACACGGATTCTCTGACTCGAAAGTAAAGGCCTCAAACTTCGGGGGAGCGAAGTTTGAGGCTTTTGCTTTACACCAAACTTTTTATATAAAAATACCAATGAATGTATAAGATATTCGAGCGAACTTCCATACCCAAAATTACATGCTATAATATAGAAAAAGGAGGTTGTAGTGGCAACTACAACCTCCTTGGGTGGAACCCGTTTAAAACGGTGGCTGTCCTTTGGTTTTTTTCAAACCATCAAGGCCTTGCTAACGAACTTGATGGTTTTTCTTTGCACTATTTTCTAGAAAATAGTGCAATACAGATTACCGTAATTTCTAAAATTTCTTTTAGAAGGTGCAGTAATGCAAAAATAATATCCAAATAGGATATCATTCAGCTCTCCTTTCTGAAAAGAAGAGCCACCATATGTTATTCAAAACATAGGCACCACCTCCTTTCAATCTTGAAAGGACAGCCAAACCATCATAATCGTATTCCACTTAAATTTAATATAGCATGGTTCATCCAGACAAAGAATATGGGGATTGTATAACATCTCTCTGGCCTGTTCTAAAGCCAAAAATCCCATGCTACAATATAGAAAAAGGAGGTTGTAGCTCCAACTACAACCTCCTTGGGTGGAACCCGTTTAAAACGGTGGTTGTCCTTTGGTTTTTTAGACCATCAAGGCCTTGCTAACGAACTTGATGGTTTTTCTTTGCACTTTTAAACACCTAACAACTAATATTTAACCTTTCTTAAACTCCCAAATGTCGCCGATTTGAAAAAATATGGTACACTTTTGGTGGTGATTGTCTAAGCCCTTTGTGCGGAATAGTCGCTGCACTGACGACTTCATTTGAACGAGCCGGTGGAACTTGTCACCGACCAGTGCCAAACACCTCTGTGCTTGACGCGGTTTTATTTGACATCATTCATAGGAGAAAAAATGATAGACATTCTACGCGCTGCCATTATCGGAGTGGTGGAAGGAATCTCTGAATTCCTGCCAATCAGTTCGACTGGCCACATTGACCTTGCTAGTCAATTCGTTAAAATCAACCAAAACGCCGACTTCATGTCGATGTTTGAATACGTTATCCAGCTGGGAGCCATCATGGCCGTGGTCATCTTGTACTTCTCAAAGCTGAACCCCTTCTCTGGTAAGAAAACCAGCCAAGAAAAGTCTGATACTTGGACATTGTGGTGGAAGGTCTTAGTGGCCTGCTTGCCATCAATCATCATCGGCTTGCCTTTGAACAGCTGGATGGACAAGCACTTGCACACCCCAGCGGTAGTCGCAAGTACTTTGATCATCTACGGTATCTTGTTTATCATCATTGAAAATATGTTCCGTGACCGGTCACCTAAGTTGACAACTTTGGGTTCAATTGGTTTCAACACCGCCTTTTACATCGGTTTGTTCCAAGCCTTGTCAATTGTTCCTGGAACGTCACGTTCAGGGGCGACAATCCTGGGAGCCGTTATCTTGGGTGCCAGCCGTTACGTTGCGACTGAATTCTCATTCTTCTTGGCCATCCCAACGATGTTTGGGGTCTCAATCTTGAAGATTGGTAAGTACCTGGCTGATGGCAACACTTTTAACGGTGAACAATGGGCCATCTTGATCACTGGAACTTTGGTTTCATTTATCATCGCCTACATCGCCATCAAGTGGTTGTTGCAGTTCGTGCAGACCCACGACTTCAAACCATTCGGTTGGTACCGAATTATCTTGGGACTGATTGTCTTTGGACTGATGTTCCTAAAATTCTAAGCAATTGATAGCAAATGAAAAACCGGCGAGAACGCCGGTTTTTTTGTGGTTATTTTTATTTGGTAAAGAGACGATTTTAACCCTGGGCCGCCTTGATAATTTCCTTGACCAAGTAAAATGACCCGGTGGCAATGATAACATCCCCCGCCTGGTCATACTGGGACTTGGCATAGTTGTAGGCCCACTTAGGGTTGGCAACCGCCACGACCCGGTCTGGCGTGGTGAACTTCAAAAACTCCTGGTAGAGGTCATCAGCTTCTAGCTGACGGGCCTGGTTATCAGGGGTGGTGACGATAAAGTCAGTGTCCTCCAAGTCGCAAAGGTCCTGGACGCACGACAGTGTGTCCTTATCGGCTAAGAAACCAACGATGATAACCTTCCGCCGGCCGGCAAAGTCCTGTTTAACGGTTTGAATTAGCGATTGAACCGCATCCTGGTTGTGGGCCCCGTCAACAATCACCGGCCGAGGTTCTGGTGCTAAGTACTGAAAGCGACCGGCAATCCGGGCGTTGGCAATCCCCTGTTCGAGAGCTTGCTGGCGGATAATCGGCTTTTGCCCCGGCTTGGTATTCCAGGCCAGGCCAAAGGCGAGGACGGTCCGGAGGTTTTCGATTTGATAGGCCCCCTGGAGGTTCAAGGTAATATCTTTCAGGCTTTGACCACCAATGGTTAGGTCAACTGACTTGGCCAAAGTGGTCGTTTTTTTGTCATAATCGGCAGTCGTTGGAGTAGACCCGGCTGAATTGCCGGTTGCTGGTCCTTGGTTGTCTACTTGGTATGGTCGACCATCAACCAGGTCAACCTTGACCTGGTCCGCCCAAATGACCTGGTTTTCTTTCTTAGCAGCCCGGGCTTTGATAATGGCTTTGACTTCATCACGCTGGTTAGGGGCAACCACCATTATTTCCTTTGGCCGGGTCATCTTGACCTTGGTTTTGGCAATCTTTTCAATCGTATCACCCAAGATGGCCATGTGGTCCATGCCAATTTTGGTAAAGATGGCATAATCGGACCGTGGAATGGCATTCGTGGCGTCAAGCTTGCCACCAAGTCCAGCTTCCAAGATAATAACGTCCGGCTTCTTAGTAATAAAGAAGGTCATCGCAATCAAAAAGGTCGTTTCAAACTCGGAGATATCACGGCCTAGTTCGAGTTTGAGAGTCTTCAAAACTTCGAGCAACTTTTCCAAGGCTAGAGCAAAGTCCCGTTGGCCAATCATCTGATTATCCAGCGAGATTTCTTCACGGAGGTCAAGTAAGTACGGGCTGTTAAACTGGCCAACTTGCAGGCCGGCTTCGGTTAGGACCTGGCTGACCATTGTCGCGGTTGACCCCTTTCCGTTCGTCCCGGCCACCCGGATAATGGTGGTTTGGTCAAGGCGGTCGAAACCTAATTTGCCAATAATCCCACGCAAAAAGGCAATCCGGTCAGTCCCGTCGTCATACTTCATCCCCGTTTTGATATTGGCCAAAATTTGCTTGGCTTCTTTATATGAGAGCTCTTTTTCTAACTGACTCATAGGACTAGGCCTGTTGCAAGAACAAACTTTGCTTTTGCAAGTCGCCCTTGAATTCACCGGTGTAGTAAGTCGTTTCGGTCACATTCCCGACCGATTTGACCCCACGCATTTCCATGCACATGTGGCGGGCCCGGACAACAATGGCGATGCCCTTCGGTTGAATTAACTCGTCTAACTTCTTGGCAACTTCGCTGGTCAAACGTTCTTGCACATTTGGCTTCTTCGCCACGTGGCCAATTAAACGGGGCACCTTGCTGAGGCCAACAATTTTTCCGTTATTGGGAATATAAGCCAAGGAAACTTCACCGAAAAATGGGAGTAAGTGGTGCTCACACATCGAGTAAAATGGGATTTTCTTAACCGTAATGATTTCGTTGTCAACATCGTCTTCGGTTGAGTCAAAAACGGTAAAGTTGGTGAAGTCTTCGTCAATTGATGAAAAAACTTCAGCATACATCTTGGCCACCCGCTTCGGCGTTTCAATCAGACCCTCACGGTTAACGTCTTCCCCGACTGCCTTTAAAATATTGCGGACGGATTCTTCAATAATTGCTTGGTTTTTACTATCCATGGTTCTGACACTTTCTTATCTAATGGTAATTCTTGGTTCAATTGGCTCGATTGCTTGGTCAGGGCCAATCTGGGTAATGGCTTGGCTAATTTGTTGGAAGCGGGGGTCTGTTTGGTGCGGCCGGCGAGAGTCGAACCCTTGATTTAAGTTTCGCCCCTGCTCTGAACCTGCCCCTCCTTGCTGCCCTTCTGTGGCAAATTCAGCCCCATTCTCGACATAAACGTCCAGCAACGGTACTAGGACAAACTTACGGTTATACATTTCCTTGTGTGGCACAACCAAGCGGTCATCATCAAAGGTCTGGTCGCCGTAATAAAGAATGTCTAAGTCAATTGTCCGGGGTCCCCAGTGAATTTGGCGGACCCGGTGGAGGTTTTGCTCGATTTCATGGAGGGCGTCAAGTAAGTCATAGGCGCCCAAGCTAGTGTCTAACCGGACGGCAATGTTGTAAAAATCGTCTTGGGGAACGCCACCAACTGGGCTGGTCTGGTAGACCTTTGACACCGCCTGGACTGAAATTTTGCCCGGTTGGTTGAGCTGATCAACCGCCATTTGTAAGGCCTTCAACCGGTCATTCAGGTTAGACCCGATACTAAGGTAAGTAATCATGGTCGCCCCTTAGTCCGTCAAGGTAATTTCAACGTTGTCAAAAACCCCGTTGATTGGTGTGCCAAGTTTCCGGAGGGAGATAGTTTGCTTGGCAATTTCAGACCCGTATTTGGCAGAAACGGCATCGAGAACTTGTTGACCGAGCTTTTCGACGAGGTCAACTTTGCTCTCAGCCACAACAGCGGCGACCGTCCGGTAGATGTCACCGTAGCTGACCGTATCAGTTAGGTCATCAGAATACCGGGCCCGGTCGGACTTCATTTGCACCAGGAGGTCAATTTCAAGACTTTGACCAATCTTTTTTTCCTCGGCATAGACGCCGATGTAAGAATGGAATTTCATGTTATTTAACTTAATGGTCAGCATATTTTCCTCGTAAATCTCCCTAAAATCCGTACTTTAAAATCATTTTTGATGATATTATAAGAGAAAGGTTGTAACTACTATTATACATTATCCGCCGGCAAATAACTGGAGCGGATTGAGGAGAAACAATGCAAATTACCCAAGTAAACCAAGCTGATTTTAACCCACTGATTGAGGGTAGCCGGCTACAGGTTGAGGTGGCTGGTTTAGCTACTACTGTTTTGCAGCAAGCTGTGGCCAGCCTGCAGAGCCTGAGCTTACGGGCAATGGTGAAAGAAGGCGGCGTGCTGGTTCTTGCTTTGACCCACCGAGAAATCAAGAAGGCGGCTCAGACGATGGGGCTGGTAAACCAGGACCTAGCAAATGCGCTGTTGATCATTTACGAAAACAATCAGGTCGTGTTCGAGGCCGAGGGAACTCGGTTTGACCTAACGGACGAGCCGATGATTCACTCGATCATGAACCTCTCGCCCGAGTCGTTTTATGACGGCAAGGACCACAACTTAACAGAATACCTCGGCCGGATTGAGGCCCAGGCGGCGCTCGGCGTGAAGTTTTTTGACATTGGTGGCAAGTCAACCAACCCCAAGGCCCCCGAGATGGGTGCTGAAGAAGAATGGAGCCGAATTGCGCCGTATTTATCAGAGATAAAAAAGGCCTTTCCTGACATTATCCTCTCGATTGACTCGAACAACCCAATCACCGTTGAGCGGGCACTTGACGGTGGCGTGCAGGTCATCAACACCATCGACGGATTCGAGACGCCCGAGATGTGGGACCTAGTCAGCCGGTACCAGCCCGCCGTTTTGACAACTTACAACAACCGCAACAAGCAGACGGTCAACTTGCGCCAGGAACTCTTGGACTACATGGAAGCCCAGGTCACCGGTTTGAAGCAACGGGGCTTGCAAGATAAAAACATCATCCTTGACCCCGGTGTTGGCTTCACTTCGCGCTACGAGGGCATTACCAAAGAAGAGATTGCTGCTGAAGATGTGATCAAGATGCAAGCGGTCCGCGACTTGGCCGAGATGAGGCTGCCAATCCTGGTGGGTGTGTCAAATAAAAGCTTCATGGGCACCCTTTACGGCCGCAAGTTGGGTGACCGGGTGATGTCCAGCTTACTGGTTGAGTACAACATGGTGATGAACGGTGGCCGCTTGGTCCGGGTTCACAATATTGAAGAGACAAAATTATTGATTGACGTCTTTAATTCGCTGGCCCAGTAAGGATTTTGAATCGGAATTGCTTTATTCGAGATTTGGGCTTGTTAAGGGCCGGACTTGGATGCCTTTAGGTGTAACTGAGGGTCTGCTGTTAGACAATTAACTAACACATTGTCTAACATCCCCGTTTGGCCTTCCAGAGTGAAATTTCGTGTTATAATAACGATAGAAAAAGAGAGCCGTAGTTGGTGCTACGACTCCCTTGGGTGGAACCGTTAGAAACGGTAGCTGTCCTTTAATGGTGTTGAACCATCAAATCCAGTCATGCGATTTGATGGTTTTTTGTTACATTATCTTCTAGAAGATAGCGCAACCATCATTAAAGCAATTTCTAAAATTTCTTTTAGACAGTGCAAGAATGAAAGAACAACATCCAAAATGGATATCACTCAGTTTCCCTTTCCAAAAAGAGAAGCTGCCAATGTTTGTCAAAACATTGGCACCACATCCTTTAATGGTTGTGTAAACCATCAAATCCAGTCATGCGATTTGATGGTTTTTTTGTTTGCCCAATCAAAAACACCAAGTTCACCACCACTTTGAAAATTAACAAGATTTTCAATGGTAGTAGACTTGGTGTTTTTAATTTATCAAATCATTGAGTCATTACTTCTTTGACTTCTTTAGTTCGAACCAAGCAGCTGTTGTCAGCAACATTGCAGACATCAAGACTGTTTCAATGCCCATCTGACGGTTAGCTTGTTTTTTAGCCGTCATTGGCAAAGCTGGATCACCAGTTACAGGTAGGACAGGGGTTGGCTCTTGGCTATCATTCAATTTTTGAGCAACCTGAAGGTCAGCCTTAAGTTGTTCGTAACCAGCGATTAAGGCAACTTGGATTTGAACTGGGTCTCCCCCAGCCTGAATGGCTTCGATAGCAGCGGCGGCGTCACGGTTCAGCTGGTCTAAGGCACTCTGCCGTTGAGCAGCTGTTAGGTTTGGCATGGCGTTAATCTTAGCCTTGTAGTCATTCACTGTCTGCTCGATTGACGTAATAGCCGCATCCCGAACTGAGTTCTTAACGGAGTTATTTAGTTCGCTAGCACCATCGGTTTGAATCTTAGTAACGCTGTCAATATCTGCAGCGGAATCAATATTTGCCTTAATGCGATTGGCTTCATCGTTTAACTTAGCAATTGCAGCCTGCTTTTCAGCAGCCGTCAAATTAGTTGCATTGTTAATGGCCTTGATGGCATCGGCCGTTGCGCCATCGATAGCCGTCTTCGCAGAGGACTTCTGGTCAGTCAATGGCTTTCCGGTTACATGCTGGTTATCAATTGACGTCTTCCCATCGGACAAAGCCCTGGCAACGCCGTCAGCAGAAGTTGCTGCTGAAACTGCGTTCTTAGCTGCAGCAGCCTCACTATCAACTTTAGCTTCTTGAGCCTGCTTTTCAGCAGCCGTTAAGGTAGGATCAGCAGCAATCTTTGTCTTAGTAGCACTTGCTTCATCATCGATTGACTTGCTAGCAGCGCTTTGCTGGTCAGCAACTGTCGTG
>NZ_JCAOER010000003.1:0-46410 GCF_059579415.1 Fructobacillus sp. ChS1-6f1-1-27 | reverse complement strand
GTAGCGACTTGGTTATCAACGTTTTGCTTTTGAGCATTCTTTTCAGCAGTCGTTAGCGAATTATCAGCGTCAATCTTGGCCTTAGTAGCGTTAGCTTCGTCATCGATTGACTTATTAGCGTTAGTTTGTTGGTCAGTAAACGAAGAAGTATTCGTCACGTACTGACCGTCAATGTTGGTCTTTCCAGCAGAAACAGCGTTATTCAAACTATCCGCATCGGTGGCTTTGCTAACAGCTGCCTTAGCTGTAGCGACTTGGTTATCAACGTTTTGCTTTTGCGCATTCTTTTCAGCAGTCGTTAACGAATTATCAGCATCAATTTTTGCCTTAACTGCGGTTGCTTCATCATCGATTGACTTATTCGCATTAGTTTGTTGGTCAGTAAACGAAGTTGTGTTTGTCACGTACTGACCGTCAATGTTGGTCTTTCCAGTCGAAACAGCAGCGTTCACACTGTCGGCATCGGTGGCTTTGTTAACAGCTGCCTTAGCCGTAGCGACTTGGTTATCAACGTTAGCCTTTTGAGCATTCTTTTCAGCAGTCGTTAACGAATTATCAGCGTCAATCTTGGCCTTAGTAGCGTTAGCTTCGTCATCGATTGACTTATTAGCGGCCGTCTTTTGATCAGCCAACGAGGTCACATTTGAGAAGTTAGTAGCATCTGCAATAGCAGTTGCTAACTGACTAGTATTACTCGTTTCGTTATTCACCGTAGTAGTATCAGTGGCGTTATCGACGACATCATGGGCCTTATTATAAGCGCTAGTCACTTCCTGAACCCGGGCAGCCTTTTCGGCAGCGGTCAAGTCATTGTCACCGTTAATGGTATTAATGGCGTCCTGAGCATTCTTAGCTAACGTCTGCAGAGCAGATGTTTTAGTTGATTGCAATTCTGAAATTGCATTCTCACCAGCCGTCTTAGCATTCTGGATGTCGTCAGCCGTAGTGGCCTTATCAACGTTAGCTTGAGCATTTTTAACCACTTGGTCGATGGCGGCCTTTTGGGCCGTCTTTTGAGCATCCGTTAAGTTACCGTCTTGGTCAATGGCATTTTCCGCTGCAGTTTTGGCATCATCCAAACTAGTCTTAGCTTTTGAACCAGCTTGTGACAATTCGTCGTTCGCATTGCTTTGTTGGTCAGATATCTTAGATCCCGGTACGTATTGACCGTCAACGTTCGTTTTACCAGATGAGACGGCACCATCAACTTGATCAGCGGTTGTTGCCGAAGAAATGGCATTCTTAGCGGCAGCTACTTGGTCATCAACGTTTTGCTTTTGGGCCGTCTTCTGGGCCGTTGTTAAAGTATTGTCGGCGTCGATTTTTGCCTTGGTAGCAGTAGCTTCATCATCAATGGCTTTATCAGCCGTCGCCTTTTGGTCATCAATTGAAGTTCCAGCTGTATATTGGCCGTCAACTGACGACTTACCAGTAGACAAGGCCGTGGCAACATCGTCAGCATCAGTAGCTGTTGAAATTGCGCTTTTGGCAGCAGCGGCAGCAGCCGTAACTTTGGCCTTTTGTGTAGCCTTTTGATTAGCAGATAGGTTTGTGTCGGCATCAATCTTGCCATCTGTTGCGGTTACCTCATCATCGATAGCCTTTTCAGCGGCAGTCTTTTGATCAGCCAGCGAGGTCACGCCGGAAAAGTTGGTGGCATCTGCAATAGCAGTTGCTAACTGACCAGTATTACTCGTTTCGTTATTCACCGTAGTAGTATCAGTGGCGTTATCGACGGCATCATGAGCCTTATTATAAGCGTTAGTCACTTCCTGAACCCGGGCAGCCTTTTCGGCAGCGGTCAAGTCATTATCGTTGTTAATAGTATTAATGGCGTCCTGAGCGTTCTTAGCTAACGTCTGAAGAGCAGATGTTTTAGTTGATTGCAATTCTGAAATTGCATTTTCACCAGCCGTCTTAGCATCTTCAATACCCTGAGCATCCTTCGCATTGTCAATGTTAGCCTCCGCCTGGGCAACCACCTTATCAATGGCAGCTTTTTGGGCAGTCTTTTGCTCAGTGGTCAGACTTCCGTCTTCATCAATGCTGTTTTCAGCAGCAGTTTTAGCATTATCCAAGTTGGTTTTAGCCGCTGCACCACTATTGGCAACCTCGCCTTTGGCATCAGATTGCTGGTCAGCAAGTGACTTCGAGTTAGTCACATAAGCGGCTTGAATAGCCGTGTTAGCAGTATTTTGAGCGCTTTGAATGCTATCAGCAGTCGTGGCACCGTTAACGTTTGATTCACCGTCTTGCAAGGCCTTATCAACAGCAGCTTTTTGCGTATTTTTTTGAGCGTCTGTCAAAGTTGAGTCTGCATCAATTTTAGACTTCGTGTCACTAGCGGTTTTCTCCAGGGCCGAAACCGCATTCTTTTGCTGGTCAGAAAGTGAAATTGGGTTTGTCACATACTGCTGATCAATGGCAGTCTTACCAGATGACAAAGCACTAGCAACACTATCAGCAGTTGTAGCAGAGCTAATAGCCTGCTTAGCAGCAGTCACTTGGCTGTCGACATTGGCTTCTTGACTCTTCTTTTCATCCGAAGTCAAGGTGTTATCGTTGTCAATCTTTGCCTTAGTAGCAGTAGCTTCATCGGCGATGGCTTTATTAGCTGCTGTTTGTTGGTCGGCAACAGCAGTTCCCGATTGGTGAGCATTGGCGATTGTTGAGTCCTGCGATGTATCGGCAATTGCAGCTGCAACATCATCAGAATCTTGGGCATTATTCAAGTTATTGGCAATTACTTGGACAGCGTCGTCAATAATCTTCTTCTGGGCAGCCTTTTGGTCAGCTGTCAAAGTTGGATCGGCATCAATAGCGGCCTCTTGGCCAGCAACATCGTGGGCCTGCTTATATTGAGCTAAGGCGTTAGCCCGTTGAGTAGCGATTGGGACAGAATTGGCACTATTTGCAGCTGCAACTTCCTTATCAATTTCTTGTAACTTATTAACAAAGTCATCATTGGTTGTTGTGCCATTAACTTCGTTTTGGAACTTGGTAACCTGCTTTGCACTCAATGAAGTTGAATTAGCAATGTTTGCCAATGAATTCTGTTTCATTTGGGCAAGCAAAGTGTCGTTGAACTGTTTTCCAAAGTCATTATACCCCAACGTCCGCACAACCGAATAAATTGGGTGAACACCAGTAGTCTTCGTATCAGAGGAATACATAACAGTAATCTGGTCACCTTGCTGAATCTTAACAGGATCAATTGCAATCTTCACAGTTGAAGTTCCACCGACTGTACTACCGGCGTTGAAGGAGTTACTATAAACACCATCAACAGCGTTCAATTCGGCAACAGAACCGTTAGCAGCAGTTAATTCTGGAGCACTGGTTTTTGAAGCCATCGAAGGCGAAAAAGCCATATCAAAGTATGATGAACGACCTGCACCGCTACTTTGGTAAACGCTCAAAGTCACGGTCATCGTATACTTTCCAGTGGAAGAATCATAAGTCAAGTCTTGGTATGTGGCCTTGGATTGCTTCAACTGAGCAATTTCATTACCGGCCTTAACACTCGGCCAAGTTTGTTGTGTTGATTCAGGAATGGTCGAAGTATCGGGTGTTTCATTATAGTGCTTATAGTATTCAGTACTCTGACCAAACCAATATGGTAGTGAACTATCATCAGCAACGGCCTTAAAAATGCCAGGCATAGATGGCATCACCAAGCCATGTTGGGCAACTTGTGAACCACCTGCTAGTACAAGACCAAGAACTCCGGCCATTACCCAAAGTTTTCCAGCCTTATACATTTTTGTACGGTAAACTACTTTGTTCCCCTTCTTCATAACTTTGCGCTCCTTACTTCCGTTTCAATTCAAGGTTAGTTTACAACTAAATATATTATATTGCAATACCGTTACTTATATTTCTTAAAATGTAACGAAAGTCCAAACAGAATTGAGCACAAAAAAAGCACCAACCGAACGGTTGGTGCTTTTGATATTCCAAAAGATAAAATTTGTAATTTTAGCGTTTTGAAAATTGTGAAGCCTTACGGGCCTTCTTCAAACCTGGCTTCTTACGTTCCTTCATACGTGAATCACGGGTCAAAAGACCAGCTTGCTTCAACGCAGAACGGAAGTCTGGGTCAACAGTGAGCAAGGCACGGGCAATACCGTGACGAGTGGCTCCGGCTTGACCAGAGAATCCACCACCATTAACGTTAACCATAACGTCATAGTTACCCAAAGTATCAGTAGCATTAAATGGTTGCAAAACCACTTCACGCAAGTTAGGGAAAGGAATGTAGTCTTCGATAGTCTTACCATTCATCATGATGGTACCGTTACCAGGGACCAAACGGACCCGAGCAACTGAGTTCTTACGACGACCAGTTCCGGCATATTGTACTGCTGCAGTCATATTATCGGCACTCCTTTCTTTAAACTAACTTGTTGATGTCAAGTACTTCAGGCTTCTGGGCAGCGTGATCATGATCAGCTCCAGCATAGACATGCAAGTTCAAGCCTTGCTTGCGTCCCAAAGATGTCTTAGGCAACATACCCTTGATTGACAATTCCAACAACTTTTCTGGATCATATTGACGGTAGTTACCGGCAGTACGTTCCTTCAAGCCACCTGGGTGGTTTGAGTGGTGGTAGTAAATCTTGTCAGTTGCTTTCTTACCAGTCAACTTAACTTCACCAGCGTTGATGATGATGACGTTGTCACCCATATCAACGTTAGGCGTGAAAGTTGGCTTGTTCTTACCGCGCAAAATTGAAGCAACTACAGTTGACAAACGTCCCAAAACGACGTCCTTGGCATCAATGATGTACCACTTCTTTTCGATTTCACTTGGCTTTGCTAAAAATGTTGTACGCATGGCGCGCTCCTTTGATTAGTTGTTTACATGTTAGGTCGTTCCTTACCTAACTTTTACAATAAGTTTCCGGGGCTTATCGTGAGGTAAACAATACCGAATTACATTATATAAGATTCAGGGGTCAGTGTCAACGACTTCCCTGGATGTTTTCGGCCTACTTTTTAGGGTTTATTTGCTCAAATCTAAACTAAAAATTAACAAGCAACTTCTATTTTAACCGCTAAATATTAATAAAATGTAACGATTATGACTTTTAACTGTGTCAATCTATTCTAATTAGAAATATATATGTTATAATCGTATCGGAGGTGTAACTATGACTATTAGTAAGAAGCAAACAGCAGCATTCATTTTCTGCCTACTTCTCATGCCCGTCCTTTTTTTCAGTTTCACTAAAAACAAGATGGCATCAGCCAGCACTGATAACCAATACGTTACCAGCGTTTCTTTAACTGATAAAACGAACCCCACGGCCACAAGCTACGGGCCACTGGATGACATGGAAGTAAAATACAATTTCAAAGTACCAGCTCAATCTCAGTTGACCAATGGTAAACAATTCACCATTAAGGTTCCAGAAGAATTTACAGTAAAAACATCGTTCTCGTTTGATATCACTGATAACGATGGTACCAAAATTGGAACTGCCAGTGTCGACTCTTCTACTAAATTAGTGACCGTCACATTAAACGATTCTGCTGTTGCAAAACTAGCCAGTCAAGATTTGTCTGGCACCATTACACTGGATTTGTCATGGGACTTTAAC
Source organism: Fructobacillus sp. ChS1-6f1-1-27 (assembly GCF_059579415.1). Lineage (NCBI taxonomy): Bacteria > Bacillati > Bacillota > Bacilli > Lactobacillales > Lactobacillaceae > Fructobacillus > Fructobacillus sp. ChS1-6f1-1-27. The sequence continues at coordinate 40,807 of NZ_JCAOER010000003.1, read as the reverse complement.
CACTTAACCACCGGTAAAGCAACAACAATCAACTGGAACTTGACGAATCCTGATGGAACGACCCCCAATTCTACAAGTGTAACAGTTAATCCTGCAGCTGGAATTGACCCAAATGAAAAGTTAGCTAAGTGGGGTTGGATTGACCCAGATGATTCAACGATTATGCACTGGGCTATCCGGGTTAACTTCCAAAGGGCCTCAATTTCAAATGCGGTCTTACAAGATACCGTTGGTGCTGGACAAACCTTAGTAAATACCATTGATGCCTACCCTGTTACTTATAATGATGATTTTAGTAACTTTACTAGGGGCTCTGATATTGATTCAAGTCTAATTGTGAAGGATTCCAACACGTCCTTCCACATTAATTTGGGTAATATCACTAGTACCTACTTGGTTTATTATGAGACCAAAGTTGATAGTACTGCTGGCGGATCAAAGTACGATAACACCGTCAACTTAACTGGGCAAAATATCACCGAACAAACGAAGACAGTCTGGTCACCAAGTTATTCGGGTAATGGAAATGGTGATTATTCAGGTGGTGGGTCATCAAGCTCAAGTTCTAGCAGCTCGTCTAGCTCAAGTTTTTCATCAAGCTCAAGTTCTAGCAGTTCATCTAGCTTAAGCTCGGCTAAGTCTAGTTCATCTAGTTCTTCGAGCCAGCCCAGTTCAAACAATTCAACTAGCTCGGCTAACGACAATTCTTCATCAATGGACGCCGCTACCAACAGTAGCTCCGTCGCAGCTGCTAAGCAAACTGACCAAGACAACCAAATCATCTTGCCTAAAACAGCTAAGATGGTTGGAGCCGTTTCATTAACTGGTTTAGGCTTCGCAACAGTTGCCGCGGTTGCCGCTTGGATTATTAGCAAGAAGCATTAAATCATAGCTGCTAAGCTAGAATTACAAAATGGTTACAAAATTAATTAAGGACCCAGCGGTCGAATAAAACCGTCTGAGGCCCTTTTTTAATGGACTTTTCTAAGAATCCCTGTTTTCGTTTTGACTCTAATTTGAAACATTTTCGTGTTTTATAGACATATTTATGTTATATTAGTCATATAGGAGGAACCGGAATGCACTGGCATGACTTTTTCAAAAACAAAATGTTCTGGATGCTAGTTGTACTTCTAGGAGCGTTAGTAATACTAACCAACTTCTGTTCTAGCTCCTTTCTAAATCACTTGTTTTAACATGTGGCTGGCAGGTCGATCGCTGCCCAGCTTGCTGGTTTTCTTGCATCCCCCCGTTTTGCAAGAAACAAACCAACAATGTCTGTCGGCCTGCCACCGCCCTTCTTCTCTTAAATATTAAACGCAATGACCAACTGGCAGCGTCATACATAAAAAGGAGTTAGCCCTAAATAGTCAGGACTAACTCCTTTTTTATTGGTCTAAATTTTAAAAGCTAACTTGGTCTTCACCAGCATAAGCAGCTAAGCGAGCTGATTGCAAGTGGAGTTCCAACAGGACTTCTTTTTCAGGATGAGGGTGGTTCTTAAAGAAGACCGGCGCCTTGAAGTTATCCTTGACCTCGTCCCACGACTTAATCGAGCGGACCATCGTCGCCTGGTTGGACTCAATCCGAGCCCCGTTTTCATTGAGTGGGGTCATGATTGAAACCTTTTCATTAGTCTCCAGGTCAGCTAGTTTAGCAGTGTCCGGCTGGGTTACCAGGTACCAAATATTGGGCTGGTTAGCATCAGCACCAAAGCCCATAATTCGTAGGCTGGGCTGGTTATCCTTAGCAGTGGCCACAAAGACCAAGCCCTTAGCAGCTTGAATATATTCTTCAAATAACGTCATCGTCTTACCTCCAACAATTTGAAAATTAATAACAGAATGAACTTTAAACCAAGCGTTCTAGTGAACTAGGGCAGCTTAGACTTCACAGTTCTGCTCCTTTTGCTATCATCCATTATACGCTGGATAATCAATTTCGTCCAAATACAAGCCAGCGGCTGGAGCCGTATACCGGGCCTGTTCTCGGTCTTTTGCAGCAATCAGCTTGGGAATGCAATCGACTTCGCGCCGACCGGTACCAATCTCAAGTAAGACGCCAACCATAATTCGAATCTGATTATACAAGAAGGCATTACCCTCAAAGATAAAGACTAATTCGTGTTCGTCTTCTTTAACGACCATGTCGGCCCGAGTAATCGTGCGAACGTTGGTCGTGGTCTGGTTACCGGAGGCTGCAAAAGTAGTAAAATCCTGCTCACCAATTAGGTCAGGCAGGGCTTTTTCAATCCGGTCTGGGTCAAGCTTCCAGTGAAAGTGACCGGTATACCGCCGTTTGAAGGGGTCGATATAGTCTTGGGTTGAGACCCGGTAATAATAGCGCTTGGAATGCGATGAAAACCGAGCATGAAAGTCTTCATCAACCTGGTCAACTCGCTTAATTAAGATATCGCGGGGCAGAATGGTATTAAGGCCCTTGCGGACCCCTTCACCGGCAATATCGAAGGGTAAGTCAAAGTGAACGACTTGGCCGTTGGCATGGACACCTGTGTCGGTGCGGGAGGCACCAACAACTTTGATCAGGTCAGCCGGATTTTTCCCCATCTGGTTAACAGCCTTAATTAGCTCACCCTGGACGGTCCGGTGGCGCTCCACCCCATTTTTACTTTGTACTTGAAAGCCCAAGAAGTCAGCACCATCATAAGCGACGACCGCGCGGTAACGTGGCATAGGCGACCACCTTTCTATTTATTTAATCAATAACAATCCAATGAACCCTGCCAAATACAAGACCAAGCCGATTGCAGCCAGGGCGTCGGCCCGGTGATAAGCCAGGACCCGGTACCGGGTCCGGTCATCGGCATTTTGAAAGCCACGGACTTCCATGGCGTTGGCTAGGTCCAAAGCCCGTTGCAAAGCGCCAATAAAGAGCGGAATCAAGAGTGGCAAAACGGCCTTTGACCGTTTCCAGACTGATCCGGTTGACAGTGACATCCCCCGCGACTTCTGGGCCTTCATCACCTTATCAGTTTCAGCCATCAACAAGGGCACAAACCGCAGGGCGATTGAAAGCATCAAGGCCAGCTCAGCGACTGGAACTTTAATCCATTTGAGCGGCTTTAGTAATGACTCAATTGCGCCGGCAATTGAAGTTGGCGCGGTTGTCAGTGTCAAAGTCGTTGACATCAAGACAATCAAAACAAAGCGGACAATTACATACAAGGCATTGACCACACCCGGTTGCGTCAGCTTAAAAAAGCCCCAGTGCAAGATCACCGGCGTTCCACCAGTAAAGAAGATTTGCAAGCAGACGGTAAAAACAATCAGCCATAAGATGGGCTTTAACCCTCGCCAGTATAAGGCCAGTCGTTGGCCGGTTAAGGCCAGGACTAGTGCTAAAAAGGCTGCCGACCAGGCATAGGTTTCCCAATTATTGGCAAAAATCAACACGAAAACGTAGACGACCGTTGCCAAGATTTTTGTCCGAGGGTCAACTTTGTAGAGCCAGGCCTTACCTGGGATAAATTGACCAATCACGAGGTTATTCATGACGGGCACCTCCTGACTGGGCTGACTCGGATTGACCGGTCGAAGTGATGTTTGAGGCCTGAGCTGCCTTTTCCCAATCAACCTGACCTTGAATTTGCCCAGCTAAATCATCAACTGACTTTGGCAAATGGTCAAAGTGGTAACCAGCCTTTTCCAAGGTCTTAGAAAATGCAACTGGGGCTGGTAAGTCGAGTGAGTTTTCCAAAAACCAGTCCTGGTTGCGTTGGAAGAGCTCGGTTGTTGATTTTGCTGCTACTACTTGGCCGTGGCGTAAGACAACCGTTTGGTCGGCCAGGGCTAGGACCTGGTCCATTTGGTGGGAAATTAAGACAATCGTCTTTCCTGCTTGCCGTAAGTCTGTTAATAGATTTAACAAGTCTGCTTGCCCCTGTGGGTCGAGCCCAGCGGCCGGTTCGTCAAAGACCATTGCTTCGGGGTCCATCGCTAAAACACCGGCGATGGCGACCCGGCGCATTTGCCCGCCCGATAGGTCAAAGGGTGATTTTTGCCAGAACTCTTCGGCTAAGCCAACCTGCTGGAGGGCAGCTTTAGCAGACTGCTCTGCCTCTTCTTTACTTTGACCAAAGTTGGTTGGACCGTACATAACGTCTTCTAAGACCGTGGCAGCAAAGAGCTGGTTTTCTGGGAACTGAAAAACCATCCCGACCTTGGCCCGGATTGGTGGTAGTTCTTTTTCCTTGGTCTTTTCGGTGATAACTTGGTCGCCCACCACCACTTGTCCCCCGGTTGGAAGCAAAAGGGCATTTAGGTGCTGGACCAAAGTTGATTTTCCTGACCCAGTTTGGCCAATAATCGCACTGATTTTGCCAGCGGGAATAGTCAAATTAATGTTATCTAAAATTGTGCTGGCGTCTTTCCCGACACCGTAGTGGAAGCTTAGGCCTTCAATGTTGATAACCATGAAGCTAACTCCTCTGTGTTTTGGTATTTATCAGGACTAACAGGCAGCTTAGCGGCCAATTCAGCTGCAAAGGGCTGGTTAAGACCGAGGTGTTCCAGTTGCTTTCCTTGAGTGAAAATCTCTTCAGGTTGCCCTGCTAAGGCCAGTTGACCGTCGTTGACAACAACCACCCGGTCAGCCATGGCTGCTTCTTCCATATCGTGGGTGATCATGATGAGGGTCAACTCGTGTTGGAAGCGGTCTTTTAATTCTTGAAGGGTTGCTAGGACTGCAGCCTTACCTGCGGGATCAAGCATCGCGGTTGCTTCATCAAGGATGATGACCTTTGGCTTTAAAGCAAGGATTGAAGCTAGGGCCACCCGCTGCTTTTGTCCCCCTGATAAGGTGTGAGGTTCACGGTCAGCATAGTCTTCCATGCCAACTTGGCTAAGTGCCGCCTGGATTTGTGCTGGCATTTCTTTGGGGTCAACCTTCCGATTTTCCAGGCCAAAGGCGACATCGTCGGCGACAGTTGCCCCGACAAATTGGTTATCAGGGTTTTGGAAGACCATGCCGACTTGACCACGGACCTCTGCCAAAGTTTCTAGGGTCAACTGGTCACCAAAAACAGTGATGTTCCCGGTGGTAGCTTCGAGCAATCCCAGGATTAATTTGGCCAGCGTCGACTTACCGGACCCATTGTGACCAACAATCGAGAGCCACTCCCCCTCTTGAATGTCCAGGTTAAAGTCCTGGAACAGGGGGGCTTGGTCGGGGTAGCCATAGGTTAAATTGTGAATTGAAATTGCATTAGTCATTAGGACTTATTTTACCATATTTTAGGGTTGGGAAACCGTAAGCAACCGCCTTACCAACAGTTTGACCTAGGATTTGGTATAATCAAAGTAATTATGAAAAGGAGCTTTTAAATGACAAAACAACGAATTGCCGTTATCGGTGCTGGTTTTGCCGGAGTCTACTTCAGTATCCGCTTGGCCAAGAAACTCAAGAAAACCGACCATGAAATTTTGGTTTTTAGCCCGCAAAAGGGCCTTGTCTTTCAGACTGTTTTGCCTGAAGTGGCTGCTGGCCGCTTGTCTGCTGATCAAGTTTCATACTCACTGGATGATTTGTTTGCAAAGCATCCAAACATCAAGGTCTCTGACCAAGCTGTGGAACAAATTGACCAAGACAAGCAAGAAGTGGTCACAGCCATTAGCTCTTACCACTACGACCAGTTAGTCATCACAACTGGCAATATTGGTTCTGATTTTGGCATTCCTGGCATCAAGGATAACACCACATTGCTCGATTCCTTGGCTAGTGCCGAGGCTATCCAAAAGAAGTTGGTAGCAGCAGTTGAAAGCCAGGAAAAGCAGTCCTTTGCTATTGTTGGTGGTGGACCAACCGGCGTTGAATTGACTGCTCAATTTGCCGCTACTCGAAGCCGACTAATTACAGAAGGTAAGCTTAAAGACGGTCAGTTGGACTTGACGATTGTTCAATCTGGTCCAAGCCTTTTGCCTGCCTTAGGTCTTGATGCCTTGAGCCAAGATGCCCAGGCTCATTTAGAAGAACAAGGTGTCAAGGTTTTGACCAATGCCCGCGTCTTGGGTGCCCATCATGGTCGTCTGACCTTATTAGATGGTCAAGACCTAGAAGCCAACGAAATCTTCTGGACAGCTGGCTTGCAGGGCCAACCAATTTTGAAGGACTGGGGTTTTGCCACTAACAAGGCTGGCCGGGTTTCTGTTAACAACCACTTCCAAGTTTTGACAGAAGACGGGGCTGCCTTTGATAATATCTTTGCTGCTGGTAACACGGTTGCTTATCAAAAGCCCGATGGCGAAGTCCTACCACAGTCTGCTGAAGGAGCCGAAAATGGGGCCGAAGCAATTATTGCTCAAGTGCTAGTAAACCTTGGTATGGCTGAATCTGCTAAAACTTACGACGAAACAGCCAAGTACCACGGTTCATACGTTGTCTTGGACCCTAAGTACGCAGTTTCGAACTCAAAGGCGCCAAAGCTTTCAGCTGGTAAGGGTGTGCGGACAATGAAGCACATCATCAACCTCGCCTTCTTTATGCAAATTGGTTCATGGTATGGTTACAAGCACTACCGGCAATCAATGAAGAAGCCTCAAGGACCATTGGTTTAAGGCTTAGTCACCAGCTTCGAGCTGGTTCTTAATCAATGCAATTAAAATCAATTTATGTAAATCCAGGTCCACGAATTTCATTTTGGTCGGGCTTTTATTTACCAAAAAATATGTACTAAAAAATCCCAAGCCGATTGACTTGGGATTTTAAGTTACATCGAAATTAGTCAACTAACTCCAAGATAACCATTTGTGCAGCATCACCACGACGCTGAACAGTCTTCAAGATGCGAGTGTAACCACCGTTACGTTCTGAGAAACGTGGTGCCACTTCTTCAAACAACTTTTGCAAAGCAGTTTGAACGCGGATGTTATCGCCATCTTCCTTGACGTCAGCAACTTCGTTGCGGACAAACTTAGCAGCCTTACGACGGGCAGCCAAGTCACCATGCTTACCGAGAGTGATCATTTGATCAGTCGTCTTACGAACTTCTTTGGCACGAGCTTCAGTAGTTTCGATGCGACCGTTGATCAACAAGTCAGTAGTCAAGTCACGCAACATAGCACGACGCTGTGAAGATGTACGGCCTAACTTACGGTATGACATCAGTCAATCCTCCTTTTTCTAGACTTTTTTGCTGAATTAATCTTCTTGACGGAATCCAAGTCCCATCTCAGTTAACTTTTCTTGAATTTCATCCAATGACTTCCGGCCCAAGTTACGAACCTTCATCATGTCGGCTTCAGAACGGTCGGTCAATTCTTCGATAGTATTGATACCGGCACGCTTCAAGCAGTTATATGAGCGAACAGACAAGTCCAAGTCTTCGATTGGGGCTGCGTCAGCTGCTGTAGTAGCAACGTTTTCAGTTTCAACCATGACCTTGGTGTCTTGTGCGACTGGGGAAATGTCCGTGAACAAGTTCAAGTGTTCTGTTAAAATCTTTGATCCAAGACTCAAAGCATCGCTTGGCTTGATTGAACCATTCGTCCAAACTTCCATGGTCAACTTATCATAATCATCGCGGGCACCAACACGCTTATTTTCAACGTGGTAGTTTACTCGTTCGATTGGAGTGTAAATTGAATCAACTGTTAAAACACCAATTGGCATTTCATCACGTAATTGCTTGTTTTCTTCAGCTGAAGAATAACCCCGACCCTTAACAGCAGTAACAGTCATGTGTAATGACTTTCCGGCTGCCAAAGTTGCAATATGCAAGTCTGGATTCAACACTTCGATGTCAGCTGAACCAGCCAAATCGGCTGCAGTGACATCCTTTGGTCCTTGAACATCAATTTCCAAAGCGTGCTCTTCTTCTGAGTCCGTAGCGAAAACAACTTTTTTCAGGTTCAAAATCAACTGTGTCACGTCTTCTGTTACACCGTCAACGGTTGAGAATTCGTGAACAACACCGTCGATTTGAACCGTGTTAACTGCTACGCCAGGAAGCGATGATAGCAAGACACGACGGAGGGAATTACCCAAAGTCGTACCATAGCCACGCTCCAGAGGTTCTACGATGAACTTACCGTAGTTGGCATCCTCTTCGATGTTATGAATATCTGGTTTTTCAAATTCAATCATCTGTTAACTCCTACCCCCTCTTTCAAAGCAAGCGCAATGAAAATCAATTAGACACGACGACGCTTTGGTGGGCGTGATCCGTTATGGGGAACTGGGGTAACATCCTTAATTGAAGTTACTTCAAGACCAGCTGCGGCCAATGCACGAATTGCTGATTCACGACCTGAACCAGGGCCCTTAACCGTTACAGCAACAGTACGCATGTTAACATCTAGTGCTGACTTTGCGGCTGCTTCCGCTGCTTGTTGAGCGGCGAACGGTGTTGACTTACGGGATCCCTTGAATCCAAGGGCACCAGCTGATGACCAGGCAACGGCGTTACCTTGGGCATCAGTAATCATGACAATGGTGTTGTTGAAAGTTGCGTGGATATGAGCCACACCAGTTTCAACGTTCTTCTTTGCGCGACGCTTGCGCGTAGTACGAACTGCCATAATTTGCCTCCTTTTTTTATTCTTATAATTTCTCGGGTTAACGGCAAGTTAACCAACATTACACAACTTTGGTTGTGATAATCATTTCCCACAAAAGTGAGGCTCTAAACTCAATCAGGCAGCTGCCTGATTATTCATAAAGAGATTGGTAAGAAAAGTCTTACTTCTTCTTACCTGCAATTGCCGTAGCTGGGCCTTTGCGAGTACGGGCGTTGTTCTTCGTGTGTTGTCCACGAACGGGCAATCCCTTACGGTGACGAATACCACGGTATGATGCGATTTCTTGTAATCCCTTGATATCAAGTGATACCTTACGACGCAAGTCACCTTCCAACTGTAAGTTCAAAGCTGCGATTGCTTCACGAATTTGATCTTCTTGATCAACCGTCAAGTCGCGAACTCGAACGTCTTCTGAAACCTTAGCAGTAGCCAAGATCTTTTCAGCAGTTGCACTACCGATTCCGTAGATGTATGTTAAGCCAATGACAATTCGCTTGTCACGTGGCAAATCGATACCTTCAATACGAGCCATAACAATTTACCTCCTTTTAATATTTTGAAAGAACTTCTAAGTTCATTTTCAAGCTGTTTTAATGTGGTAAGTTTTACTTACCTGCGCGTTGCTTGTGCTTAGGGTTAGCTGGGCAAATGATCATTGTCCGGCCGTTACGCTTAATCACACGGCATGATTCGCACATCTTCTTTACTGATGGACGTACCTTCATAATCTATTCCTCCTATTCGGTTAACTGATTATTGTAGACCGCTTCTTTTAACGGAAACGGTAAGTAATACGACCCTTAGTCAAGTCGTAGGGTGACATCTCAACTGTGACACGGTCCCCAGGCAAGATCCGAATATAATTCTTACGAATCTTACCGGAAACATGCGCCAAGATTACCGCCCCATTTTCAAGTTCGACTTGAAACATTGCGTTTGGCATCGTTTCTTTAACTTTGCCTTCAATTTCAATGACATCGTTGGCCACGCAGATTACCTCCTATGCAACCATGCTTCAACATAATCAGATAAGTGCTTAACCTGTCTAATTATACCAGAATTACCTTGCTATATCAAGGGCTAAACTTAGTCCAGAGCATCCAAAACCGACTTTACATCAGCGTATATTCGGTCCAAATCACCTTCACCATCAATCGTGTGCAAGACACCATGGTTTTGGTAATAGTCTACTAAGGGCAAGTTGGCAGCCTTGTTAACTTCTAAGCGGTGAGCGATGACTTCTTTTGTGTCATCAGCTCGGCCACGACCCAAGAGTCGTTCAACCAAGATTTGGTCAGCCACTTCAAAGTACAAGGTTGCCGAAACTTTATCTTCACGTTCGGCCAAGAATTGGTCCAAGAACTTGGCTTGGTCTTCGTTACGTGGATAACCATCCAACATAAAGCCATTTTCCACTACATCTGCCTGAGTCAACCGGTCGGCGACCATTGCATTTGTAATTTCATCTGGCACCAAATTACCAGCATCCATGAATGACTTTGCCTTTTGTCCCAAGGCAGTCTCTTCTTTCATGTTGGCCCGGAAGATATCACCAGTACTGATGTGAACCATCGGATAATCGGCGATAATCTTGTCGGCCTGGGTTCCTTTACCTGCACCAGGCAAGCCTAAGAGAATTAAGTTTTTAGTCATGTGTACTTCCTTTACCAGCTTATTGGATAAAGCCAACGTAGTTCTTCTTTTGCAACAAACCATCAATTTGCCGAAGCAAATCCAGGGTAACCCCAATGATGATCAGCAAAGAAGTTCCACCAAGGCCGATTTTTTCGTTTAGTCCCCACACATCGGAGGCAATCAATGGTACCAAGGCCACAAAGCCAAGGTACAAAGCACCAACAAATGAGAGGTGCAAAAGCATCTTTGTGATGAACTTTTGCGTTTCCGTACCTGGACGAACATCAACGATGTAAGCCCCTTGCTTTTGCAAGTTTTCAGCCAACTTTTCAGGGTTAACCTGAACAAAGGCATAGAAGTACGTAAACAAAATAATCATAACGGTGTAGAAGACAGCACCAGTCGTTGTTTGCATCGAGAAAATCTGTTGCAAAATCTTAAACCAGCCCTGACCACTATATTTGCTTTGGAAGGCAAACAAAATTGTTTGAGGTGTTGATATCAATGACGAAGCAAAGATAACAGGAATAACCCCAGACACGTTCAACTTCAATGGCAAGTAAGCTTCAGCACCGTAAGATGAGGCAGACCGAGTATATTGGATTTGAAGACGACGACTAGCTTCATAGAACCAAGTCGTAATCCCAACAACCAAAATAATCGCAGCAATCAAAACAGCCATAAAGATCCAACCAGTAGTCTGTTGGCTACCGCTTGTTTCCAAGACGTTTTGCTTGAAAATCTCCCACATTCCACTTGGCATTTGTGAAATGATACCAGAGAAGATGATCATGGAAACACCGTTTCCAAGACCCTTTTCGGTCACCATCTCACCAAGCCACATGGCAAAGAAAGTACCAATCGTCATGACCGACCCAATCAATAGGAAAGAGGCCAAGTTATTGGTCTGCTTAACCAAACCATAGGCGGCTAAGGAGTTAAAACCAGCCGTAATTCCGACTGATTGCAAAAAGGCAAAGATAATCGTTAAATATCTAGTAGCTTGATTAAGCTTCCGACGACCAACTTCACCTTGTTTACTCCATTCAACAAAACGTGGCACGATATCTAATTGCAGCAACTGCACAACAATTTGCGCAGTAACATATGGAGAAACACCCATCGCGAAAAGCGAGAAGTTCAATAATCCTCCACCCGAAAAAATATTCAAGATGTTTAACAAACCAGATCCTGAAACAGAATTCAAGGCAGTCGGATTGACACCTGGCACCGTGATATGAGTCCCGATGCGGTATACAAAGAGAATCAAAATGGTCCAAGCCATTTTCTTTCGAATATCTTTTTGTCGGATTGCATTAAATAGCGTGCGCCACATTTAAATCACCTCGGTTGTTCCACCGGCTTGTTCGATTGCCTTAACAGCTGCAGCAGAGAACTTGTGAGCCTTGATTGTCAACTTCTTGTCCAACTTACCGTTGCCCAAGACCTTGATACCAGACTTTTGGTTCTTAACTACACCGTTTTCAATCAACAAAGCAGGCGTTACTTCAGTGCCGTTATCGAAGTTGTTCAACTTGTCCAAGTTAACAACTGCGAATTCCTTACGTGAAATGTTAGTAAATCCACGCTTTGGAATACGACGGTACAAAGGCATTTGACCACCTTCGAAACCAAGACGTGTCTTACCACGGGCCTTTTGTCCCTTTTGGCCACGACCAGCCGTCTTACCGTTTCCAGATGAAGTTCCCCGACCAACACGGTTCCGGCTTTGCCGTGAACCAACAGCAGGTTGTAATTCGTTCAAATCCATCGTTTGGTCCCTCCTTTTCTAAAAATGTTTTACTTTACTTCTTCAACTGCAACCAAGTGAGCAATATGGAAAATTGCACCACGAGTAGCTGCGTTATCTGGCTTCACCACTGAGCTTGACACACGGTTAAGTCCAAGTGACTTAACAATGGCACGTTGCTTAGGCAAGCGATGAGCCGCACTCTTAATCAAAGTGATTTTCAAATCAGCCATGTTATCGCTCCTTATTCAGCCAAGTGTTCCAAAGAAACACCACGTAACTTAGCAACTGCATCAGCATCCTTCAAGTTGTTCAAGGCGTCAAAAGTAGCGCGAACAACGTTGACTGGAGTAGCTGAGCCAAGTGACTTAGCAGTCACATCGTTAATTCCAGCAAGTTCCATTACAGAACGGGTAGAACCACCAGCAGCAACCCCGGCACCTTCCTTAGCAGGCTTAACCAAGATCTTACCACCAGCCCATTCACCAAGAACTTCGTGAGGAATAGTAGTACCAACTGTTGGTACAGTGATCAAGTTGCGCTTTGCGTCTTCAACGGCCTTACGAATTGCTTCTGGCACTTCTTGTGCCTTACCAGTTCCAAAACCAACGTGTCCCTTCTTGTCACCAACGACAACTAAGGCACCGAAACGCAACCGACGTCCACCCTTAACAACCTTGGTAACACGGTTAATTGCGACAACGTTTTCTTCTAATTCACCTAATTCTTTAGGGTTTACGAATTCAACCATTTGTATTATTCCTCCTTTCCTTAGAACTTCAAGCCGTTTTCACGAGCTGAGTCGGCCAAGGCCTTTACACGGCCGTGGTATACATAACCACCACGATCAAAGACAACTTCTTCGATCTTAGCAGCCTTAGCATTCTTGGCGATCAATTCACCAACCTTAACGGCTTGTTCAACTTTAGTACCGGTAACATCGGCACTTTGACTTGAGGCACTTGCTAGCGTTACACCCGCTACGTCATCAATCAATTGAGCGTAGATGTTTACATTAGAACGGAAAACGTTCAAACGTGGGCGAGCAGCAGTACCAGAGATCTTTCCGCGAATCCGCTTGTGGCGGTGGACACGGAGCTTGTTCTTATCTGGTTTTGAAATCATAGCTGTGCTTTCCTTTTCTAGGTAGGTAAACCCACCTGTTCAAAATAATTCTTAAATAATATGTGACATGATAAATGAAGCCAAAGCTTACTTACCAGTCTTACCTTCCTTACGACGGACAACTTCGCCTTCGTAGCGAATTCCCTTACCCTTATAAGGTTCTGGTGGACGGATTGCGCGGATTTCCGCAGCAAAGTCACCAACGGCTTGCTTTGAGATTCCTGAGATCTTGATTGTCAAAGCATCAGGTACTTCAACTTCCAAACCATCGCGGTCTTCAAAGTCAACAGGGTGTGAGTAACCAACTGAAAGGTTCAAAGTTGAGCCCTTCTTAGCGGCACGATAACCAACACCGACCATCTTCAAAGTCTTTGAGAAACCATTCGTAACTCCTTCAACCAAGTTGGCGAAGTTAGCGGTTGTAGTACCGTGCAATGCGCGGTGCTTCTTGTCTTCTGCTGCACGAGTGAAAGATACTTCAGTACCTTCCATGTGCATCGTGATTTCTGGGTTGATTGTGTATGACAATTCACCCTTAGGTCCCTTAACAGTCACAAATTGACCGTCTTGCTTAACTTCAACGCCAGCAGGGATCGTAATGATTTTATTTCCAATACGGCTCATGGTAAGTCTCCTTTCTTAGATATATTACCAAACGTAAGCCAGCACTTCGCCACCGACTTGCTTAGCGCGTGCAACCTTATCAGTCACAACACCGTTTGATGTTGAAACGATTGCAATTCCAAGGCCATTCAAAACCTTAGGCATTTCTTCGGCCTTAGCATACTTACGCAAACCAGGCTTTGAAACACGCTTAATACCAGTGATGACACGCTCTTGATCTTCTCCGTACTTCAAGAATACGCGAATGATTCCTTGCTTGTTATCATCTTCGTATTCTACATCACGGATGAAACCTTCTTGCTTCAAGATCTCGGCAATGCTCTTCTTCATTTTTGATGCTGGGATTTCAACTGAAGTGTGGCGGGCCAAGTTGGCGTTACGCACACGAGTCAAAAAATCAGCAATTGGATCAGTCATAGACATCTATCGATATCCTCCTTTTATATTTTGAACGTCATCAATAATTTGACACGCTCTTAAGTGTTCAAGACCTGTGTCTTGAACACTTAAAAACGCGTCACTCTCTTGAGTGACCGCATTTTTAAATTACTTACTTGGCAAAAGGCATGCCCAAGCCAGCAAGCAATTCATGACCTTCTTCGTCAGATTGAGCAGTCGTTACAACAACGATGTCAAGCCCACGAACACGGTTAACCTTGTCAAAGTCGATTTCAGGGAAAATCAACTGTTCACGGATTCCCAAAGTGTAGTTTCCGCGACCATCAAAGGCCTTAGAAGAAACACCGTGGAAGTCACGAACACGTGGCAAGGAGATGTTAATCAACTTGTCCAAGAATTCGTACATACGTTCGCCACGCAAAGTAACCTTGGTTCCAATTGCCATACCTTCACGCAAACGGAAACCGGCGATTGACTTCTTTGCACGAGTGATAACTGGTTGTTGTCCAGCAATCAACTTCAATTCTTCAACCGCTTCATCGAGGTTCTTTGAGTTTGAAACTGCATCACCAACACCCATGTTCAAAACGATCTTTTCGATCTTAGGTGCTTGCATTGGTGAAGTAAAGTTAAACTTCTTGATCAAAGCAGGTTGAACTTCATTAACATATTTTTCTTTTAATTCATTTGCCATGATAATGATTTCTACCTTTCAAATAGATATATTAGCCTAGTGTCTTACCAGACTTCTTAGCAAAACGTACCTTCTTGCCATCTTCAAACTTGAAGCCAACCTTCGTTGGTTCGTTAGTTGATGGGTCAATCAATTGTACGTTTGATGCGTGGATAGGTGCTTCGATATCGATAACACCACCCTGTGGGTATTCGTTAGAAGGCTTTTGATGCTTCTTAACGAGGTTTACGCCTTCGACAACGACACGGTTCTTGGCAGCAACAGTCTTAGTGATTGTTCCTTCCTTACCCTTGTCCTTACCGGCAATGACGCGAACCTTATCACCTGTTTTTACAAACATGATTGGCTCCTCCTTGTCAGTTTTAGAGCACTTCTGGTGCCAATGAAACGATTCGCGTATAGTTGTTGTCACGCAATTCACGTGCAACAGGGCCAAAAATACGCGTACCAACTGGTGACTTGTCATCCTTTACGATAACAGCAGCGTTTTCATCGAAGTTAATGTATGAACCGTCAGTCCGACGTACGTCAGATACAGTCCGTACGATGACAGCCTTAACGACGTCACCCTTCTTAACGTTACCACCAGGGATAGCTTGCTTAACAGTTGCAACAATCATGTCACCAATGCCAGCTACCTTACGGCCAGAACCACCGAGCACTTTAATCGTCAAGATTTCACGTGCGCCAGAGTTATCAGCCACTTTCAAACGACTCTCTTGTTGAATCATGGTTCATCCTCCTTGTTAGCAATAATTTACGACGATTGGATTAAAGGGAAATTAGAGAACAACAGCCTCTTCAATAACCTTTACCAAACGGAAGTGCTTCGTTGCAGACAAAGGACGAGTTTCCATGATTTCAACGATATCGTTCATCTTAGCGACGTTGTTTTCATCATGGGCCTTGAACTTCTTAGTATAGCGAACTCGCTTACCGTAAACTGGGTGGTTGACATAAGTGTCAACAGCAACAGTAATGGTCTTTTCCATCTTGTCGGAAACGACGCGACCACGGTAAGTCTTACGAGCGTTACGTTCTTCACTCATTTTTCAGCTTCTTCCTTTCGTCTTATTTGTTGGCATCTGCCAATTGTTGTGCACGAATGACAGTCTTCACACGTGCGATGTCCTTACGAACTTTTGAAATACGGGCCGTGTTTTCTAATTGACCAGTAGCCAATTGGAAACGAAGGTTGAACAATTCTTCCTTGAATTCGGCTTCGCGCTTTTGCAAATCCGCAAGTGACAAAGCTTTTAATTCATTTGCTTTAGCCATTATTCAGCCTCCCGAGCAATAATCTTTGTACGTACAGGCAACTTGTGTTGGGCAAGACGCAAAGCTTCAAGTGCAACTGGCTTTTCAACGCCACCGACTTCAAACATTACCTTACCACGCTTAACTGGGGCAACCCATCCTTCGGGAGTACCCTTTCCGTTACCCATTCGAACACCAACACCCTTAGATGTATATGATTGGTGAGGGAAGATCTTGATCCAAACCTTACCACCACGCTTCATATAACGGGTCATTGCAATACGGGCAGCTTCAATTTGGCGGTTGGTAATCCAGCTTGAAGTCACTGCTTGCAAGCCATAATCACCAAAAGCCACCGTCTTTCCACCCTTTGCTTCACCACGCATGTGGCCACGGTGTACACGACGGAATTTAACACGCTTTGGTACTAACATGTCTGCTTCCCTCCTTACTTGTTCTTTTTCTTTGGCAACACATCACCACGGTAGATCCAAGTCTTGATACCCAAGTTTCCATAAGCAGTAACTGCTTCATCCCATGAGTAATCAATGTCTGCACGAAGTGTGTGTAGCGGAACAGTTCCTTCAGTATATTGTTCGATACGTGACATATCTGCCCCGTTCAAACGACCTGAAACAACAACCTTAATTCCCTTAGCACCGGCACGGCGGGCACGTTGGATAGCACCACGCATTGCACGACGGAAGGCAATTCGACGTTCCAAATCGCCAGCGATTTGCATCCCAACCAAGTGGGCTGACAAATCAGGCTTTTTGATTTCAACAATGTTGATAAAGACACGCTTGTGGCGGCCCTTGGCATCAACATTAGTCAACTTAGCTAATTGAGTCCGTAGCTTTTCAACTTCTGAACCACCCTTACCAATAACCATTCCTGGCTTGGCAGTGTGCAAAGTCAAATCGATACGTGACTTAGTTGAGCGTTCGATTTCAACACGGTCAACTGAAGCGTCCGTCAAGTTTTCTTCAATGTACTTACGAATCCGCAAGTCTTCAAGAAGTTGGTTTGAGAAGTCTGCCTTGTCAGCAAACCACTTTGCATCCCAATCGCGGATGACACCGACACGGAAGCCAGTTGGGTTAATCTTTTGACCCATTACTTTTCCTCCTTCTCAGCAACCACAATTGTGATGTGGCTTGTGCGCTTGTTAATTGGGGAAGCAGATCCCTTAGCACGGGGACGGAAACGCTTAAGCGTTGGTCCTTCGTTAGCAAATGCTTCTTTTACGATCAAATCTCCACGGTCAAGTGAAAAGTTGTTTTCAGCGTTAGCAACTGCTGAGTTCAAAACCTTATAAATATCTTCAGTAGAAGTATTAGGTAGGAACTTCAAAATTGCGAATGCTTCTTCGACATTCTTGCGACGGATAGTGTCAAGAACTAAGCGCGCCTTACGAGGGGCAACGCGAACGATCTTGGCGGTCGCCCGAGCTGATGTTACTTGTTCAGCCATTTTTCATTTCCTCCTTACTTAGTCTTCTTATCGTCAACTTTGTGTCCCTTAAACGTACGAGTTGGAACAAATTCACCTAACTTGTGACCAACCATATCGTCTTGAACATAAACTGGGACGTGCTTGCGTCCATCATAGACAGCAATTGTAAATCCAATAAAACTTGGGAAAATCGTTGAACGACGTGACCAAGTCTTGATCACTGACTTCTTTTCTTGGTCCGCTTGGGCCTCGATTTTCTTAAGCAAGTGTGGGTCCGCAAATGGTCCCTTTTTCAAACTACGAGCCATTAGTTATCTCCTTCCCTTACTTACTCTTACGACCACGAACGATGAACTTAGTTGAGTTCTTCTTCTTATCGCGAGTCTTCTTACCAACAGTCTTCTTACCCCATGGGGACAATGGACTTGGCAAACCAACAGGAGCCTTACCTTCACCACCACCGTGTGGGTGATCGTTAGGGTTCATTACAGAACCACGAACGTGTGGGCGCTTTCCACGCCAACGGTTACGTCCGGCCTTACCCCAGTTGATCAATGAGTGTTCAGCGTTACCAACTTCACCGATCGTTGCACGGCTGGTTTCAAGAACCAAACGAACTTCACCAGAAGTCAAACGAACGATTGTGTACTTACCATCACGTCCCAAGATTTGGGCTGAGGCACCAGCTGAACGAGCCAACTGTCCACCCTTACCAGGCTTCAATTCGATGTTGTGAACCAAAGTACCTTCAGGGATTGCGCTCAATGGCAAGGCATTACCGACCTTGATGTCGGCATCAGGACCAGATTGAACCTTATCGCCAACCTTAAGTCCCTTAGGCGCCAAGATGTAAGCCTTGATACCATCTTCATAGATGATCAAAGCAATGTTAGCAGTACGGTTTGGATCGTATTCGATGGCCTTAACAGTGGCAGACTTGTTGTCCTTCACCCGCTTAAAGTCGATAATACGATAGGCCTGCTTGTGCCCACCAGCCTTGTGGCGAACTGTCATACGACCTGATGCGTTACGGGCACCAGTCTTTGACTTTTTAGCCAACAAACTCTTTTCAGGCGTCGTCTTAGTGATTTCTGAGAAATCAGAAGCCGTCATGTTACGACGTCCATTTGAGGTTGGCTTAAATTTCTTGATAGCCAATGTCTTATCCTCCTATATAAAAATTAACCTTCGTTAAAGATTTGAATATCTTTTGAGTCAGCCTTCAAAGTAACAGTGGCCTTCTTCATCTTACGAGTGAAGCCAACATAGCGACCTTGACGCTTCTTCTTACCGCGAACATTTGCGGTGTTAAGACGAGCAACTTGTACATCGAAAACTTCTTCGATTGCTCGCTTGATTTCTGGCTTAGTAGCCCGAACATCGACTTCAAAGACGTAACGCTTCATTTCAGTTTGCGCCATTGAAGCTTCGGTAATGATTGGGCGGCGGATAATATCGCGTGCATCCATTAGGCGAGACCTCCTTGGATTTCTTCGATCGCTGCTTGAACAACCACCAACTTGTCGGCGTTAACAACGTCCAAGACGTTAATACCCTTTGTTGTCATCACTTGAACGTTTGCCAAGTTACGAGCTGACAACAATGCGTTTTGGTTATCTTCATCAACGATTACCAAAGCCTTTGAATCCACAGCCAAGTTAGCCAAGACTTGCTTGAAGTCCTTGGTCTTAGCTTCAGAAAAGGCCAAAGCATCAACAACGACCAACTTGTTATCAGCCAACTTTTGTGACAAGGCTGACTTCAAGGCTAATTGATAAGCCTTCTTGTTGATCCGGTATGAGTAAGAACGAGGGGTTGGACCGAACACGATTCCACCACCACGCCATTGTGGAGCGCGGATAGAACCTTGACGGGCACGACCAGTTCCCTTTTGCTTCCATGGCTTACGACCACCACCAGAAACAGCGGAACGGTTCTTAACCGCGTGCGTTCCTTGACGCATTGATGCGCGTTGCATCAAAACAGCGTCAGTAATCACAGCATTGTTTGGTTCAACAGCGAAAACTGCATCTTGTAGATCCAAGTCAGCTGACTTTGAACCATCTTGCTTTAATACAGCAACTTTTGTCATGATTGATTGTTCTCCTTTCTATAAATTTTTATGCTTCTTCATCAGCCTGAGCATCAGCAGCTGGCTTTGAGCCGGCCATCTTGATTTCAGGGTGCTTTGCGTTTGTCTTAACAGTTGACTTGATGGTCAAAAGTGACTTGTTGGCACCAGGGACGTTACCCTTCAACAACAACAAGTTGTTTTCAACATCAACGTGCACAACAGCAATGTTTTGCATTGTGCGCTTACGGTTACCCATCCGACCTGGCAACAACTTACCAGGGAAGACGCGGTTAATGATGGCACCCATTGAACCTGGGCGACGGTGGTAACGAGAACCGTGGCTCATAGGACCACGTGATTGTCCCAAGCGCTTGATTGCACCTTGGAAACCGTGTCCCTTAGTTACACCAGTAACATCAACATATTCACCGGCTTGGAAAGTGTCAACAGCAATTGCATCCCCAACGCTGTATTCGCCTTCCGCATCACGGACTTCACGAATGTAGCGCTTAGGGGCTGTGTTGGCTTTTGCAACGTGGCCTTGTTCAGGTTTGTTTGACAAAATCTCGCGCTTGTCTTGGTAACCCAACTGCAAAGCGTTGTATCCATCAGTTGCTTGCGTCTTAACTTGCAAAACAACGTTTGGAGTAGCTTCAACAGCAGTCACGGCGATCAATTCACCAGATTCAGTAAAAACCTGAGTCATACCGACTTTACGGCCTAAGATACCTTTAGTCATGACTAATCTCCTTCATTTCGTCGCTAAATTATTTTAGCGGGGTGGTACTTATTAGAGCTTGATTTCAATTGCAACACCTGCTGGCAATTCAAGCTTACGCAATGCGTCAACTGTCTTGTCAGTAGGGTTCACAATGTCGACCAAACGCTTGTGAGTTCGCATTTCGAACTGTTCACGAGCATCCTTGTACTTGTGGGGTGAACTAAGCACCGTGTACAATGTCCGTTCAGTAGGCAAAGGAATTGGGCCGGCAATTTCTGCGCCAGTCCGCTTTGCTGTTTCAACAATCTTGTCTGCTGATTGGTCCAAGATACGGTGTTCGTATGCCTTCAAGCGGATACGGATCTTCTTTTGTGCCATTTTGTGCCTCCTCGTTGATTTTGTAAATCAGCTAACTCCGATCAAAAACCGACAACACCTTGCAGTGTTTGCGCGCCCATGGCAACGCGGCCGCGCGTGTCGCAACCTTAATCATCATCGCTAAACGTTGATACACCAGTCTTTTTAGGGGGTTTGCATCGGCAACCCCAAAAGGCGTACTTGAATATAATAACAGAAAAACCCTTGCATAGCAAGGGTTTTTCCGGGTTTTTTAGGGGAATTTTGTGAGAACTTTTGTCCAGCAAAATTCAAGCAAAATGTTTTTTGTCTTCAAATATTTTACCAAATTTTAGTTTTTCTTACTATAGTAAGTTCATCCAGAAAAAAAGCAGGAACGAATATGTTTCGTTCCTGCTTTATGAATACTATTTGTTATTTTAACTATTCATCCGAAAAACTTCCAATACGGGTGGCTGAATATAAGAACGAACTTTCCGATTTTGTTTATCAGCCCACTTCACCACGAAACCCCAATTCCTAACAAATACTTCTGATTCAAAACGACTTAACACCAAATTATTGGATTGATCTTCAGCTTCGTTAAATACATGAAATTCCGCCATATCAACCCCGGTAAATTCAACCTTAGCATTCTGAAAGACCAATAACTTGGTTTTCTTCCAGGGCAGTACCGGCAAAATTTCAAAGAAGGTATATTGATTGGAATAATAGACACCAAAATGGTAGTACTTCAACCTCCCTAGCTGTCGTAAGTTATTTTTAAGAACCTGGTTATCAGTAACAACTTCCATCGTTTGATAATTATTTTTATAGTTGATTACTACCAAAATAGCCCGCCAGACAACAGCATAAAAGATAATCAAAACTGGAATAACATTGGCCTCTAGGACTAGCCATCGATTAGTTGTAGACGAGACTCCACCTGGGCGAATTAACCCTTTCAGTTCAATGGTAATGATGGCAAGCCACATTAAAATAAAGAAGGCTATCAACCCCATTGAATGAATGACAATAAACTTTTGTTTCTCTTTTCGTTCTTGAAAGTAAATATCAAACATTAAACCATTCCTTTTTAATTATTTAGTTTACAGACGAATTTAGATATTAGCAAATTATATTCTTCTAAGCCGTCTTTCCTGAAAATGAGGTTAATAATACTGACACAACTTCAGCAACTCCATCACCCACCGATAAACCTGCCAATGGTATAAATAGGACCGCTGTAGCAGCCACTGCGCCAATACCAACAGCTGCATATGGGCTAAAATGTTCAAGGTTTTGCATCACTTCATTATAATTAGCCTTTTGTGTTTCTGTTAATTTATTTCCTGATTGAAAATCACCCAATCCTCCGTTGTTGATATAAATATCAAAAACAATTGAAGTTTTTCCCTTTAATTGATCATTACTTTGATTTGGATTATCATCAGAAATTGCAATTGTAATGTGCGTTGAGCTTTCTAACCCTCGAAGCTTATAAGAATGCTCAACACCAAAAGTAACAAAACCACTTGTAAGACCGGCAGTGAACTTATCCATACTTTCAGATAATGATACATCTGAAACTGGTCCACCTGCTTGATTAATTGTTGTTGCAAGAGATGGTTCAATTTTACCGTTACTAATCGTGTATTGCTTAGAAACATTTGTTTCTGAACCAAATTAGAACAAAGATACATAGCTTTTATTGAAAAACTTACTCATAAATAAAATCTAACTTTCAGTAGTATCTTCTACCGCAACATCTTAAACTCCAAGAAGGCATCGTTATACCGCTCCGTCCATTTCTGGTTAAGGGTCTGATAAACCTGGAGCCGGTCAAGGATACTGGTGCTAGGGTAAAAGGCCTGGTTGGACTTTTCGGATGCCGGCAATAGGTCGTAGGCCTTTTGGTTGGCAGTCGCATAGCCAACGTACTCGGCGTTTTGCTTGGCATTTTCTGGTTCGTTCATGAAGTTGATAAAGGCGTAGGCTGCGGCCTTATGCTTGGCGTTCTTGGGAATCACCAAGTTATCAAACCATTCGTTGGACCCGTCTTTTGGTACTAAGTAGGCCAGGTTGGCATTTTGTGACATTGCCTGGGCCGCCTCACCGGAGTAGGTCACGCCGATGTTGGCTTCGCCCTGGGCCATGTAAATCTTTAGTTCGTCGGCAACAATCGCCTTCACGTTTGGCATCAGGGTACTTAATTTGCCCTTGGCTGCGGCCAAATCGGCCACGTTTTGGTCATTAACCGACTTGCCTTGGGAAATTAGTGTCATCCCCAGAATATCGCGGGCGGAATCAACTAGCATAATCTGGCCTTTGAACTGCGGCGACCAGAGCTTGGACCAGGTATCAATCTGGTCGGGTCTGACCTTGGTCTTGTTATACAAGATCCCGAGGGTCCCCCAGAAGTACGGCACCGAGTAGCGGTTACCCTTATCAAAGGTCTGGTTTAAGAACCGGGCGTTAATGTTCCCCATCCCCGTCAGTTTGCTCTTATCAAGCGGGGATAAGAGCCCTTCCTTGGCCATCTTTTCCACCATGTAATCGGATGGCACAGTCAGGTCGTAGTTGGTCCCACCCTGCTTAATCTTGGTGTACATCGCCTCGTTGGAATCAAAGGTCTGGTAGTTAACCTTGTAGCCGGTCTCTTTAGTGAACTTCGTCAGCAAGTCCGGGTCAATGTAATCGCCCCAGTTATAAAAGTTTAAAACCTTGTCACCGCTAACTTCATCTTTGCGACTATTGTCAAATGCAACCTTGCCAACCAGCAAGCCCCCCACCGCTAACAAAATCGCCAGGATACTAATCATAATCTTTTTCATTTGACCTTCTCCTTTGGCGCAAAGACTTTACCGGCCTGGTGATAATGACGGTATAGGTAGTAGCCAGATGCTCCGAGCAAGGACAGCAAGAAAATTAAAGCGGACAGGGCGTTAATTTCGAGCGAAACCCCCTGCCGAGCCCGGGAGTAGATTTCAACCGCTAAAGTTGAAAAGCCATTGCCCGTGACAAAGAAGGTCACGGCGAAGTCGTCTAACGAATAAGTCAAAGCCATAAAGAAGCCCGCCACAATTCCGGGCATAATCACCGGCAAAGTCACCTGGCCCAAGACCTGGGTTGGCTTAGCCCCTAAGTCCTGGGCGGCCAAAGCTAGGTCGGGGTTCATTTCCTGCAGCCGGGGCAAGACCATCAACACCACAATCGGAATCGAAAAGGCAACGTGAGCTAATAAGACCGTCGTAAAACCGAGGGCAAAGCCTAAGGTCGTAAAGAAAATCAAGAAGGAGGCCCCGATAATTACATCGGGTGAAACCAACAAAACATTATTTAATGACAATAGGACTGTCTTTAGTGCTTGCCGGTGAGTCCGGAAAATAGCCAGAGCACCGAGTGTCCCAACAATCGTGGCAATCAGTGATGACAGCAGGGCTAAAATCGCCGTTTCAAAGACAATGTCAATTAACCGAGTATCCTGCCAGAGTTCAACATAGTGCTTAAAGGAAAAGCCGGCAAAGCCCTGCATTGTTGTGCCGGCATTGAAGGAATAGGCCACCAGGTAAATAATTGGCAGGTACAGCAATAGAAAAATAAAGACCAAGTAAGTCGTTTTTAATTTTTTCATGACCGACCTCCCCGTTTTTTATCTTGGGTCAGCACCATCGTAACCACCATCGCGATAATCAAAATCACGCCAATCGTGGCCCCAAATCCCCAGTTTTGAGTGGCTAAGAAGTGCTCCTCAATCGCCGTTCCCAGGGTAATAACCCGGTTACCGCCGATTAAGCGGGTAATCATAAAGAGTGACAGGCTGGGGATAAAGACCGCTTGGATGCCGGCTTTTACCCCCGGCAAGGACAATGGCCAAATTACCTTTTTCAAGGTTTGCCAGCCACTAGCGCCTAGGTCCCGGCTGGCAGCTGCCAGCAATGGGTCGATTTCATTTAAGCCATTAAAGATTGGCAAAATCATAAAGGGAAGCTCAATGTAAGCTGCAACTAACAAGAAAGACCAATCCGTAAAAAGCAGTTGGACCGGGTGAAAACCAGCCTCGGACAACGTACTATTAATCAGGCCGCTATGACCAAACAGGCCAATAAAGGCGTAGGTTTTCAACAACAAGTTAATCCAGGTTGGTAAGATCACCATCAAAAGCCAAAACTGCTTATTTTTCAATGTCGTTAAAAAGTAGGCCGTTGGGTAAGCCAAGACCAGCGTGACCACCGTAATTAAAAAAGCGTACCAGACCGAATTAAAGGCCATTGCCAAATACGTTCCAGATGTAAAGAAAGTCTGGTAGTTTGCCAGGGTAAACCCATGACCCGGTGCCTGGACAGATTCGACTAAGAGTAAGACCAGCGGTGCCACCACGAATAATACTAACCAAATCCCATAGGTCGCCATATAAAAATTCGTAAAGTGCCGTTTTTGCTTGTTAAAGGAGGTCGTCATGCCTGGCCCCCTTCTGTCCCGTCATCCTCGTAGGCTTCCAGGCGGGCATCAAAGGCTGCTTCACTTTCGTGGTAGCGCATGATATGGATGTCTTCGGGGTCAAAGGTCAGGCCAACCCGGTCACCAACGACCGCAGGGTTAGTGGCCTGGACCTGCCACTCGTTTTGGTCATCGTCGACTGCAGTAATTTCATAGTAGTCACCACGGAAGAGTTGGTCTTTAATTGTCACCACTAACTTTCCTTCGACCGGCCTTACCAAATCCAAATCTTCAGGTCGTAAAACAACTTCGACCGGCTCATTGGCTTTCATTCCAGCATCAACGTTATCAAAGTCTCTACCGACAAAGTGAACCAGGTAGTCTTTTTTCATCACACCGGGAACAATATTAGTTTCCCCAATAAAGTCGGCAACAAAGTGGTTAATCGGTTCATCGTAAATATCTTCCGGCGTCCCGTTTTGCTGGATTTTGCCATCGTTCATGACAAAAATCCAGTCAGACATGGCAAGGGCCTCTTCCTGGTCGTGGGTAACGAAAACAAAGGTGATTCCTAACCGCTTTTGAATATTACGGAGTTCTTGCTGCATTTCCTTGCGGAGCTTGTAGTCTAAGGCGGACAAGGGTTCGTCTAAGAGCAAAAGTTCTGGGTCGTTTGCCAGGGCCCGGGCAATAGCGACTCGCTGTTGCTGACCACCGGATAATTCGGTAATTTCCCGGTTTTCAAAACCAGCCAACTTCACCAAAGCCAGCATCTCATGGACTTTTTCTTTAATAGCGGTCGGGGACAACTTCTTCAACCGGGGACCAAAGGCGACGTTGTCAAAAACGCTCATATTAGGAAACAGAGAATAGTTCTGAAAGACAGTGTTAACTCGTCGCTTTTCGGCTGGCAGGTCGTTAATCACCTGTCCTTCAAAGTAAATTTTGCCGGAGTCTGCTTGAAGTTGACCGGAAATCAGCTTTAAAATCGTCGACTTTCCAGACCCAGATGGGCCGAGTAAAGTATAAAACTGGCCTGATTCGAGTTCCAAGTCAATTCGCTTTAAAACCTCCGTTTCCCCAAAGGACAAGGCGACCTGGTCAAAGGCCAACAGTGCTTTTTGATCTTCCATAATACTTCTCCCCTTTATTTGGTAGTGAGACTCACTACCCCTATTATGTACCAAAAAAGCAGGCCAGAAAACTGACCTGCTTTTGGCTCAAACGAAAGTCGCAATTAAGCTTCCTTACCTTGGGCCTTAATGATTTCTTCTTGAACGTTCTTAGGAACAGCTTGATAGTGGTCGAATACCATCTGGAAAGTACCACGTCCTTGCGTTGATGAACGCAAAGTCGTTGCATAACCGAACATTTCTGACAAAGGCACTTGTGCCTTAACAGCTAAAACAGGTCCACGGTTTTCTTGTCCTTCAATCAAACCACGACGTGCAGAAACATGTCCCATCACATCACCAAGGTTTTCTTCAGGAACAACGATATCAACAGCCATGATTGGTTCCAAAATAACGGCACCGGCAGTCTTTGAAGCTTCCTTCAAAGCAAGTGAAGCGGCAATCTTAAAGGCAGCTTCAGAAGAATCGACATCGTGGTAAGAACCATCGTACAAACGTGCCTTCAAGTCAACCAATGGGAAACCGGCCAATGGACCAGCATTCATTGCTTCCTTCAAACCAGCTTCAACTGAAGGGATGTATTCACGAGGAACAACACCACCGACAATATCATCTTGGAATTCGAAGCCTTCACCTTCATCGTTAGGACCGAATTCAATCCAAACGTCACCATACTGTCCCTTACCACCAGACTGGCGCTTGAAGAATCCACGAGCTTCAACAGTCTTCGTAAATGCTTCACGGTAAGCAACTTGAGGTGCACCAACTTGGGCTTCAACGTTAAATTCACGGCGCATACGGTCAACCATGATATCCAACTGCAATTCACCCATTCCAGCGATCAAAGTATCACCAGTTTCAGGGTTGGTAGTAGCACGGAATGAAGGATCTTCTTCAGCCAACTTTTGCAAAGCAGTAGACAACTTGTCTTGGTCTGCCTTGGTCTTTGGTTCGATGGCCAATTCGATAACAGGTTCTGGGAATTCCATTGATTCAAGAATCAATGGGTGGTCAGTAGCAGTCAAAGAATCACCAGTAGTCGTGTTCTTCAAACCGATCGCAGCAGCGATATCACCTGAGAAGACTTCTTCGATTTCAGTCCGTGAAGTGGCGTGCATTTGAAGCAAACGACCAACACGTTCACGAGTATCTGAAGAAGTGTTTTGAACGTATGAACCTGATTGCAAAGTACCAGTATACACACGCATAAATGTCAAACGACCAACGAAAGGATCAGTCATGATTTTAAATGCCAAAGCCGCAAATGGCTTATCATCATCGGCAATCAAGTCAACTTCTTCATCCGTCTTAGGGTCAGTTGCGACATAAGGACGAACTTCTAGAGGACCTGGCAAGTAGTCAACAACGGCATCCAAAACCATTTGAACACCCTTATCCTTGTAGGCTGAACCTGCAAGAACTGGGTAGAATTCAAGTGCCAAAGTGGCACGACGGATAGCAGCCTTCAATTCATCAACAGAAATTTCTTGACCATCCAAGTACTTTTCCATCAATTCTTCATCGACGTCCGCAACCGCTTCAATCATGGTTTCGCGCTTAGTAGCAACGATTTCCTTGTAGTTGTCAGGAATTTCACGTGGTTCCCAGTTTGAGCCAAGGTCATCAGTTGGGTAGAAAGCTTGTTCAGTAACCAAGTCAATCACACCTTCAAAGCTGTCTTCGGCACCAATTGGCCATTGGATAGCTTCGGCGTTAACTTGCAAACGTTCGTGCATTGAGTTAACTGACATTTCAAAGTCAGCACCCAACTTATCCATCTTATTAACGAAAACAATCCGGGGAACGTTATAAGTAGTAGCTTGGTGCCAAACTGTTTCAGTTTGTGGTTCAACACCAGCGGCACCATCTAAGACGGCAACGGCACCATCCAACACACGAAGGGCACGTTCAACTTCGATCGTGAAGTCCACGTGACCTGGGGTATCAATGATGTTAACACGGTAAGGTGTGTTTTCGTATTGGTCAAAGAAGCCACGCCATACCGCAGTAGTAGCGGCTGACTGGATCGTGATTCCACGTTCCTTTTCTTGTTCCATGAAATCCATTTGTGAAGCACCATCGTGGGTTTCACCAATTTTGTGAATCTTACCAGTATAGTACAAGATTCGTTCTGTCGTAGTCGTCTTACCGGCATCGATGTGGGCCATGATACCGATGTTACGAGTACGGTCAAGCGGGTATTCACGCTTTGCCATTATGATCTCCTAATTTTTATCCTGTTTGCAACAAAAAGCGACCAAGAATTTTGTTCGCTTTTTGAAAAATTATGAGCCGGTTAGTAGGCTCGAATTGCTTGGTTTAAGCCAAGCAACTGCGATATCCTACCAACGGTAGTGAGCGAAGGCACGGTTGGCTTCTGCCATCTTGTGAGTGTCCTCGCGCTTCTTAACTGAAGCACCGTTTTCGTTGGCTGCGTCAATGATTTCCTTAGCCAAGCGTTCGTCCATTGTATGTTCGTTACGCAAACGAGCATAGTTAACCAACCAACGCAAGCCCAAAGTAGTCCGACGGTCAGGACGAACTTCGATTGGAACCTGGTAGTTAGATCCACCAACACGACGTGCCTTAACTTCCAAGACAGGCATGATGTTTTCCATTGCTTGTTGGAAAACTTCTAGTGGATCGTTTCCAGTAGTTTCCTTGATACGGTCAAAGGCATCGTACAAGATTGTTGATGCAGTACCGCGCTTTCCGTCGATCATCAACTTGTTGATCAAACGAGAAACTAACTTTGAATTGTAAATTGGGTCAGGCAAAACTTCCTGACGCTTCGTATAACCTTTACGTGGCATGAGTTTTCCTTTCCTTCTTACTTCTTAGGAGCTTTCGTTCCGTACTTAGAACGTGAAGTCATTCGACCTTCAACACCGGCAGTATCCAAAGCACCACGGATAACGTGGTAACGAACACCAGGCAAATCCTTAACACGACCACCACGGATCAAAACAACCGAGTGTTCTTGCAAGTTGTGCCCGATACCTGGGATATAAGCCGTAACTTCGTACAAGTTTGACAAACGTACACGAGCGTACTTACGCAAAGCTGAGTTAGGCTTCTTTGGTGTCAAAGTTCCGACACGAGTGGCAACGCCACGCTTTTGTGGGGCAACGTTGTTCGTTGCCTTCTTCTTCATTGAGTTGTAGCCGAAGTTCAAGGCTGGTGACTTTGACTTAGTCGCTTGAGACTTACGTGACTTACGAACCAATTGGTTAATTGTAGGCATCCTACTGTTCTCCTTAACTTTTGTTTTCACAGTTCCAGGTGTGTCATTTTTGTCAATAAACAAAAGTGCTCCCGGAAGTCCTGCTTAGACTTACCTTTACACTGCCTTTTTGACGGAGTTAACCGACAAAAGTGGCAAATGACTTAAAAGCACGTTGAATATAATAGCAGATTATGGGCCGAAGTCAAGGGCTTTTTCTAGGTTTTTTCCGTAAAAATTTGTTCTTTTTCTCGCTGGCAAATTCAACCTTAAAATGGCAGTTGAAAATTCTTTTTAATTGACTGAAATAATTTACCTTCTACTTCGAACTATATAGTATGGAAAACTTATTTATTTTACTCACCCAATTCATTGTCACTTCACTGATTCTCTGCCTAGCTGACCGGTCATCAACCGGAGTTAGCCTGTGGACCGACCGGTCTTATTGTTTTACCTGCAAGACACCACTTGCCTGGTTCGACCTCATCCCCCTTCTGTCGGCCTTATGGTCTCGGGGACGGTGCCGGTACTGCCAGAAAAGGTTTACTACCTGGTGGGAAACGATTGTTTTGGAACTCTTAGTGCCGGTGGCAGCCACCCTGGTCTTTATAGTCAGCGGACTTGGTTCTTTGGCGACCTTCTACCTGTTATTGTTCTTAGCGCGAGAGGACGCTCTAACCAAGACCTGCTCGGCTTATTTGGCCTGGCTAGCGTTCGTCGGTGTTCTGGTCTTTAACCAGCAGCAAGCATCTGACTGGCCAGTCTTTTTCTTTCTGTGGTCACTGCTTAGCTACCTCTCTTGGCAAGACCAATTAGGTAACGGGGACATTCCCGTGATCTTACTGCTCTTTGCCACGATGTCCTTGGCTGGTTTTGCTTTAGCACTGATGGTAGCAAGCATAACTGCCCTGGCAGTCTGTTGGCTCTGGCAAAACCAGTCGGTGCCACTGATTCCTTATTTATTTTGGGGCTGGTTGGTGAGTGAGTTAGCAAACTATTGGTTTCAAAAATAAAGAAAGCGTGCACGGAGGGCACGCTTTTACTTATAAATTAAATATCATAATTACCGCATCAAAAGCATAATGAACATAGATTGAGGCACGAATTGAACCGGTCTTATACCAAGCATAGGTAATAAAAGAATAACCCAATCCTATAATCAGCAACGCGCCCCATTTCCATTGGTAGGTATTGCCATGCAGCATGGCAATCATGAAGTCATTGAAGAGAAAAGTATAAAGCACCCCATACTTATACCGTTTAACTAATTGATGAAAGGCGGTAAAAATTGTCACTTCTGATAACTCTTCCAAAGTCACTTGGAATACCAACCAAATTAACATAAGAAAGAAAATAGGTTGTCCGTAATGACTACCAATCATTTGCTGAATAGGATTTTCTCCATCATTCACATTTTTAAAAAAATACCATTCAATCCAATCTATTATAAATTCAAAAGCCAAGAATCCAACTACTAAAACAGAACCTTGAATCAGGAACGGACGACTAATTGATTGAAATAACTTTTTAAGCCCGGCCTTGCCCCAAAAAACAAACGGAATAATTAAAACAGGCGGAAACCAGGCTACTTCCGAAAGTGGCTGGTTAATAGCTGACACGACAATAATTGAAAAAACCCATAAATAAACAATAATAAGTCTTTTGCGATTAAATTCAGTTGGCATCGTTACTTCCTTTCTGTGTAAATACCAACAGTCAATCTTTATTTTCTGATACTATTATTCAATCTTTTCTTTGTTCACCAAACTAAATTATACTAAAAAATTTTAATATATTAAATAAATAATTATTTAATGATATATTTTAAACTAAAAATAAAAAACGCATGATTTTCAGAATTAACCAACAAAAAAGACCAGCCTCACAGCCGGTCTTTTTGCTTACGCTTCTTTTGCCTGGTCATCGCCAGGGTGTTTTACTTTTAATTGAACTTCGCCATTTTTGGCACCAATGGTAACCACGTCTTCGGCGGAAATTTGACCATCCAGCAAAGCTTCAGACAACTTGTCTTCCACTTCAGTTTGGATCACCCGTCGGACTGGTCTGGCTCCGTATTCCCGGTCATAGCCCTTATTAGCAATCGCATCGATAGCGGCCTCGGTCATCTTAACCTTGACGCCTTGTTCAGCAACCCGCCGCAAGAGTGACTTGGTCATCAAGCGGACAATTTGCCGGACTTCTGGTTGACTCAAGGCATCGAAGACCAGAACTTCATCGATTCGGTTGATAAATTCAGGACGGAAAGTTTCCTTAACCGTTTCCCGGATTTTAGCTTCAACCGCTTGGTTATCATCGTGCAAATCAGTCGAACCAAAACCAAGCATCTTTTCATCACGCAACCGGGTTGCTCCCAAGTTGGAAGTCATGATAATCACAGTATTGCGGAAGTTAACCTTACGACCCTTGGCATCGGTCAAAAAGCCATCATCAAAGACCTGCAACATCAAATTGTAGATATCGGGGTGGGCCTTTTCAACTTCATCCAGTAAGACGATTGAGTAAGGGTGGTTGCGGACCTGTTCCGTCAACTGACCACCCTGGTCGTAGCCAACATAGCCGGGGGCCGAACCAATCAACCGGGAAGCCGAGTACTGTTCTTGGTACTCTGACATATCCACCCGGATCATGTTGTCTTCTGAGCCAAACATCAACTCCGACAGAGCCTTGGCCAATTCAGTCTTTCCAACCCCAGTTGGGCCAAGGAACAAGAAAGTTCCAATTGGCCGCTTCGGGTCAGCTAAGCCAGACCGTGAGCGCCGGATTGACCGGGCGACAGCGGAAACTGCCTTCTTTTGGCCAATCACCCGCTTGCCTAATTCCTTTTCCAAGTTAACCAACTGGTCAGACTCGGCCTTTTCAACCTGGGTCAAAGGAACGCCGGTCTGCTGAGAAATGACTTGAGCGATATTGGCCGGTGTAACCTTTAAGCCAAAGGACTGGTCCTTTTCCTGCTTCTTTTCCTTGCGAAGCAGTGACCGGTCGATTTTCTTACGTAGTTCCATTTCGGCTAAGCGCAATTCGGCCGCCTTTTCAAAGTCCATTGCTGCAATCGCGTCATCTTTTTCTTGCTGGATTCGAACCAATTCGGCCCGGGCCTTATGCAGTGGTGTTGACCGGTCGAC
This sequence comes from Fructobacillus sp. ChS1-6f1-1-27, assembly GCF_059579415.1. Classification (NCBI taxonomy): domain Bacteria; kingdom Bacillati; phylum Bacillota; class Bacilli; order Lactobacillales; family Lactobacillaceae; genus Fructobacillus; species Fructobacillus sp. ChS1-6f1-1-27. The sequence goes on along the minus strand of NZ_JCAOER010000003.1, from coordinate 8,264 downwards.
ATCGTCAATTCGAACTTTGGCAGCCGCCTCATCGACCAGGTCAATCGCTTTATCGGGTAAGAACCGACTAGTAATGTACCGGGCTGACAAATTCACCGCCGCCTCAATGGCAGCTGGTTCAATATCCACCTGGTGGAACGACTCGAACTTATCTTTAATCCCATTCAAGATGGTAATTGCTTCTTCGCTTGAGGGCTCGTTAATTGTCACTTGAGCAAACCGCCGTTCTAAGGCGGCGTCTTGTTCGATGTACTGCTGGTACTCATCAAAGGTTGTCGCACCAAGCATTTGCAACTCACCCCGGGCCAAGGCTGGTTTCAGGATATTAGCGGCGTCAATCGCCCCTTCTGCCCCTCCAGCACCAACCAGGGTATGGAGTTCATCAACGAACAAGACGACCTGGCCGTCGTCTTCGATTTCTTCAATCAGTTGCTTCAACCGACTTTCAAACTCACCACGGTACTTAGTGCCAGCAACCAAGGACCCCATATCAAGGGCCATCAAGCGCTTGCGCTTCAAGGAGTCGGGCACCTGTCCCTGAACAATTCGTTGAGCCAAGCCTTCGGCGATTGCTGTCTTTCCAACTCCTGGTTCACCAACCAAGACGGGGTTGTTCTTTGACCGACGAGAAAGGATTTGAACCACTCGGCGAACTTCAGTATCACGGCCAATCACAGGGTCCAACTTACCAGCCTTGGCGGACTGGGTCATATCCCGGGCCAGCTTATCAAGGGTTGGGGTGCCCTGCTTTTTTTCCTTGTCCTTTTGTTGTTTCATTTGCTTGCGGAGGTCCGTTACACCCAATCGGCGCAAAACGGCCTTATTCAACTCTTTCAAGTTGATATCCAAGCTCAGCAAGATCCGAGAAGACAGGATACTTTGGTCTTGGATTAAGGATAGGAGCAAGTGTTCTGTTCCAACTTCTTGCTGGTCCATCACCTCGGCCTGGTCAGCCGCCCACTTCAAAATCGAAGCCGCTTTAGGAGAATATGGTAGAACCGTCTTCTTATCCATTTCGCCTTCGATTCCAAAACCGGTATAAAACTGGACTTCTTCTTGGATTTCCTCGGCGGTCAAGTTAGACTCTGCCAAAACTTTGGCAGCGACACCATCCTTTTCTTCGGCTAAACCAAGGAGCAAGTGTTCCGTTCCAACCGCCCGGTGGCGGAAGTACTTGGCTTTTTCTTGTGCTAGTGACAAGACTTTTTGTGCTGATTTTGTATATTTACTTTCCATCTGCCCTCCTTAGTCATCAAGTGACGGGAACAAAAACCTCATATTGGTATATATTATAACGCAGGTTGGACTCTTCTTTAAAGACCATCAATGGTCAAAAGAAGACCAAGCACAGGCTTGGTCTTCTAATAAAAGTCTTAATCTGGATTTTTCAAACTCAGTTGCCACTGCAAGTAAGCGTTGATCAATGGGTCAAGGTCACCATCTAAGACCGCTTGTGGTTGGTTACTTTCGTAATTGGTCCGGTGGTCTTTTACCATTTGGTAGGGGTGCAAGACGTAAGAACGAATCTGGGAACCCCAGCCGTTTTCCATCTTCTCGCCGGACAGGGCTGCTCGTTCAGCTTCCTGCTTTTCTAATTCCAACTGGTACAATTTCCCCTTCAACAACCGCATCGCATAGTCACGGTTGCCATACTGGGTCCGCTCCACCGTTGAGGAAACAACAATCCCGGTTGGTTCGTGGGTCAAACGCACCCCGGTTGAAACCTTGTTGACGTTTTGTCCCCCGGCTCCACCAGAGCGGAAAACATCCATCTTGATGTCGTCATCACGCACTTCAACTTCGATGCTGTCATCCAATTCTGGCATCACATCAACCGAAACGAAAGACGTGTGCCGACGACCAGCAGAATCAAAGGGTGAAATTCGAACAAAGCGGTGAACACCCTTTTCAGACCGCAAGAACCCGTAGGCATTGTGGCCGGCGATTTTCAAAGTTGCCGAATCAATCCCGGCCTCGTCCCCAGCATGGTAGTCCAAGACTTCCACGTTAAAGTCGTGGCTATTAGCCCAGCGAGTATACATCCGGTAGAGGCTTTCACCCCAGTCGGTCGATTCAGTACCACCAGACCCCGGATGAATTTCTAAGATGGCGTTGTTTTCGTCGTATTCGCCCGTCAACAGTTGTTCCAAGTTGTAGGCTTCGACGTCTTTTTGCGTCTTTTCGACTAAGTCGGTCAATTCTTGCTGGCTATCCCCATCATCTGGGTCATCGCCAACCATCTCAATTAAGACTTCAATGTCTTCTGCTTGCGTTGACAAATTCAAAAAAGAATCGCGCCGCTTTTTTAAGACATTGGCTTTATCAATGACTTCTTGGGCTGACTTTTGGTCATTCCAAAAGTCAGGTTCGGTCATTTGGTATTCGTAATCGGCAATTTCTTCCGTCAAAGCATCCAGGTCCAAGGTCTTTTCAAACCGGGCAATATCTTCTTTGATTGTCGTTAATGCCTGCTTGGCTGCCACTAATTCCATGGCTAATCCTCCCATAAGAAAAGCGAACTTAACGTTCGCTTTCAAATTAAGCTGTTAAATTGTTGCGGATTTCGGCCTTCATAAAGGTTCGAGTAGCATCATACTCAATGTCAGCCACCATCTTCTTAAAGTTGGCAAAGGCTTCGTTTTGGTATTCAACCAATGGGTTCAACTGACCATAACCACGCAAACCAACTCCTTGGCGCAAGCGATCAAGGGCATCGATGTGGTCGGTCCAGTGTTGGTCAACCGTCCGCAAGATAACCACGCGTTCAAAGGCCAACATTTGATCTTCTTCGCTCAGGCTCTTCTTCTTGTCTTCCAAGTTTTCAAGGGCCAACTGGTACAAGCGGTCCTTAATGCCTTGGCGGTCTAAGTTTTGCAAGCGGACAGCCCCCTGCTTGCTGGTGGTCAATGAAGCTTCAACGTATTCAGTAATGGCGTCGATATCCCAACCGTCCAAGTTCTTACCCTCGGTGTGGGCATCAACCACGCGGTCGATTGTCCGCTTAATCATTGGCAACAAGACAGAGTCAAGGCTGTCTTTTTCATCCAAAACTTGGTCGCGTTCTTTATAAATCAATTCACGTTGTTCACGGACAACATCATCATACTGCAAAACATTCTTACGAGTATCGTAGTTGTTTCCTTCAACACGCTTTTGGGCTGATTCAACAGAACGAGTAATCCAACGGTGAGTAATGACAGTATCTTCATCATCCATGTTCATCCGTTGCAACATGGTCCGAACCTTTTCAGCTCCAAAACGAATCATCAAGTCATCTTGCAATGACAAGAAGAACTGTGAAGAACCATTGTCCCCTTGACGACCGGCACGTCCACGCAACTGGTTATCAATTCGACGTGATTCGTGTCGTTCTGTTGCAATCACGGCCAAGCCACCAAGCTCGTTGACACCAGGGCCTAATTTGATATCAGTACCACGACCGGCCATGTTGGTAGCAACCGTAACAGCACCACGCTGTCCGGCGTTGGCAATAATATCTGCTTCTTTTTCGTTGTTCTTAGCGTTCAAAACGTGGTGCGGAATCTTGTTAGCCGTCAACAACTTTGCCACCAATTCAGATGATTCAACTGAACCGGTTCCAAGCAAGATTGGTTGACCATTGGCGTGCAATTCTGCCACACGCTTGATGACCGCACTAAACTTGGTCTTCAATGACGGATAAAGCAAGTCGGGCAAATCTTGACGGGCAATTGGCCGGTTGGTTGGAATTTCAACGACTTCCATGTTGTAGATTTCGCGCAATTCTTCTTCTTCCGTCTTGGCAGTACCTGTCATACCAGACAACTTCTTGTACATCCGGAACAAGTTTTGGTACGTGATTTGCGCCATTGACTTGTTTTCTTCGCGAACCTCAACACCTTCCTTGGCTTCAATTGCCTGGTGCAAGCCATCAGACAAACGAGTTCCTTCAGAAATACGACCAGTTGATTGGTCAATCAACTTAACTTCACCTTCTTGAACAACATAGTCTTTGTCATCCAAGTAGTTAAAGTTGGCCCGCAAGGCCTGGTCGACGTGGTGAGTCAAGGCCGTGTTCTTGTCATCATACAAGTTATCCAAGTTGAAGAAGACTTCGGCGTTCTTGATTCCTTCACTAGTCAAAGAAGTGTTCTTACTTTCTTCATCGACCTTGTAGTCTTCATCGCGGGTCAACGTCTTAACAAAACGGTCAACTTGTTGGTACAAAGGTGAAATTCCTGAACCTGGACCAGAAATAATCAACGGTGTCCGGGCCGTATCAATCAAGATTGAATCAGCTTCATCAATCAAGGCGTAGTTCAAACCACGTTGCATCACGCGGTCTTCAGCCCGGTTCACCATGTTATCGCGAAGGTAGTCAAACCCAATGTTAAAGTTCGTTGAGTAAGTGATGTCGGCATCGTAAGCCTTACGCTTTTCGTCTGGTGAATCATCACCAACGTTGACCCCAACACTCAAACCAAGCCAGTTATACAACTGACCCATTTGTTCGGCATCTCGCTTTGACAAGTAATCGTTAACCGTAACAACGTGGACACCTTGTCCGGCTAAGGCGTTCAAATAAACTGCCATCGTGGCCGTCAAAGTCTTACCTTCACCAGTCTTCATTTCGGCCAAGTTACCACCGTGCAAAACGACGGCACCCATAATTTGCACCCGGTATGGGTACAAACCCAAAACTCGCTTAGCCCCTTCACGGGCAACGGCGAAGGCTTCTGGCAACATCCCTTCTAAGACCTTAGCAGTCTTTTTCAAGCGGGCAGTTTCATCTTTGATACCACCCAGTTCTTTTTGAATTTGGATTTGGAATTCTTGGGTCTTTTTTTGCAAGTCCTTGTCAGACATCTTGCTCATTGAATCCGCAAAAACTTCAACTTGGTCTGCAACCTTTTCAATCTTCTTTAATTGGTGCTTTGAGTTATCATATAATTTCTTGATTGGGTTTGCCATTGAAATTAGTGGTGTCGGTTAAACCGGCACCCTCCCTTCGTAAAAAAATCTCAATTAATTTTTGTAATTTTTCAGAATACTATGATTAAGTATACCAAAAAAAGCGCTTGAAAACTAGGTCAATCCTAGCTTCAACGCTTTTATTAATCTTAGTGGTGTGGGGTTGCTTGCAAAGTTTCTTGTCCACCCATGTAAGGACGCAAGGCTTCAGGAATTGTCACTGTTCCATCTTCGTTTTGGTAGTTTTCCAAAATAGCAGCAACCGTCCGACCAACAGCCAAACCAGAACCGTTCAAAGTGTGAACAAGTTCCAACTTACCAGCTTCGTTTCGGTAAGTAATGTGCATCCGACGGGCCTGGAAGTCACGGGTATTTGAAACTGATGAAATTTCGCGGTACATTCCCTGGGCTGGCAACCAAACTTCCAAATCATGCGTCTTGGCAGCTGAGAAGCCCATGTCCCCAGTTGAAAGGGTAATCACGTGGTATGGCAAACCTAACTTTTGCAAAATGTTTTCAGCATTTTGAGTCATCTTTTCCAATTCTTGGTCGGATTGGTCAGGTTTCGCAAACTTCACCATTTCTACCTTGTTGAATTGGTGCAAACGGATCAAGCCACGAGTGTCACGACCGGCTGCTCCAGCTTCCTTTCGGAATGATGGTGACAAAGCCGTGATTGAAATTGGCAAGTCTTCAGTTGGAATCGTTTCGCCAGAGTAGTAGTTCGTCAATGGTACTTCGGCTGTTGGAATATAAGTTTGGTCCAAACCGGCAACCCGGTAGGCATCATCTTGAAACTTAGGGTACTGACCCGTTCCAAACATTGATGAATCGTTGACCACGATTGGCGTAATCATTTCTGTATAGCCTTCTTCACGGTGTTGGTCCAACATAAAGTTGTACAACGCCCGTTCCAAACGAGCCCCATCACCAACATAGTACAAGAACCGGGCACCAGAAACCTTAGCACCACGTTCAAAGTCCAAGATTCCCAAGTCTTCACCGATTTCGAAGTGTGGTTTCAACCATTCAGGGGCTTGGTCGTGGGCTGCGGGACGACCTTCGTAATCACTTGGCGCCCACTGGCGTACTTCAACGTTTGCATCTTCATCAGGGCCAACCGGTACATCATCTTCGGCAATGTTTGGCAAATGGGCTGCTTGTTCTTGAACAGCGGCGTCCAATTCTTCCAACTCTTGGTCCAAGCCCTTGATTTCCTTAGCAACAGCCTGCATTTCTTGGATGGCAGCTGAAGCATCTTCCTTTTGGCGCTTAGCAAAGGCAATCTTGTCAGATGCTTCGTTTCGCTTGGCCTTCAAGTCTTCAACCTTAGCAATTAAGTCACGGCGCTTTTGGTCAGTATCCAACAACTTCTGCAAAACCCCTGCTTCAACCTTCCGGTCTTGCAACTTCTGTTCTGCTTCTTCTTGGTTCTTACGCAAATATTTTAAATCGAGCATCTTTAGCCCTCCCTTTTTGTATACAAAAAAGCGCTTTTCGTCTGACATTTTCATGTCAAGGGACGAAAAAGCGCAATCCGTGGTACCACCCTAGTTCTGCAGCATTCTGCAGCACTCATTAACCGGTAACGGCGGTAACCGAGCAACATTACTTGCTAGAGAACCCTATTGGAGTTTCGGTGGTGGACCTTTGCAGCAACCAGGACCTTTCTGTTGTCACCTACTGATGATAGGGCGTTTCTTTATTCTTAGTATAGCGATTTTAATAAAAAAAGGCAAGAAAAAAGAAGAGGAAGTCCTCTTCTTGTCATGGGCCATCCAGGACTCGAACCTGGGACCTCTGCGTTATCAACACAGCGCTCTAACCAACTGAGCTAATGGCCCATCTTTCGGCTGTCGCCTAAGCGAATGACGGGAATCGAACCCGCATAGCCAGCTTGGAAGGCTGGAATTCTACCATTGAACTACATTCGCATTATTTTTCTTCCTAGGGTCTCCCCTATGGCGCTGGACGGAATCGAACCGCCGACACATGCAGCTTCAATGCATTGCTCTACCAACTGAGCTACAGAGCCATCTCTTTTCCAACTTTATTGAAAAACGGTCACAACGGGGTTCGAACCCGTGATCTCCTGCGTGACAGGCAGGCGTCCTAACCAGCTAGACCATGCGACCAATTGCGGGAGTAGGATTTGAACCTACGACCTTCGGGTTATGGGCCCGACGAGCTACCGAACTGCTCCATCCCGCGATAATATTATTTCTTTTGGGAGTGCTCACACACTCAGAAGGAGAATGAGGGATTCGAACCCCCGCGCCGGTTTCCCGACCTGACGGTTTTCAAGACCGTTCCCTTCAGCCAGACTTGGGTAATTCTCCATTATCTTGATTGCTTATTACTAGACTTTCGCCTAAGGAGAATGAGGGATTCGAACCCTCGCGCCGATTTCTCGACCTGACGGTTTTCAAGACCGTTCCCTTCAGCCAGACTTGGGTAATTCTCCATTATTTGTCCTAATGGACCATGTTGGACTCGAACCAACGACCGGACGGTTATGAGCCGTCTGCTCTAACCAGCTGAGCTAATGGTCCGGCTCGAGTCTATCGCGGCGGGGGGAATCGAACCCTCGACCTCTCGGGTATGAACCGAACGCTCTAGCCAGCTGAGCTACACCGCGATACTTTGCTGTTATCCCAGCGATCGGGACGACAGGATTCGAACCTGCGACCCCCTGGTCCCAAACCAGGTGCTCTACCAAGCTGAGCTACGTCCCGTTTTCTTTTCGGACCATAAGCCCTGGGCCTTTCTCAAAACCCGATGCACCTAGCAGGAGTCGAACCTGCAACCTTCTGATTCGTAGTCAGACACTCTATCCAATTGCGCTATAGGTGCATATGCCGGCGACCGGGATCGAACCGGTACGATGTTTCCATCGCAGGATTTTAAGTCCTGTGCGTCTGCCTATTCCGCCACGCCGGCATTCCAAGCGAACAACGGGATTCGAACCCGCGACCCCCACCATGGCAAGGTGATGTTCTACCTCTGAACTATGTTCGCATAATATGCCGACTAAAGGATTCGAACCTTCGACCCCCGCTTTACAAGAGCGGTGCTCTACCAGCTGAGCTAAGTCGGCTGGATTGCCCGACGCGGCGTTTCTTGACTTTTCGCCAATGGACGATACAGGGATCGAACCTGTGACCCCCTGCTTGTAAGGCAGGTGCTCTCCCAGCTGAGCTAATCGTCCAATATAAAAAAAGAAGTTCCCTTCTTTTCTATGTACAGGCATCGCGTCGTCCTATCCTCGCAGCCAGCGTTCCGGCAACTACTTTCGGCGCTCTAGAGCTTAACTT
>NZ_JCAOER010000028.1:0-708 GCF_059579415.1 Fructobacillus sp. ChS1-6f1-1-27 | reverse complement strand
CATCCTTGAAATACCACCCTGGTTTGTTTGCGGTTCTAACCTAGGCCCGTTATCCGGGTTGGGGACAGTGTATGGTGGGCAGTTTGACTGGGGCGGTCTCCTCCCAAAGTGTAACGGAGGAGTTCGAAGGTACGCTAGGTACGGTCGGAAATCGTGCTGATAGTGCAATGGCATAAGCGTGCTTGACTGTGAGACTGACAAGTCGAACAGGTGCGAAAGCAGGACATAGTGATCCGGTGGTTCTGAATGGAAGGGCCATCGCTCAACGGATAAAAGGTACTCTGGGGATAACAGGCTGATACCGCCCAAGAGTTCATATCGACGGCGGTGTTTGGCACCTCGATGTCGGCTCATCTCATCCTGGGGCTGTAGCCGGTCCCAAGGGTATGGCTGTTCGCCATTTAAAGAGGTACGTGAGCTGGGTTTAAAACGTCGTGAGACAGTTTGGTCCCTATCTGCCGTGGGCGTTGGATACTTGACGGAGCCTGCTCCTAGTACGAGAGGACCGGAGTGGACGAACCTCTGGTGTACCGGTTGTCATGCCAATGGCATTGCCGGGTAGCTAAGTACGGAAGAGATAACCGCTGAAGGCATCTAAGCGGGAAACTCGTCTGAAGATAAGGTATCCCGGGGGCTAGACCCCCCTGAAGGGTCGTTCGAGACCAGGACGTTGATAGGTCAGGTGTGTAAGCGTAGTAATGCGTTTAG
>NZ_JCAOER010000002.1:0-201420 GCF_059579415.1 Fructobacillus sp. ChS1-6f1-1-27 | reverse complement strand
CATAAGAAGGTCAAACGCTTAATGACCATCATGGGCTTAGTGGCACTGCATAACCGTAAGAAAGCGAAGTACAGCAGCTACCAAGGCACCATTGGAGTCATTAAGGAAAACCAAATTAAACAAGCTTTTCATGCTAAACAACCCGATCAGAAGTGGTATGCCGATATCACCGAATTTAAACTGAAAGATCAAAAGACCTACCTATCTGCTTTAATAGATGGCTGTACCCAAGAGGTTGTGTCATATGAAGTTTCACGTCATCCAAACTTGGCACAAACCGTGCAGATGATGGAAAAGGCGGTAAAACGATATCCAAACACTACCGAGTTAACCTTCCATACGGACCAAGGTTGGCAGTATCAAAACCGCTACTTTCAACACTGGCTCTCCGACCACGGCATGAATCAATCCATGTCACGAAAAGGAAAGTCAACGGATAATGGCTTGATTGAGAGCTTCTTTGGCACCTTAAAACGTGAAATGTTCTTTGGCTTTCAACAGAACTTTCATTCAATTTCAGAACTCAATCAAGCCATCAAAGAATATATTCACTATTACAATACAAAACGAATTAAGAGCAAATTAAAAGGACTGACACCGATTGAATATCGGGTGTCAGTCCTCAAGGCCGCTCAATGACATGTCCTAATTTTGGGGTTCATATCACCAATTGATGACTTCCTGTCTTTTTTATATAGATAATTACCCAAACAGAGAGATTTTGTTCTTCATTTCAAACCGATTATAATAATTTTTATCATTTTATTACGAGCCACATTAACCCTTCTGTTGTTCTTTTTTATATTTAACAAAAGAAGTCCCAGTCCACTTTTTAAAACTTCGATAAAAAGACGGAAGGTCTTGGTATCCAACTAAGTTAGCAGTTTCAATTGCCGTCAATTCAGAATTCAGAGCTAACTCCAAAGCTAGTTGCTGCTTTACTTTGTTAACTTGTAAGTTGAAAGTAGTATTTTCTTCTTTTAAGCGACGCTGAATTGTTCGACTGCTAATTCCTAGTTGTTTATTAATATCCGCCAATGAAAAGGTTCCGGCAGGAATAGCACTTATAAGTGTTTCGGAAATAACGGTTGAAAAAATTTTGTCTTTTTTCCGTTCGTTTAACCGTTGGCGTAGTCCAGGCTCCAAAAAATCTAACATACTATTATTTTCTGTCTGAAAGCTTTTTTCAAGGTCGGCTTTTTGAAAAACAATCAAATTCTCTTTGGAAAAATTTGGTTGAATGCCAATTTGTCTCTTTAAGTCTTCCCCGTAAGAATACCGACTTTGAATTTCAACCGGTAAAATTTTTCGCCCAGAACCAGTACGAATCAAACTAAGAATCATCATTTGCTCATTTAAAATAGCAAAACGGGGCAGCTTTTGTTCTGGTTGTGGGTATGCCAAATGAATTTTAATCAGTTGGCTCTCCTCTTTAATTTCCGGTATAACTGGGCCTATTAATTTTTTAAAAGTAGCCAAACGCTTTATAGCAGCAAGACCGCTTGCTGATGAAAGAGCTGCGAAAATCGGTGGTATAAAACTACTAATATTTTCAATGTCACTCAACTGAAGAAGTTGCCTGTCAGTAATTTTACTGTCAAAGGCACTTAACAATTCAAAGTATTCCGTGTCATCAACCAAAAGCTGCTCTTTCCAAAGAAGATTAGGAATATTAGCTTCTTTCAAAATAGATGACAGTGATAAACCAATTGCACTAATAAAATTTTGAAATTGTTTCGTGATGATTATTTTCAAAATAAATTCCTAACTAGCGTGCTGCATTATGAAGTCAAACCATTTAGTGGGTAAAAGCATATGCGCTAACACAAGCGGCTTAGCTGCAAAACCAATTAAATACCGAGCGCGAGGTTTTTTAGCAACAATAGCACGGTTAATAGCTTTTGCGATGATAATTGGGTTTGATAACATTTTACCACTATACTGCTTTTCCATTCCGCTTGCGACTTTTTCAGCCGATCGAGCGTAAACACCGTCTTTACTAGCTTCGACTAAGTGATGAGCCGCTAAAATCCCCCAATCCGTCTTGATGCCACCAGGTTCGACTAAAATGACATCTATTCCAAATTCTTTTACTTCCATTCGTAATGAGTCGCTAAAGCCTTCTAAAGCATACTTACTTGCATGGTACCAAGCCCCAAAGTAAGTTGCTAACCGTCCTCCCATTGATGAAATATTGATAATTTTCCCCTTGCGTTGTGACCGCATCGTGGGAAGAACAAGTTGCGTTAGCCGAGCTAATCCGAATAAGTTAACTTCCAGTTGCCGTTTTGCTTCTTCAATGGCAACATCTTCAACTGCACCATAAGAACCGTAACCAGCATTATTTACCAAAACATCTATTTTTCCTTCGCGATTGATAATTGTTTGAATCGCTTCTTCCATTGAATTATCGTTTGTTAAATCCAGTTTCAGAGGGATGATTCCGTCAATTTTTAATTCTGTTAATTTATCAATATTGCGACCAGCAGCATAAACACTGTAACCTTGGTTAGCTAAAAATTTGGCCGATTGAAATCCGATTCCTTTTGTGCCACCTGTAATTAATACGACTTTTTTATTCATTTTCTTTTCTCCATTTGTATTATTTACCAATAGAATAACAAGAAAATTAAAAGATAAAATGTTCAAAGACGACATTAATATGTTTTATCATGCCAATAAATTTCACTTAATAAACAAACTTAATTTCGTCATCAAAAAAATACTGTAACTTTTACAACATCATTATTAAAGAACAAAATAAAAGGAGACTGTGTTTGTCTCCTCATAAGTGTGTAAAGAACTATATTATCTAATCTTTCAGTTGCAGTTGCAAAACTGGTTGCAAATTATTCAAAGTTCAACGAAACGTCTATTATCGTCAGATACCAAAACATTGTTAAAACAGTATCTGAACCTCTTTTGAGATTCTTGAAAATAGAATTTCAAGTCCCGTCTTGGTTAATTCTCTGATCTTTCGTTTCAAATTAAAGCTACCGTTACAAACGGTAGCTTTTTTTGTGTCCAAAGACTTTTTCTCGTATAATTTAAAGTAAGAATTTATTTATTGGAGGAATGACCATGGATGTTAACGAACGTTTGCAACAAGACCAAAACTCAAGTTCTGGTCCTAAACTAAACCCAGACGAACAACGCCTTTATTTAGGAACGTTTCGCGAGCGAGTGGTGGCCGCTGTGAAGGCTTCCCACTTGGAAAACACCCAAGCCAAAGACCAGCTTAAGCAAAAGATGCAATCTTTTCCTGACACAACCTTACTAATCGACCAAGACTTAGCCGGTGATGACTATACCGATTATTTGATGATGGCCGTTAGCACGGGACATGCTTACACTTTGTTATCAAACAACGAAGTCTCAAAGCAAACCACTGACCCTTACGCGATTGTCTTAGCGGCCAAAACCGCTGTTAACCAGGACGATATCGACCTGTAATTTGCCAAAACTCTGAACTTTAAGGAAGCTTATGCCCGGACAAAAACCGCTGGCCTACCGGATGCGGCCGAAAAAAATTGAAGAAATTGTTGGCCAAAAGCACCTGGTCGGGCCAAATAAAATCGTCTGGCGGATGGTCGAAGCAAAACGGTTATCGTCTATGATTTTATACGGACCACCTGGAACTGGTAAGACTTCGATTGCCTCAGCGATTGCTGGCTCTTCCAACTTTGCCTTTCGAATGCTAAACGCCGCAACAGACTCCCAAAAGGACCTGCAGGCCGTTGCTGAAGAGGCCAAGATGTCTGGAACCGTTGTCTTACTCTTAGATGAAATCCATCGGCTAAACAAGGTTAAACAGGACTTCTTGCTTCCCCACCTTGAATCCGGTGCCATCATCTTGATTGGGGCAACAACCGAGAACCCCTATTTGAACGTCACCCCGGCCATCCGGTCTCGAACTCAAATCTTCCAGGTCGAACCACTTGACCAAGATGACTTGAAGGAGGCGATTAACCGGGCTTTGACCGATAAGGAAAACGGCCTGGGCGAATACCAGGTAAACTTGGCAGACGATGCTTTGGAACACTTGAGCACGGCCACCAATGGCGACCTTCGGTCAGCCTTGAATTCGCTTGAATTAGCGGTCTTATCAACTAAGGCTGATGAGGACGGTGTCGTTCAGATTACTCTCTCGGTCGTGGAAGAAACCACCCAAAAGCAGGCATTGGTGGCCGATAAAGATGGCGATGCCCACTACGACATCATTTCCGCTTTGCAAAAATCAATCCGCGGTTCTGATGTTGATGCCGCCTTACACTATGCCGCCCGCTTAGTCAGTGCTGGCGACTTGCAAATCCTTGTCCGCCGGCTCTTAGTGATTGCCTATGAAGACATTGGCTTAGCTAATCCGAGTGGTGCCCAGCAGGCTGTTACTGCCATTCAAGCATCTGAGCAACTTGGTTTTCCAGAAGCTCGGATTCCTTTAGCAAATGCAATCATTCAATTGGCCCTGTCACCCAAGTCCAACTCAGCTTATACAGCGATGGATGCGGCCATTGTTCAGGCTAACCGCGCCAAGGCTCAAACCATTCCGGCTCATTTGAAAGACAGCCATTACAAAGGGGCTGAGAAGCTTGGTCATGGTAACGATTACATCTACCCCCACGACTATCCTAATGACTGGGTTGCCCAGCAGTACCTGCCGGATGCCATTAAAACTGACACTTACTTCCAACCTAAGGGTAATTCCACCTTTGAAAAGCAATTAAAGGATGTGAACCAAGGGTTGAAAGACCGGCAAAAGCGCGGTTTATAATTCTTTTGAAAATTCTGAATTAATCTAATTAATTCTAAACAAAATGACCTGGTTTTATTTGTAAAACCTGGGTATTTTACTCAGGAATTAGTCAATGTCAAGACTACTATTTTTCAGTCAAACACGTTACACTATTCGTAGTTACTCTGGTATACGCATTGCTGCATTAACAGCTTTTTCCTTACAACCAACTATTCTGGACAGGAATCCTACTGGTAATGGCACGCCCTTTCGTTTGGTAGCCAAATCCACTGGTGCAATGCCCACCTCGAATAACCTCGAGGAAATCTGAGCAGCGGTTAACGGTGCCAATAGAGTATCGTGGGCATGACCCACGGCCCGCTTTAGGCGGGCTTTTTTATTTGCGCTGAAATCTAAAAGTCAGTCGTTGATAAGTCCTCAATTTTTCGGTGGTTTACCCCGGAAAAAAGAACTATAATAAAGAAAAGAGAGGATTTCACCATGACCAAGACTTACCAAAGCATTTTAGTACCAGTTGACGGTTCTAAAGAATCCGAAGCCGCATTGAACCGGGCTATCCAGCTCGGTCAAGAAGATTCAAAAACCAAAATCACGATTGTCAACGTGATTGATACCCGGGCGATTCAAAACATCACTTCTTTCGATAATTCAATGGTCGACACAGTCAGCGAAGACGCTCGTAAGACCTTGGAAGCCTATAAGGACCGAGCTAGCCAAGCCGGTGTCAAGGACGTTTCTTACCGGATCGACTATGGGTCACCGAAAACTTTAATTGCCAACCAGCTGCCAACAGAAACGGCGGCGGACCTGATTGTAATTGGAGCGACCGGGCTAAATACCATGGAACAAATCTTGGTTGGTTCGGTTACCTCATACGTTACTCGAGCAGCTAAGACGGATGTCTTGGTGGTCCGCGACTAACTTACTTACCAATATTTCAAACAATAAAAGCGAAGGACGACTGTCCTTCGCTTTTATTTGTTAATTGCTTACTGACCGTTAAAGGTCCCAACCTTTTCTTCGCCAAGCGATTCAAAGGAGTAAGAGATTTCTTGTTGCTTCTGGTAGGATTCAAAACCATACTGGACCATCATGTCAGCCAACTTGGCGTTATCGATGTCCGAATAGTCCCACAGACGCTTGAAAAGCGACATGTTGGTAAAGCCTGGCAAGGTGTTTGGTTCACCCAAGTAAGGAACGTTTTCCTTGTCAATCAAGAAGTCCATCCGGGCCTCCCCTGCCAAATTCAAAACTTGGTAAGCCTTCTTAGCCATTGCCTTAATTTCAGCAGTGACATCCGCTGGTAAATTAGCGGGAATTTCAAAGGAAACGGCCGAGTTATCAACGAACTTCGACTGGTAGTCGTACCAGCCCTTCCCGTCACCGCCCTGGTCAGGAACCTGGTGGGCCCCAATTTCAGAAACGAGGATGTCATCGTTACCAATTACCCCAACTTCTAGTTCACGGGGGCCATCAACGGCTGCTTCAACCAAGACCTTGCGGTCGTATTGGAAAGAATCCTTCAAGGCCGCTTCATACTCTGCCTCGTTTTCAGCCCGAGAAATCCCAACGGAAGACCCTTGGTTGGCAGCCTTCACGAAGACCGGAGTGCCAAGTTCTTTTTCAACTTGAGACCAAGCCAATGGTTGGTCATCATTTTGGTAGGTAACCAAATACTTAGTATTACGGATACCGTTAGCCGTCAAGATTTCCTTGGTAATCACCTTATCAAAGGAAATCGCGTGGCCACGCAAAGCCGCACCAACATAGGGCTTATTCAACAAACGGAACAACCCTTGCAACGTCCCATCTTCACCCAAGTTTCCATGGACAACTGGGAAAAAAATATCAATTGGAGCCAACTTTTCAAGAGCAGCAATTGGTGACAAGACCCCATTTTCATCAATTTCTTGCATGTAAGCATCGACTAAGGGTTGTTCGTCTTCTTGGTTCATGATCTTTAATGACCGGTCAGCATCCAAGAAATAACCGTTTTGGGCAATGGCAACGACCGAAAGGTCGTATTTGCCAGTTTGCTTCAAAGCCTGGTAGTAATTGTAAGCGGACCGCTTCGAAACATCGTGTTCGGAAGAGTTTCCACCAAATAATAAGACGACATGTTTTTTGCTCATAACGATTTCCTT
The DNA here is from genome assembly GCF_059579415.1 of Fructobacillus sp. ChS1-6f1-1-27. Classification (NCBI taxonomy): domain Bacteria; kingdom Bacillati; phylum Bacillota; class Bacilli; order Lactobacillales; family Lactobacillaceae; genus Fructobacillus; species Fructobacillus sp. ChS1-6f1-1-27. Next base: position 194,523 of record NZ_JCAOER010000002.1, on the reverse strand, counting down.
TTCAATTAAGCGACTAATGTCATGGGTAAAACAACTGGCAAATTTTAATTCAGCCGTTAGGATAAGAAATTTTTAGTAGTTTGGGCGTAATTCCAGATTTTTTCTGGCACCCGGTCCTGGCCTAAGGCCAGGATTTGCTGGAAGAAGTCAACACGATTGTACAGCTTTTGCCAGCGTGACCGAGTCTGAGCGAAGGGCTCGTTGACTAGGTCTTGCCGCCATAATTTCAATGACAGCAATAAATAATCCGCATATAAATTATGCTTGCGGGTTAAAGCGATGATTACCGTCACAAGCCGGTTGGTCTCCCCCATCGTCAGTGGTGTATTCAACTGACGTAAGTTGGTTAACGTGGTTGCTAGTAAGTAGAGCTTATCGGCGCGACGGACGTCGGCACGATCAAACAAAGCCGACAAGACATTGGCCAAGTGAGTATAAGCATGGACCCAACCATGGCCGGGGACAAAGCCACGGCTATCACGTTCCAACAGTGCAAACAATGCAACCTGGTCGACAATGGCATCAAGCAAAGGCTTTGAAATAAAGGGGGTTGCTGATTGCTGGTCGGCCATTAAAAGAATTGACAACACTGCCAAAGCAAAAGACCGGCCATAAGCCCCATCATTTTCTTCTTCCAAAATTTGAGTTAATAGCGTTCCATCTTGGACCATCTCAGCCGTCAACCAGTCGAGCTGGTCGGCGGTCAAATGGCCATTTTGAATCGCATTACCCAAGAAAAAGAAAGCGCCGTTATCACGAATCTTAGCACTCGGTGACGTTAGCTGACTAACAAAGAGACGCAAGTCTGTATCAGAGACGTACTGAAGGTGGTCGGTATCACCACCAGACCAGTGGTCTTGGTACAAAGTCATTTGTTCGATGGCTTCCATCGAGTCATCAGGACGAGGCGTACTATTAGCAGGGTCTAAGTCAACGTTTTCCCGAATCAAGCCTAATAATTCTGGCAGAGACTCATAAACCTCGCCAGCCCGCAGTTGGGCTAACAAGACTGCACTTTTTTCATGAATTGTCGCAAGTTCGTCCATAGTGTCCTTTACAAGTTAAATTCATTGGAGTCGTTAAAGACTCGGCTCTTTTGCTGGTATGACATCGACATAATCAGGCCAACCCCAATCATATTTGACACCAGCGATGATCCCCCTTGAGAGATGAATGGCAAAGGAATTCCGGTCAAAGGCAAGAGGCCAATGTTCATTCCAATGTTTTCAAAGACGTGGAACAAGACCATCATGATCACGCCGGTAGCGATATAAGCGTAAAAGGCATCCTTAGCCTTAAAGGTCGCCTTAATCATCCGGTAAATCAAAAAGAAGTACAGGGCAATCAAGAAGGCCCCGCCGATAAATCCAAAGGACTCACCCATCACGGAGAAAATCATATCGGATTCACGAACCGGCACAAAGACCGTCATCTTTCCAAAACCAGACCCAAAGAGTTGACCTGAACCAATCGCCTTTAGGTTTTGGTAAGTCTGGTAACCGGTACTAGAAGTATCCGTTCCAGGGTGAAGCCAGGCATCAATTCGGGCAAACTGGTAGGCTTGGAAACCAAAGGCACCCAAGATGTTCCGACCAACTGTCGAAGCCACCAAGAAGATTAAGGTTGCCCCAAAGGCCCCGGCCGCCCCTAGGATTGGTCCCAAAATCCGCCAGGTAATTCCAGACACAACCACCATTCCAGCAGTAATCGCCAAGAACACCAGCAAGGTTCCCAAATCGTTTTGTAAAGCGATTAAGAAGGCGATTGGTAAGAAAACGCCAGCAATCTTCCCCAACAAAAGCCAGTCAGTATCAGGGTTGTGGGTCGGATTATAGCGGTTATGATTAGTAATAACCTTGGCCACCATCAAGATATAGGCCGGTTTGACAAATTCTGCGGGCTGCAGGGAGATTGGTCCGATCACAATCCATGACTTGGCCCCAGCATTGGCATACAAGGCCCGGTTATAAAAGATTAAGACCCCAATCAATAAGACAAAGGAGAAGGCATAAGCCACCGGTGCCAACCGCCATAGCTGGAAGGAATCAAAGCGCATGATAAAGGCAATCATCACCGCCCCAGCAATCCAGTAAACAACCTGCATAATCACAGCCTTCACTGGTGAAGCTCCCTTTCCACCGTTTAAGATGGCAAAGTACAAGGAGTAAAGGCCGATCACCATCAGCAAAATTAAGATTAAGATGATTCCCCAATCAAGCTCTGAAGCAGAGGGACGGGAACTACGGTGGACTGCACTGCGTTGCATAAGAAACTTCCTCTTAGTAAAAATTTAGTATTATGTACAAAAACCCTCTGCCGAAGCAAAGGATTTTTTTCTTTAATGGTAAAGGTTGTATGAGGCAAGAATTGCCTGCAAAGCTTCATCAGTCGATTGCGCAGAAGAAATCACAACCTGCTTACCGAGGGTACCAGAAAATACGCCCTGGTCTTCTTTGATTTGACCGATTAACTGGTCATCAACTAAGACTTCGACCTGGTCCTTCTTGGTTACTAAAGAAACGGCAAAACTTTGATTTTTCTTGCTCATGACTGCTCCTTATTTCTTCGCCATCATGTGTTCAAGTAAAGCACCAGTTCCCTTGGCAACGTTGTCAAGCGGAGAATCTGCTACGAAGACTGGGACACCCAAACGGTCGGCCATGAACTTGTCCATGCCTTCCAAGAGGGCCCCACCACCGGTCAACATCACACCACGGTCGATGATGTCAGCGGCCAATTCTGGTGGCAACTTTGACAATGCCAAGTGGGCAGCGTCAGCGATTTGTCCCAAGGTTTCGTGCAAAGCTTGTTCGATTTCGTTTGAGTTAACCGTGATGGTTTGAGGCATTCCTTCAAAGCTATCACGGCCACGAACAGTCATTGTCTTTGGTTCGTCAGATTGCAAGGCTGAACCAATTTCGATCTTAATTGTTTCAGCTGACCGTTCCCCAACAACCAAGTTGTGTTCACGCTTCATGTGGTTGACGATGTCAACGTTCATCCGGTCACCAGCGACACGGATTGATTCGGCAACCACGATGTCACCAAGTGACAAGATGGCGATATCAGAAGTTCCACCACCCATGTCAATTACCATTGAGCCAACTGGCTTGAAGATATCAAGTCCGGCACCAATAGCTGCGACCTTTGGTTCGTAATCCAAGTATACCTTGGCACCACCAGCCTTTTCAGCGGCCTGAATAATGGCCTTACGTTCAATTTCACTAATGTTTGTCGGAGCACAAATCATGATATTTGGTTTCGACATGAAGCCCTTAACGTTCAACTTGTTAACAAAGTAAGTCAACATTGCTTCAGTAATATCAAAGTCAGAAATGACCCCATCCTTCAAGGGACGAACGGCCCGGATATTTCCGGGAGTTCGACCAACCATCCGGTAAGCTTCAGCACCAACGGCCAAAACTCGGTCAGTTTTATCGTCAACGGCGACAACGGAAGGTTCATTAAGGACAACACCTTCGCCTTCAACATAAATCAAAACGTTGGCAGTTCCTAAATCAATTCCAATATCTCTTGCCATGGTTATTTTTCTCCAAAAATTCTAGTTCGGTAGGGGCTAAAATGCACTTGCGCCTCTACAATCCTTTAAATTATACCATACTTGCCCTGATAAGGCCGCCATCCTTTAGAAATCTTTAAGGATCGAGCGCGGCAGCTCGATTGAGGCTGAAATCAAAGAGGCTAGCGCCGTTGCCAGCAAAAAGCCTAAGGCAGTTGCCACAATAACTTTCAGCCAAGCCGCTTGGACCGGATTTTCTGGCATCAACCTGGTAAAGTCAATCGGCCGAATCAAATAAAAGACAAAGTAAATTGCCGTCACAGTCGTGACGATTGTTAACATCGGGGACATGCTTTTCTCCTTTTGTATCCCCTATTATACCGTTTTGCCCGGTAAAGAACTAGGGCTACCGGCTTAGCGTGCTAACGAAACTGATTGGACATTGGCAGCCCCTCCTTGCTTAACCAGGTCGGCCGCGTGGTAAAGAGTCCGCCCGGTTGTGTAAACGTCGTCAACTAGCAAGACCCGCTTGTCTTTTAGTCGCCCCTTTCCTTCCTCTGACAAATAAAAAGGCTGAGGACTTTCCATCCTGCCCCTTCGATCTAGACTGGATTGGTCAACCTTATTTTCCTTTACCCGTAAGACATCCAAAACCTGACCGGCCAGCCACGGCTGGACCTGGTTAAACCCTCGTTGGACATAGCGGTGAGTTGAAACTGGGATTGGCACCACAATGTCGATTTTTTCTCGTTTGATTTTCTGGTCGATAAAGCCTTGCATCACCGGTTGGAAAACCAACCTGAGCCGGTAGTCGCCAATAAATTTATACTTCGCCATGTAAGTTTTTAGGGACTGGTTATAGTGGTAAAGGGCTTGGTGGTTTAAAAGCTGGGAACCCATCTTCTGCCAGCGAAGACAGTCGGGGCAGTGACCGGTTTCATCGAAGACTAACTTTGATTCTTCACTGACCCAAGCGACTTCTTCACCGTTTTCGTCTTCACCTTCACTTTCTTTTCGGCCACAGCCCAAACAAACCGGTCCTTGAATTAAAGAAAATCCTTGCCAACAAAGCTGGCAAAGCAGGTCAGTCCCCGTCACCTTGCCGGTCAACAAATTTGCCAAACTTTCTTTTTGTTCCAATTCTTCTTGGCATAATAGGCACTTCATTTGCCCTCCTTGACCAAACCAAGTTGGTCAGCTTTTTCATTCAGAGCGTCAATCTGCTTTTTGGCCTGGCGTAAGGACCAGGTCGGTTCTTGTACCAGGGCCAAAACCAATCCGGTTGGCTGGTCTTTTGACCGCCCCACTCGCCCGGCAATTTGCACCAGGGCTGCCGTAGTAAAGACCCGGTCATCAGCGCCCATCACCACCACTTCCAGTCCCGGTAAGGTCACTCCTCTTTCAAGGATGGTCGTCGTTACCAAATATTGGTAAGTTCCATCCCGCAAACTTTGCACCTTTTCCTTCCGGTTGGGGTCACCAGCGTGGACTGTTTGTCCCGAAGTTTTCGTGACCGCCTTTAGGTACTGGAAAACCCGGTCTAAGTCTTTGACATTTGGTACAAAGACTAAAAAGGGTGTACCAGCCAGCTCAAAGTTGTAAACCACCATTTTAAAAATCGTCGGGCAGTACTTCCGCCAGTTACCAACCTTGCGAACTTGAATTTGCGGGAGACGCCCGCGGTGAAACCGACCCGGCAAATAAGACTGGCCTAGCTCACCTCGGTCTACTTTTGCTAGCAAATCTTTTGGCGGCGTTGCCGTTAAATAAACCACCGTACTTTCTTCCTTGCGAGCCTGGCCTAATGCATAATTCAAAGCCGGGTCGCCGCGAAATGGAAAAGCATCAACCTCATCAACAACCACCAAGTCAAAGGCCCGGTAAAAACGGAGGGCTTGGTGAGTGGTCGCTAAAACCAATTGGCAATACTGGTAAGGTTCTTGGCTTTGTCCGTGTAAAACTTGAATTGGCAAGTCAAAGGCCTGCTTTAACCGTGGGGCCAATTCCAGAACCACATCAATTCGCGGCGTTAAAACCGCCACCCGACCACCAGTCCTTAGGGCCTCATTAATCAAAGGGAAGAGCATCTCTGTCTTCCCGGCCCCAGTCACCGCCCAGACCAATTGGTCCGTTTTGGCATAGTAGGCAGCAATTAAATCCTGGCTCACTTTTTCCTGCTGGTTCGTTAATTGTCCCTGCCAGCGAAAACCGGTAAACGGCTCAAAGGCATTTAGCTCTGGTAAGGTCAACAAACAATCACGTGAGGATACCCGTCCTAAGTTCAGGCAGGCCAAACAGTAGTAGTGACCGTTTGGCAGTGGTGCCGGGTCTTTTTGCCCGCAGCGGGTGCACCGGCCGTCTTGAAAGGCCGGGATTTGCCAGCAGTCGGAAACAGGTAAGTCCCACTTGCTCGGCCAGGTGACTAGCCGCCCGTATAATAATGATTTTTTCATGGCATTCTCCTTTCATCTGCCATGGTATAATACGGATTATGGAGCAAATTTTTTTACTAAAAAACGAATCGGCCAAGTGGGAACAGACGATTAAAAAATCGGACTTCATCGTTTCCTTTTTCCGGGTGGCAAATGAAGACCAGGCCAAGACCTATATCGACCAGGTTTCAAAAGAGCACCGCAAAGCCAACCACAACGTTTTCGCCTACGTGATTGGCGATAACGACGAAATCAAACGCTATTCCGATAACGGTGAGCCCTCTGGAACAGCTGGGGTGCCAATGCTAGAAGTTTTACAAAAGCGTCAGGTCCACAATGTTCTCGCGATTGTGACCCGGTACTTTGGTGGCATCAAGCTGGGAGCAGGCGGTTTGATTCGAGCCTATGCCGGCACTGTTGCCGGAGGACTCGATGCCGTTGGCTTAGTGGAACGGCTCTGGCGGCAAAAGATTGAAATCAACATCGATTATCAAAATAACGACCAATTAACCTACTGGTTGGGCCAAGAAAACTACCAGATTTTTGAAACAAATTTTGATACCGTCGTCCATCACCAGGTTGCCGTTGCCCCCGAAAACGTCAAGGCTTTCGAGGCCGACTTAACCAACCGTTTTTCCGGCCAGGTAACTTTTAAAATAATTGGCGAAACCTACTTGGAAATTCCGGCAAATTAGGTTATAATTATCTAGTTCGCGCGGTTGGTGTAATGGATAGCACTCAAGATTCCGGTTCTTGCAATCCGGGTTCGACTCCCGGATCGCGCATAAGCAACGTTGGTATACCAGCGTTTTGAACGCTTTCTGACTTACATGTAAGTAATTCAGAGCAAAAAAAGCAGCAGTACTTTCAATTTAGAAAGTACTGCTGCTTTTCTTTTTAACGAAAATCACAGTCCAAGTCGTGGGCATTCAAAACGCCGACCGCCTCTAAAAAGGACTCCATCGTCACTGGGCCAACAAAGTTGAAGCCTAGCTTTTTCAGGTCTTTGCTAAAGCCCTTTGAACGGTCTGTCCGGGGCTGCAAGGGTTGGTCCTTTGCTACCCCAATATCAAGGACTTGGCCGTCTGTAACAGACCAGACTAAGTCGTCAAAGAACCGTCCCTGGCTGTGCAAAGAAGCAATCTGCTTCGCATTGTTAATCGTGGCATCAATTTTCATCTTATTACGGATAATGCCAGCATCGTTTAACAGCCGGTCGACATCTTGGCCCGTAAAGGCCGCAACCTTTTCAACCTCAAAGTTAGCAAAGGCTGCTTTGAAGGCCTCGCGTTTATTTAAGACCGTCTGCCAAGATAGGCCAGATTGAAAGAGTTCCAGTGTCAAGAGCTCAAAAAGCTTTTGGTCGTCATGGACAGGCTTACCAAACTCTTGGTCATGGTAGGCCGTCATTAGGGGACTTTTGTCTGGGTCTAATACCCAGCGACAACGTTGTGCCATTGTTCTTTCCTCCTAGTAATTCATTTACCTACTCTAATACTACGTAAAAGAGCACAAAAAAACACCCGAAGTGGGTGTTTTTCTTTGAAAAAATTACTTAGCTTGAATAGCAGCACGTGCGTCAGCTGACAAGTTGTAGAATGATTGAACACCCTTGTACTTAGCAGTTTCAGCAAGCAATTCTTCGATACGGATCAATTGGTTGTACTTAGCGATACGGTCAGTACGTGACATTGAACCAGTCTTGATTTGGCCGGCGTTAGTAGCAACAACCAAGTCAGAGATAGTAGTGTCTTCAGTTTCACCTGAACGGTGTGAAACAATGGCAGTGTAGCCAGCTTCCTTAGCCATTTCGATGGCATCCATCGTTTCTGACAAAGTACCGATTTGGTTAACCTTGATCAAGATTGAGTTGGCTGCACCCATGCGGATACCCTTAGCCAAGTAATCAGTGTTAGTAACGAAGAAGTCATCACCAACCAATTGAACCTTCTTACCAAGTTCCTTAGTAATTTCAGCCCAGTCGTCCCAGTTGTTTTCATCGATAGGATCTTCGATTGAAATGATTGGGTAACGGTCTGCCAAGTCTTCCAAGTACTTGATGAAGTCAGGAGTTGAAAATTCTTCCTTCGTTGACCAACGCAAAACATACTTTGACTTGTCAGCATCCCACAATTCAGATGAAGCAACATCGACAGCAATGGCGATGTCCTTACCTGGCTTGTAACCAGCTGATTCGATAGCCTTCAACAAGTATTGCAAAGGTTCTTCGTTGTTAGCAAAGTCAGGAGCAAATCCACCTTCGTCACCAACTGAAGTAGCCTTGCCATCAGCGGCCAACAACTTCTTCAATTCGTGGAAAGTTTCTGAACCGTAACGGATGGCTTCCTTGATTGAAGGAGCACCAACAGGCATGATCATGAATTCTTGGAAATCAACCTTGTTATCTGAGTGAGCACCACCGTTGATAACGTTCATCATTGGCGTTGGCAAAACGTAAGAGTTCATACCGCCGATGTATGAGAACAAAGGCATACCCAATTCATCAGCAGCTGCACGGGCAGCGGCAATTGAAACGGCCAAAATAGCGTTGGCACCCAACTTACCCTTGTTAGGCGTACCATCCAAGTCGATCATGGCTTGGTCAATGGCACGTTGGTCAGTTACATCGAACTTACCGACCAAAGCCTTAGCAATAGCACCGTTGATGTTGGCAACGGCCTTAGTAGTACCCTTACCACCGAAACGGTTCTTGTCGCCATCACGCAATTCAACGGCTTCGTGTTCACCAGTTGAGGCACCTGAAGGAACGATACCACGTCCAAAACCACCGACTTCGGTGATAACTTCGGCTTCAACCGTAGGGTTTCCACGTGAATCAAGGACTTCGCGTGCAACAATATCTGAAATCAAAGACATATTTTTATGCTCTCCTTTTGTTGTTGGTTAATATTTGTAAAACCAAGTAAATTATAACACCCTTATGAAGGAAATTGAACATGAATCTAAGCTAGTTGCCAAGATATGACGGTCAATTTTAGTCCTTTGTTGGATAAGTCTATTAAACCCGAGCTTCTTTAACTAGAGTTAAAAACTTTTTGGGGTCTAACGAAGCTTTTCCAACCAGGATCCCATCAATGTCGACCTGCTTTAAGAAGTCTTGGCCGTTTTCTGGCGTGACTGACCCACCATACAAAATCCGGATTCGATCAGCAATCGTCTTACCATACAAATTCACTAAGCTCTGGCGGATTAACGAAGCGGCTTCCTGGGCTTCTGCGGCCGAGGCCGCTTCGCCTGACCCGATTGCCCAGGTTGGTTCATAGGCCACCGTCACCTGTTTAAGTTCTGAAACCGAAACCCCGTTCAAGGCGGCCTGTAACTGCTTCAGCATGACCTTTTCTTTGGCCAGGTGGTTGTAAGTAGAAAGGTCCTCATCCAAATCAATAATTGGCTTCAACCCGTTTCGTAAGGCGGCCAGGGTCTTCAAATTGACCGTTTGGTCAGTTTCGTTAAAGAACTTCCGCCGTTCAAAGTGGCCAATCAAGACGTATTCAACACCCATTTGGGCCAAGGCCCTTGGTGACGTTTCCCCGGTAAAGGCCCCATCATCTTCCCAATGGGCATTTTCACCAACCACTGTTAACGGATTGTTTTTAGCCTCATGGAGCATTTGGGCCAAATACAAGTCTTGGGCGGCAATTCCAACTTCAACCTGGTCTTCATCCGCCAAGGCTGGCAGAACCTGGTCTAAGTATGGTTTCACCTCAGTTGGTGCCATATTAATCTTCCAATTAGCTAGGACAAATGGTCGGCGTTTTTTCTCGGTCATTTGTCCGCCCCCCGGTTGAGCATCGCAAAGATAAAGGCTGCTTCAATCAGTAAAATCCATGGCAAGTTGGTATTGCGTTCTCCAACCAAGATCAATAAGGCGTATGACACCACTAAAATTGCCAAGCCAATACTGGTTTTGACAATGCCGCGGTGGATTTGTGACCGGTTCAAGGCTTCTTTTAGCCGTTCTTCTTCGGCTTGACTCTCTGACAAATCAAGCTTTAAGGACTCGATTTGGTCAAGCAACCGGTCATTTTCAGACTGCAAGAAATCCATTTGACTCTGGAACTCTTTGTCTGGTTGGTCATTTTTCTTGGACCAGTTAAATAGCTTCATAAATAATCTCCAATCTCCTAATATTTTATCACAAATATTTTGCATGGTTGTGAGCATGACCGGTTCGAAATTGTGCAAAATTTTCAAAAAACCAATTCCGGCTTTTTTGCCCTTGATTCTTGACAAAAAAGTCAATTCCCGGTAGAATTTGATAGTTATCAAATGCGGCCGTGGCGGAATTGGCAGACGCGCAGGATTAAGGATCCTGTGTCCGCTTTAGGACGTGCGGGTTCGACTCCCGCCGGCCGCACTAAGACGAAAAAGCAGCTAACTTCAACGGTTAGCTGCTTTTTATTTGCCTGACAAGACCATTTTAATGTGGGAAGACCCAGCATGGTCGTATGGCTGTCCAACGGTTTTAAAGCCAAACTTTTCATACAACCCTGCCACTTGTTGCTGAGCCTCGATTTCGGTCGTTTTTTGACTAAAGTTCTGGTCAATGGCCGTCAGCAACTCTGCCACTAAGCCTTTACCAAGCCCCCGGCCCCTAGCGCTTTCCACCGTTAACACCCGGCCAAAGGAAGTCTGCTGGTCGTCCAAGGCAAAGGCCCGACCATAGGCTAGAATCTGACCATTCTCTTCATAAAAAACATGAATTGCCTGTTCATCAACTTGGTCTGGGTCGATATAATTGCGCCCTTGTTCCACGATAAAGACTTCCGACCGGGCCTGGTAAATCTGCCGTAATTGCTTTAATGTTAATTCCTCAAATTTTAAGTGTCGCCACATCAGCCATCCCCGCTTTCGTCAATTAATTAAAAACCATTCTACCAGAGTTCCATAAAAAAAGTTGGAACAAATGTTCCAACTGATTAATAAATTAATTTTTCATACTCTTCTTGCCCTCTGTTTCAGCAATGTAATTTTGGGCCTTCTGGCTATCATAGTTCAGCTGGTTTTCATTGACCGCCACCGTTAGCTTCTTTAGATTGTTAGTGGCATTGCTGAAATAGGCATCCCCGCTAACCGTTGTACCCGGGTTTAAGACCCAGTAAATGGCATAGGGATAGCTGATGTCCGTCGTGTTTTCAAAGAGGGTCATCCCTTTCGTAAACTGTGATGACAGCATTTGGCTATCGGCCACCAATTTACCGGTATCAGCGCCAGCCAGTAGTTGGGCATCATCAGCCGTTACCTTACCGGTGCTTAACTTACTTGATCCTTTTTTTGGCATTGATGAAAAGAGGTCATCATCGTGGTTGGTTGAGGTCACTGCGGAGGCGTAAATATAAATCGGCTGATTCGTCGAATTGGTCAAGGTGACTTTAGCAACGTCGACTTCGTTATTATCAACGTCTTTTAACCCACTATCTTGGACCTGGCTCAGCAAAACTTTGACATTGCCGACTTGGACGTTCTTGTCAATTGGCAAATAAAGGTGCTTAGCACCTTCACTATCTTGGTAGTAAGCCGCTGTTGACTTCGCCTTTGTCGCTATTGTTTGACGGTTGAACACGGTCCTTGGTTGGGCCTGACTACCGTGGCGGTTTGAGCCCGACTGCATCAAAGCATAAACCAAAGAAACCACCATTACGATAATAACCACCGTCCACACCAGGTAGACCACCCACCGTTTTTCCTCGGCTTCTTTTCGCCGCTTTACTGAACGCTTTTGCATTTGAAGACTTCTTTCAAATCAAACCTATTGGTCGATGCCAACATCAGAGATAAATTGCTTGGCTGCTTTAGCAGAATAGTTCAAGTTATTATAAGAAACTGCTAAATGAGCCGTATTCGGGTTACCAGAATCATTAGCAGCATAAACGTTCCCAGTTACTGAACTATGGGCTTTAATAATCCAAAAAATCTTATAGGGGGCGTTCTTATTACTAAAGTTCGAAAACTTTGTCTGGCCTTCCACAAACTGAGCGGATAGTAACTGACTATCAGCACTAATTTTATTAGCTAAGTTTGTTTGATAAAGTGGCGCATCATAGGTATCAATTGTACCTTCGAAGTAATCGCCCTCAGACTTTGGTGTCACAAACAACTCATTTGATGGCGTATACAAGTCGGTCGCATCCTCGGCAAAGATATAACGGTCGTGGTCAGTCGTATTGGTGAGTGTCACCGAAGCCACATCGGTCTCGTTTTGTTCCAGGTCCTTGCCACCAGCATCCGCGATACTATTTAAACGGGCACTAATCTTACCAACTGGAATCGTTTTCCCTACCCCAAGGTAGTAATGCTTATCGTCGCCATTATCTTGAAAATAGCTATACTTGACTTGGTGGAAACCAGCCTTTTTATAGTAACTAGCATCGGCAGCAGAACTGCTAGAACTTAGAGCAGAAGACAAGTTTCCCTTCCCGCTCTTCTTTTCGTTTTGATGACTTTGTAATGCTGCCCAAACCGCTAGCAAAACCAAGGCCACACAAGCGGCCGTTACTAAGATAACGGCCCGTGTATGCCGGTTCTCTGCTGCTTTTTTTCGACGGTTAACCGAACGTTTTTGCACTTTCCTCACTTCTCTCTATTGCTTTTTTATTTCAGCCCATTCTCCAAATAAAAAAGCACCTCTTAAAGAGATGCTTCAGTTGAAATATATGCCGACGAAAGGATTCGAACCTTCGACCCCAGGTTTACGATACCCGTGCTCTACCAACTGAGCTACGTCGGCAATACCAACTCCGACTGCCGGGCTCGAACCGGCGACAACCTGATTAACAGTCAGGTGCTCTACCAACTGAGCTAAGTCGGAATGATTTTTATTGTTTAAAACAACTATTACATTATGCCATGGCAGACCAGGCCTGTCAATCATTTTCGCCGGTCTTTCTTAGAAATTTTATCCAACAGAATGTCTAAACCAGCCTTTATTTTTATAGAACTTAGATTTATAGTAATCACCAGAACGAACAGAAAGGAAGTTGTGAAATGGAAGTTACAGTTTTTGGTAAGGGAAACATGGGTTCAGCTATTGGCAGTCAGTTTGAAAAAGCTGGTAACCAGGTCAATTACGTCACTAGCGGACAAAAGGCTGACAAGCTTGGTGACTTGGTCATCTTAGCCGTACCATTTATGGCACTGGCCAAGATTTCAACCGAATACAAAAATGCCTTGGTCGGTAAAGTCGTTGTCGAAACCACTAACCCGGTCAACTTTAAAACCTTCGACGGTTTGGACGTGCCAGCAGATACTTCGGCTACTGCTCAATTGCAAGCAGACCTGCCTGATAGCAAGGTACTGAAAGGCTTTAACACCACCTTTGCAGCAACCTTAGCCAGTGGTAAAGTCGGTGGTCAACAAACAACTGTCTTAGTTGCTGGTGATGACCAGGATGCCAAGAAAACTTTGCAAGAAGCCTTAAGCGGTTCTGACCTAGCCGTCTTGGATGCCGGATCCGTAAAGCGTGCTCGTGAACTCGAAGCAACTGGGTTCTTGCAGATGGGACTAGCAGTCAGTGAACAAGTTGGTTGGACTGGCGGCTTTGCTATCGTCAAATAAAAAATTGAACTAAAAAAGGAGTTAGGCAATTTGTCCAACTCCTTTTTAATTTGCTTAAAATTTTATTTTAGTTAAATTTCCCCTGCTTCTTACCCAATGCCGGAATCAAAAGCATGACGATAAAGGAGAAGACGTAAATAGCTGAGAAGAACATCATCACGACTGATAGTGATGTCTTATCCATCATCAGACCAATCAAGGCTGGGAAGAACCCACCAAGGAGCTTTCCAAAGCCAGAGATAACGGAGTTAGCCGTCACACGGATGTCAACACCATACAGGCGGGAAACAACCACCCCATAGCCACCATACATTCCGTTTGAGAAGAACCCAACCATCATCATGATTAAGAGCAACGACGCAGCATTCTTGGCCATCAACAAGGTATAAACCGAAGCGGCGGCAATTAACAAGAATGTTCCAAAGGCCATCCGGGGACCATAGTTATCAATAATCCAACCAAAGGCGTACATTCCAAGTGACATACCAACAATCGTTGCAATCATCCACAGCGATGATGAAGAAACTGACAAGCCTAATTGCTTTTGCATAATCTTAGGTAACCAGTTCATCAAGCCATAGTAACCACCCGTTTGGACCATCATCATTAAGATCAGACCAAATGTTTGAGCGGCCATTGCCGGCGTCTTGAAGACGGCTAAGACTGGCACCTTTTGACTAGTCTTCTCAGCTTCTTTTACCCGACTCTCCTTCGCCTGTTCAAATTCATCAGAGTCCTTCAAGTGAATCCGGATGATAAAGGCAAAGAGAACTGGGACCAAACCGAGTAGGAACAAGGCATTCCAGCCAAAGGCTGGAATAATGGCGGCAGCTGCTAAAGCAGCGACAATCGAGCCGGCTTGACCACCGATTTGAGCAATGGACATCAACTTACCAATCTTCTTACCGGCAAAAGCTTCAGCCACCATTGTGACCCCAGCGCCATATTCGGCACCAGTGCCGGCCCCAACAATAAAGCGCAAGGCGTACAAGACCCAAATGTTGTGGGCAAAGTACATCGCTGCCGTTCCAAAGGCGACAATACTCAAAGTAGCCGTAAAGACCCTGGCCCGGCCAAAACGGTCAGCCAGCATTCCAAAGGAAAGACCACCGAGCAAGGTTCCCAGTGAAAAAACAGTAGCAATCAGCCCACCCATGAAGTTCGAAATATGGAGGGAGGCGATGATTGATGAAAGGGCAAAAGAAATGAACATCACGTCCATGTTCTCGAGGCCAAAACCAGCGGTCGTTGACCATAAAGTAAGTTTCTGGTTCTTGGTAAAGTGCTTGTGGCGCAAAACAGTCGTTGTTTGCGCAATAGTATTATCTGCCATGCTAAAAAACATCCTTTCAAAATTGACGCTCACGGTCGCCAGTTATTTCTCCAGTGTCGCCAAGGTGGCAAAACACTATTTATTAATATAGTCTTCCTTTTTTGAAAAGGCAAGTACTTTATAAAAAGCGTTTCTGACTTAGAACGCTAGCCAAAATCAACACACAAAAAAGGTCCAAGACCTAAGTCTTGGGCCTTCAATACTCCGACTGCCGGGCTCGAACCGGCGACAACCTGATTAACAGTCAGGTGCTCTACCAACTGAGCTAAGTCGGAATAATGCGTTTTGCTCAACTCAATAATTATACAAGAAAAGGCAAAACGCGTCAATTACTTTATTTGAATTTGACCCGAAAATAATCGAATTATTCTGGACGCATGGTTGGGAAGAGGACTACGTCACGGATGGTAGCTGCATCCGTCAAAAGCATCATCAACCGATCAATTCCAATTCCAAGACCACCGGTAGGTGGCATCCCATATTCCAAGGCCTCCAAGAAGTCTTCGTCGATACCTTCGGCTTCATCGTTTCCGTTATCACGTTCTGCAGCCTGGGCTTCGAACCGGGCCCGTTGATCGATTGGGTCGTTTAATTCGGTAAAGGCGTTCGCGTATTCTGAACCCATGATAAAGAGTTCGAACCGGTCAGTAAAGCGTGGGTCATCGGCGTTCTTCTTGGCCAATGGTGATACTTCAACTGGGTGACCATAAACAAAGGTTGGTTGGGTCAAAGTATCTTCAACGAATTCTTCAAAGAAAGCGTTGATAATGTGGCCAACCGTCCAGTACTTTTCGTACTTAACGTGCTTATCATCAGCCAACTTTTGAGCTTCTTCAACCGTCATTTCTTGCCAGAAATCCACACCAGTCCGGTCTTTGATCAAGTCAACCATGTGCTTGCGGTCAAAGTCCTTGTTCAAGTCGATACCAGTACCCTGGTATTCAAACTGCAAAGTTGGGTGAACTGCCCGAGCAGCGGCACGGAAGATCCCTTCCGTTTCATCCATCACATCGTTAAAGTCCCAGTAAGCAGCATATGATTCCAACGAAGTGAATTCAGGATTGTGCTTAGGGTCCATTCCTTCGTTTCGGAAAATGCGACCAATTTCAAAGACCCGTTCCATGCCACCGACAATCAGGCGCTTCAAGTACAATTCAGTTGCAATCCGCATGTACATGTCGATGTTCAAAGCGTTGTGGTGGGTAACAAATGGCTTAGCCGCTGCCCCACCCGCTTGGGTCTGCAAGATTGGCGTTTCAACTTCTAAGAAGTCTTGGCCTTCCATGTAAGCCCTTATGGCTGACATAATCTTTGACCGTTGTTGGAAGCGAACCAATGAATCGTTGTTGGCAATCAAGTCCAAGTAGCGCTTGCGGTACCGAGTTTCCACATCAGAAATTCCGTGGAACTTATCTGGCATTGGCCGCAAGGCCTTTGACAAATGGGTCAAATGTGAAACCAAAACAGTCAATTCGCCCGCTTCAGTCTTCATCATCGTTCCCTTGATTCCCAAGAAGTCACCAAGGTCAGCCCGCTTGATTAGTGGGTAGTTATCACCCAAGTCATCACGGCGGGCGTAAATTTGAATTTGCCCAGAACGGTCACGGAAGTCGGCAAAGATTACCTTACCAGCACCACGCTTAGCAACCATCCGGCCAGCAATAATTACTTCAACCGGGTTTTCTTCTAGTTCCTCTTGAGTCTTGCCATCGTATTTTGCATGCAAGTCTTCTGCCAAGGCATCGCGGTCAAAGCGGTGTCCAAATGGGTCAACGCCCAAATCAGTGGTCAAGGCCTTCATCTTTTGGCGACGAGCGACCATTTGATCATTTAAGGCTTTTTCTTCAGCCATGTATTGTACCTTCCTGTCGGCGAAATATCGCGAAATTATCTCTTTTAAGTATACCAAATGCAACCGCATGACAAAAGGGCGAACTGCCTAGTCCGCCCTTTTTATCGTTATTTTTCTTCAGAATTGTCAGAATTGGTTTCTTCTGATTCTGCTTCACGCTTCAAAATTTCATCCAAAATTTTGTTTAATTCACCTGCTTCAAAGTAATGCTTCTTACCAGAGAACCGACCAACCACTTCAGCTCCACCGTCTTCATCAATCATCGCTTGGACTTCATGGGATGGCAAGGTTGCCAACATTTTAGCATAAGCTTCCTTTGGCGGTTCAGCGGCCAAACCAACTGAAACTGAGTCCAGAGAAGTGAAGTTACCAGCACCAAGTAAGTCTTCCAAGATCGCCAGTGGGCCCTTCTTTTCAGCCAAGAGCTTTGCCAAAGGCGTCATCTGCTTTAATTTGGCATCCAAGTCATCTAGCTGTTGGTCGGTGGCCCCAGGCAAGGCCTGGACTAAGAACCCACCGGCAGATTGAACCGTGTCATCTGGATTCATTGTGACACCAACGCCAATTACGGATGGAATCTGTTCTGACTGGGTCAAATAGTAGGTAAAGTCATCGCCAATTTCGCCAGAAACAATAATGGATTGGCCAACGTACGGCTTAGAATAAGGGGCTACCTTGGTTACTTGGAAAGACCCATTATTGCCAACCGCACCGGCAATGTTCAATTGGTCATCATCGTTGACGATTGGGGCTAATTGGGGGTTGGTGACATAGCCACGGACAGCACCGTTGGCGTCTGCTTCCGTCACAACGTTGCCGATTGGTCCACGGCCGGCCATCTTAACGCCCAGCCTCTCTTCACCCTTTAAGGTTGCTTGGGCCAAAATTTCAGTGGCCAACAAAGCCCGGCCCAACACAACCGAGGCAATCCGGGAAGCACCGTGTGCCTCGGCTGCCTGCTTAACAAGGTTGGTTCCATCAATAGCAAAGGCCCGGAAAGCCTCGTCTTTTGTAATTACTTTAATCAGTTGGTCTGACATAAGTACTCCTCTATCTCTTTGCAAAGAAAAAGTCGGCCTGAGCCGACTTTCAATCAAAACTTAATCTTTTGAGTCATTTTCCTGACTGTCGTCGGTTGATTCAGCTTCTTCGTCATCATCGTCCAAAGCTTCAGTTGGGTTATCTTCGCCCTTTTCTTCGGCTTCTTCCACTTCGTCTTCCTTGGCATCCAAGGCTTCCTTAGTTTCATCAAATGACTTGGCATCATCACCGTCTTCTTCACCCTTACGAGTAAAGTCGCCAGTTTCGTAAATGTCTTTAATTTGTTGTTCATCCAATGATTCGACTTCAAGCAAGGCGTTAGCAATTTCAGCCAACTTTTCCTTGTTTTCAGTCAAAATCTTGGTTGCTTCTTCGAAGGCTTCCGTCGTAAAGCGGCGCACTTCTTCGTCAATCAAAGCAGCCGTTTCTTCTGAATAAGACTTGTTACCAGCTTGTTCAGCATAGGAAACAGAGGCATTTCCTTCCAGCTGGACCATGCCCAACTTATCAGACATCCCGTAGGCCGTCACCATTTGACGGGCCAAGTTGGTTGCCTGCTGGAAATCGTTCGCAGCTCCTGATGAAGCTTCGTTAAAGGTTGCTAATTCGGCAGCCCGACCACCCATCAAACCGGCCAATTGTTCTAAGGCTTCTGAATAACGGATGTTATAGCGGTCTGTCTTTGGTGTCATCAAGGCATAACCACCGATGCGACCACGAGGTACAATCGTAACCTTACGGACCACAGAGGCGTTTGACTTAACCAAACCAACCAAGGCATGACCAGCTTCGTGGAAGGCAGTTGTCTTCCGTTCGATTTCTGACATGGCCTTATTTGCCTTAGCTGGTCCTTGGAAGATCCGGTCTTCGGCTTCATCCAAGTCAGCGGAATCAACCTGCTTCTTACCACGACGGGCAGCCAACAAGGCGGCTTCGTTTAGCAAGTTTTCCAAATCAGCCCCGACGTAGCCAGGCGTTTGGTGAGCAATTGCCTTCAAGTCAACAGATGGTGCCAAAGGCTTGTTCTTAGCGTGAACCTTCAAGATAGCTTCACGGCCATTGACATCAGGGGCACCAACCATGATCTTTCGGTCAAAACGACCAGAACGGAGCAAAGCAGGGTCCAAGACATCAGAACGGTTGGTTGAGGCCAACACGATAACACCTTCAGAGTTATCGAACCCATCCATTTCAATCAGGATTTGGTTCAATGTCTGTTCACGTTCGTCGTTTCCACCACCAACACCAGAACCACGACGGCGACCAACGGCATCGATTTCATCAACGAAGATAATTGATGGCGCTGACTTCTTAGCTTGTTCGAAGAGGTCCCGGACACGAGATGCCCCAACCCCGACAAACATTTCAACGAAGTCTGAACCAGAAATCGAGAAGAATGGGACAGAGGCTTCACCAGCAACGGCTTTGGCAAGCATTGTCTTACCAGTTCCCGGAGGTCCCTCTAACAAGACACCCTTTGGAATCCGGGCACCCATGTCAACAAACTTCTTTGGCGACTTCAAGAATTCAACAACTTCGACCAGTTCTTCCTTTTCTTCATCAGAACCAGCAACGTCCTTAAAGCGGATCTTGTTATCCTTTGGATCAGATGGCTTAGCCTTGGACTTACCAAAGGCACCCATCATACCGCCTTGGCCACCCTTACCGCTTGACTGTGACATCATCAAGTAGAAGACACCCACAATCAAGATGATTGGCAAGACTGACAACAAAAGGTTCAACCAAAAGCCAGATGAAGCGGCCGGTTTCGTGGTCATATCGGTATTGGTCTTCTTCGCAGCATCGGTAATCTGCTTCAAAGAAGAATCATTTTCCAAAACAGAAGTAGTAAACTTCGTTGTTTCAGACTGACTAGCAATCAATGAGTTCAAGCCCTTGTTCTTTGAACTTGAAGATGATTTTTGACTAGTCTTATAAGTTCCAGTAACCGTGTAAACATCATTACCCGGCTGGATTGTAAACGACTCAATCTTCTTATCAGACAATTGCTGAACAAAATCAGAAGAAGAAACCGACTTAGTCGTACTTCCCTGACCACCCATGAAGGAATAAATCCCTGCAATCACTGCTAAGAAAAGAAGGACGTATAAGAAGGAGCTTCTAAAAAAGCCACCATTATTTTTTTTCATCGGGAACCCTCAATCCTCATAAAATTTGCTATATAGTATAGCCAGTTAAGATTAAACGAATCTTAACTATAAATATCTTTTTTCAAAATGCCAACATATGGCAAGTTCCGGTACAAACCGGCATAGTCAAGGCCGTAACCCACAACAAATTCGTTGCGAACATCAAAGCCAATATAATCGGCGTCGATTTCAACCTTGCGGCCGCCTTTCTTATCCAAGAAAGAGGCAACCTGGACGGAGTTAGCACCCCGGTCTTTGAGCAAGTCCTTCAAATATTGAAGAGACTGACCAGTATCAACGATGTCTTCTAAAATCAAAACATCGCGACCCTTTACATCCGACTGAATATCCGTTACTAACTGGATTTTGTTTGATGAGTTGACCCCACCATGGTAAGAAGAAATTTTAATAAATTCCAAGTCCACGTACAAGTCGATTTCTCGGATCAAGTCGGCTGTCCAGAGGTAAGCACCCTTTAGTACTGACAGCACCAGGGGCTTGCGGCCAGCGTAATCCTTGGTGATCTGTTGACCAAGTCGGCTGGCAGCTTCTTGTATTTGAGCTTGGTCAAATAATACTTCTTCGATATCGTTATCCACTAGTTTTCCTCAATTCGTCGCCATACTAACCATTGTGTTGCTTGACCGGGTCCTAGCACCGGCCGCTTGGTTGGAAAATACCATTGCATTTCGCCCAACCAAAGGCCAAGGACCTGGTCTTGTTCTCCCAGTAAAAACCAGGTGTTAGGCCTGTTTCTTACTGGAATTTTGTGGTCAATTAAGAGCCTGCGAACAGTTTTTTCACCGTTTGAAATCAAGACTTTGTCAGCCCCCAAGGCTTGTTTTAGCACTGGGGGTGTCTTCAAATCGCCTGGTAAAACCACCGTTTTTTCGGAACCTTCTGCCGGATTTTTTGTCCAATAAAGCTTTCCGTGGTCAAAAAATTGCCATTGGTCTAATTTTAACACAAGTCTTTTCGGCTTTTGCTGGATTTTTATCTTTTTTTCATTAGTTGTCAAAAAAAGCCGGTGATATGCTTTTACAAAAATCCAATCCTTTGCTAAGGTCACCGTTCCGTTTGGCCGCTGGTCATTTTTTAACAGCTGGATAATCGATTGAACTTGCCCATCTTTGATTGCAAAGACGCCGACCTGGTTGAACCAGGCTAGCAAGGCTTTTGGCCACCAGGGTTCTGGCACTGTTTGAAAGTCAGTTTGAAAGTCATCGACATAGGCTTGGGCCTGGCTTTTCAGTAGGTCTTGGTCAGCTTGTTCTTTCTTGGCAAAGGCTGCCAGGTGGTCTTTGACCTTTGGATTAATCTGCGCTAAAGCCGGTAAGATTTCCTGGCGGATTAAGTTCCGACCAGTATAGGTTGGATCTTGGTTAGTAGCATCCTCCCGCCAATTGAGCTGGTAGTGCTTCGTATAGTCTAGCAGGTCTGCCTTCGTTAGTGCCAAAAAAGGTCGGCGGTACTGTTCCTGATCAGCGGTAATGCCGGTTTTCTTTTGACCAAAACCACCACGGACCAGCTGCAAAACCAATGTTTCGACCAGGTCATCTTGGTGCTGGGCCAAAACTGTTAAAGAAGCACCAACTCTTTTTGCCACTTCGGCGAAGAAATCATAGCGAATTTGCCGGGCTTTTTGCTCGACACCTTTTTCACCAGCAAGCGGTGCTAACTTTTGGTAAAAAGTTTGCCCGTGACTTTCGGCCATTTTTTTTACAAAGGCGGCATCCCCATCCGCTTCCGGTCTCAACCGGTAGTTAACGTGAGCGACAGCCACCTGGACTTCAGGTAAAAACCGGGTGAAGGCATCCAATAAGACCGTTGAATCCAGTCCACCAGAAACCGCTAGAACGACTCGGTCCGGCCACTCTTGTTCTTTAATTGTTTGTTCAACTGTTTTTTTCTGGCTCATTATTTTTCAAAATTCAAGAAAAGCCACCCGCAAGGGTGGCTTTTTATACAACCATTACTGGTTTGGTAAGTTATAAATGGTTTCATCTTTTTTCGAGTAACCATACTTATCACGGAGGATTTGCTCAAGGTAAGCCGTATCCTTCAACTGGTTAGCCGTTTTTTTCAAAGACTTGTTATCTTTTTCAGTTGCTTGCAACTGAGTTTCTGTTTTCGTTAATGCTTGGTTAGCCGCGTGCAAACGGACCTGGCCCATAATTAATTGGACCACGAAAATCGACGCAACGGCCAAGCCAATCAAAACAATCCGGCGTTCACGCAAGCGGTGTGCCTTGGCGTAATGACGTTTTGTCGCCTCACGTCGTTTATCCGATGCTTCGATTTGCTGGGCAATTCGGGCATTTAACGGTCGAATATTTGATTGTAGTCGACTATTATCTGCCATGACCAACCTTCCTTTATCTCCTATTTTTACACAGATATTACGGACATGCAACCGTTATTTCAGGCTTTTAAGCAAATTTAACCTTCTGAGTAATCTCGGTCATATGTTTCGGAAATGACCTCGTACATCTCCGTTGCTTCTTCCTTCTTAACAATTTCGGCTAACTTCAAGACTTTAATGGTCAAGGTCTTGTTACCAAAATGGATAGTGACCTGGTCATTGGTCCCAACATTAGCGGCTGACTTAGCAGTCTTACCGTTAATTTCGATCCGGCCTTGGTCGGCCAAGTCTTTGGCCACCGTCCGGCGCTTAATAATACGTGATAGCTTTAAAAATTTATCAATTCTCATCGGTATTTTCTTCCTTATTTGTCAGTTCCAGCACTGCTTGTAAGAACTGTTGGAGGTTTGTCAGCCAATAAGCTGACTCTTCTTTCAAATCAACGGTTAACGTCACAGCCAATTCAGGCTGCTTACCATCGACCACGGCCTTGTAAGGAACATCCTGCAAGGCAGCAAAGATGGTCTCACCGGCCAACTTTGGTGTCATTTCTTCGGCAAAGCGAACAGTTAGGCGGTTTTGCTGACGGCGGATTTGGGTCACACCAGCCTCATCGGCCAGGTTCTTAATTTGTGAGACCAGCAAGAGCCGGGCAACTTCGTCTGGGTATTCACCAAAGCGGTCAATCAAATCGCTTTCAACATCGGCGAAGTCATCTTCGGTTTTAGCCTGGCGGATTTGCCGGTACAAGTCAATCTTTTCACTGGCGTCTTGCACATAATCATCTGGCAAAAAGGCCAACACACCCAGGATTAATTCGGCATCGGTCTTTGGCTGGTCACTTTCAACTTCATCCCCCTGCTTTTTGGCCACAGCCTCTTTAAGCATTTGGGTATAAAGGTCGTAACCGACCGAGTCGATAAAGCCGTGTTGCTGCTTTCCTAAGAGGTCGCCAGCCCCACGGATGGATAAGTCGCGCATGGCAATCTTAAAGCCAGACCCCAACTCAGTAAAGTCGCGGATGGCCTCCAGCCGCTTCTCGCCCTCTTCACTTGGCGTTCGGGTAAATGGATAAGTGAAGTAGGCATAGGCCAGCCGGGCTGACCGGCCGACCCGGCCACGGAGCTGGTAAAGTTGGGACAGTCCCATGTGGTCAGCGTTGTCAACAATCAGTGTATTGGCATTTGGAATATCAACCCCGGTTTCAATAATCGTGGTCGTGACCAAGACATCAAATTCCTGATTCAAGAAGGAGTACAAGATTCCTTCGAGTTGGACTTCTGACATTTGCCCGTGGATAACAGCCACGCGGGCATCTGGGACCAAGTCCTGGATTTGGTCAGCAATCCGCTCCAAGTCTGCCACCCGGTTATGCAAATAAAAGACCTGGCCGTTTCTAGCTAATTCCTTACCAATCACATCGCGAACCAGGGTCCAATCGAGCTCAACCACGTAGGTTTGGATTGGGTACCGGTTCAATGGTGGTGTTTCGATCACTGATAGGTCCCGAGCGCCAACCATCGCCATGTTCAAGGTTCGAGGGATTGGAGTCGCCGTTAAGGTCAAGACATCGACGTTAGTTCGTAGTTGCTTCAGCTTTTCCTTGTGCTTAACCCCAAACCGTTGTTCTTCATCAATCACTAAGAGCCCGAGGTCAGCAAAAGAGACATCGGCGCTAAGCAGACGGTGGGTCCCCACCACAATGTCGAGTTCATGGTCTTTTAAAGCCTGGATGGTCTGCTTGTTTTCCGCGGCCGTTTGAAAACGAGACAAATGACCAATCCGAATAGCTGGAAAGTCAGCAAACCGTTCGACCAAGGTTTCATAGTGCTGCTGAACCAAAATGGTCGTTGGTGCCAAAAAGGCAACCTGTTTACCCGCATGAGCAGCCTTGAAGACCGCCCGTAAGGCAACTTCAGTTTTTCCAAAGCCAACATCCCCAACCAGGAGTCGGTCCATTGGTCGGATTTTTTGCATATCCGACTTAATTTCTTCAATACTACGAACTTGGTCCGGGGTTTCCGGATAGGCGAAGTCGTTATCAAACTTAAACTGAGCTTCATCATCTGGTGGGAAGGCATAGCCTTGCTTGGCTTCCCGTTCGGCATAAAGCTCTAACAAGTCATCAGCAATGTCTTCAATCTTGGATTTAACCTGGGTCTTCGTCTTCTGCCACTCGGTTCCACCCAGCTTGTTGACCTTCGGCGCCTTGCCGGCATCCGAACCGCCAACGTATTTTTGAATCAAGTTTAATTGCGTCACCGGTAGGAAAATCTTGGCATTTTTCTGATAAGCAATCACTAAATAATCCTGCTTACCACCGTCAGATTCCAGGCTTTGCAAGCCCTGGTACTGGCCGATTCCATGGTTCAAATGGACGACATAGTCGCCCTCTTTCAACTCGTTATAAGACTTCAACCGCTCAGCGTTGGCCATCTTGCGAGACTTGCGGGCCACCGGCTTTCTCGCTTTGGCAAATAACTCGCGTTCCGACAGAACCGTCAAGTGGCTCATCGGCCATTCAAAACCGGCTTCTAAGTTACCAATAATAATCTGAACCTGGTTGGCTTGGATCGTTTCTTGGATATTAACAACAATTTTTTGGGCCGCTAAGGACTCAATTAAGTTGTCCGCCCGGTCACGGTCACCAACTAATAAGACCCAGGTCAAGCCCCGTTCTTGGGCATAACGGAGGTCTGTCACCAAGGCCGGCAACTGGCCATAGTACTGCTTTGGTGGTCGGGAGGTAATTTCCTCTAAGTGCGCAAAAGTTAAGCGGTTCAGTCCGCGCTTAAAGTTGGCAATTAAAAGTTCAGCCTGGTTGCCCTTGGCCAAAACGGCTTCCAAATCGGCCTTAATCGTCAACGGCGGTACGATTTGGTAGGATTCAATTTGCTGGTCGAGCCACTCGGTATCTAAGGCCTGTTGGTTCAGCAAATTTTCCTGGATCCGGGCGTATTCATCAAAGACAAGCAGGCCGGTTTCATCCAAGTAATCCAGCAAGGTCGTTTCTTCTGGAAAGAAGTACTTTAAGTACGGCAAGATTGCCTGGTCCCGCCGCCCCTCGTCTAAAGCCTGCTGGGTCTTATCAAAGCCTTCCGTAGCGTGTTTCTTTTCCACGCCAGCTAAGCCCTTCCGGTAGTCAGTAAAGGCTTCTTCCAGTCTCGTCTTACCGGCCTGGTAGCGGTCTTTATCAATCACTAAGTCAGTCGCCGGCTGCAAGGCAACTTCTTGAACGGACTCCAAGCTATTTTGCTTGATTGGGTCAAAAACCTTAATCGCATCCAGCTCATCATCAAAGAAGTCCAACCGGTAAGGATTGTCAGAAACGGGCGGAAAGACGTCAAAAATTGACCCCCGCTTGGCAAATTCACCTGGGTTTTCTACCCGAGTGACCAGGCGGTAGCCCAAAGTAACCAACTGACTAGTTAATTGGCCAAAGTCATAGGTCTGCCCAACCTTTAATGCTAATTGGGCCGCTAAGAAATCCGCTTGTTGTGGTTCAAACCGGGTAAAGGCCGACAAATTTGCCAAATACAGCCCAGGTTTTGACTGGGCCAAGGCATTTAAAGTAGCCACCCGGTCTGTCACAAAGGCGTTAGAAGAAATTGCCAGTTCCGTTGCCAACGCCTCTTCTGCTTGGAAGAGGTACAGGTCTTCTTCACCAACCAGGTCCGCTAATTCGGTTGCCAGGTCATTTAAGTGGGCCTGAGTATCCGTTAAGACAACGATTGGTTGCGGTTTAAGTTGGTAAAGGGTTGCTAAAGAAGCGGCCTTGGCGGCCCCGTTTACACCCAAAAAAAGCTGACGTTCGCCAACTTTTTGCTGTGCGCTCAAATTCTTCAGCGCGGTTTCATTTGTTAAAAAATTTGTTAATTGCATGGTCACCCATTGTACGCGTTACTTAACTGTGCTGCATCAGCACCCTTGACCCAGTCGACCAAAGCTTGGTCGACCTTTTGAAAGGTTTCGTCCCAAGTGGCTAAGTCCTCTTTTGAGAACTTGCCCAAGACATAGTTGACGACAGATTCGTGGTCGTGGTCTGGGTGACCAATCCCAAACTTCAACCGTAAGAATTCCTGGCTCTGAGTATGAGCCATAATCGACTTCAAACCGTTATGGCCACCAGCAGACCCCTTGGCCCGGAAGCGAATCTTACCAAAGGCAGAATCCATATCATCGGCCAAAACTAAAATATCATCAACGTGGCCACCGTAAAAGTCCAAAAAGGCCCGGACAGCCTGACCAGAATCATTCATATAAGTACTTGGCTTTACCAGCCAAACTGTCTCACCGTCAATCACCGTTTTGGCAGCAGAGGCGAAAAGCTTTGTCGGCGCGAAGGAAACACCCTGACTATCAGCGAAGTGGTCAACGGCCATAAAGCCGATATTGTGCCGAGTTAAGTCATAATTTTGTCCAATGTTTCCTAGACCAAAGATAAATTTCATGAAATTTCCTTCCCAATTGCAAATGTCGTCTATCTTTTCTATTATAGCACGGCAAAGTCTTTGAAATGTGTTAAGATAGACCCAGAAGACACTTTTCAAAGGCAGGCAGATATGTTTCCCAAGTCATTAATTATTCCAAAAAATAAACTTTTGACGGTTTCAGAAGACACCACCATCCAAGAGGTTTATGACCTCTTTCAAAGTAAGGAAGCCGACCACATCCGGACCATTCCAATTTTGGACTCAACCGGCCACCTCTTTCGGGGAAACATCTACCGCCAGCACGTTTACGAATACATCACCCAGCACGGCGACACCAGCAAGTTGGCAACGTCGATTATGCGTAATTCGACCAAGTTTATTTCAACTTCGGCTAATTTCTACGAATTATTCTTTTCAATCCGTGACCTGCCCCACATTGCTGTTGTCGATGACAGCCACCACTTCATGGGTGTTTTGACCCACGCGACTTTGATGAACTTATTGTCTCAGTCATGGTCACTGGAAAAGGGTGGCGTGGCCTTAGCCGTTAAGGACCAGCAGCACCGTGGCGACTTACAAAAGATGGCCAAGGTAATTACTCGCTATGCCAACATCGAATCCGTTCAATCAATCCAGGCAGAAAAGAACGCCCCATTGGCAGTCTTGTTCACCTTACCATTGACCGAGGATTCACCAATCTTGCGCAAGATTATCACCAAGTTGGAAGCAAAACGGTTCCAGGTTCTCTCAGTAGAAAACCTCAGTCAATTTATGTAAAAATCAGCATTGAAAAACCAGCCAGGATCGAACCTGGCTGGTTTTTATTTGCTTAAATTCATAAAGTATCAACGAGTAGGACTAGGACCAAAGCGCTCATTGTAATCATCAAGTTTCGCACCGGTAAATCAGCTGACTTATCCAAGTCGGACTCTAGGCCCACCGCCAACGCCTGGACCATAATCAATGGCAAAAGCACAATCATCGACCAAGCCAAAAGTGGTAGATAGCCGGCAAAAATCATTAATAGGATCTCAACGTAGGCCACAATTGGTAAGGCGATAAAGAACGGCCGCAACCGGCGGTATTGGTGAATCGCCGCTTCGTCCTTCCCCTTTTCATCCATCACCTGTAGCCGAACTAAGCGAATATCATCGGCTAAGTAAATTGCCACCGATAACAGGATAAAGGGCAAGGAAACACCAAGCCAAACTAAGAGCATCAGCCCCGTCACCTTAAAATTCAAGTTCCAAGCAACCTGGAAGGCGAAGAACAGATAGGGCAAAACCAGGTTAGTTGTCCAATCAAACCGACCAAGGGGGTGGTCTACCTTACCGCGGTTAACTGCCACAGTATCAAAAGCCCATTTTAGGGCCATTACTATCAAAACAACCGTAACCGACCGCCACCATGAAAATTGGTGGTACCGCCACCAGGCATAGGCCCCACCAAGAATTAAAGGAGCAACTGTAGGCCAAATACTACTCTTTTGAATTTTGTTAAAAATAGTTTTAACCGCCACTTTGCTCTCCTACATTATCTGTTATAACCGTTTATTAGTCGTGCTTCTTTGATTGTTGGTCTGGCTGTACATATGGCGTCAAGCGTAACTTACCTTCAATATATTCACCAACAAAAATATCATATATTCCAGAATAACCGGCCTCAACGACTTGGTTAGTTAACCAATCTTCATCTTGGTCGATTGCATCCAGCACATCTTGATTAGCTTGTCCATCATAAATAACTGGATACTTGGGATTTTGTTCACCATATTCGATAACGGTCAACTGGCCATTTTGTTCTAAGACCGCCCGCTTAACCTTGGCGATATCATAAACCTGCTGTTCCCGAAGTTTCAGCATCAAATCTGAAGCAGATTTACCGGACATCACGACTGCATCTACATCTATTTTACCATGGTTAACCACAATTGTCGGTTTCCCATCAATTACACGTTTAACCCAACTGCTATGGTCACGCAAAAATTTAAGTACCATCACCAACAAAGTCCAGATAATCAAAACAACAATGAACTGCATTACCGTAATGGCTTCAGAATAAATGGTTCCTCCAATGATGGCACCCAAAACATAGTTTTGAACTTGGTCCAAAGCTGAGGCCGGTGCGAGGTTCCCTTTTCCATAAATATTTAACTGAACAATCAAGACAATCAAACCAATACTTAACTTTAAAAAGATTGGCAAATACATACTTGTAATACTCATCAGTCTTGGACCTCCACGTTCTTATTCATCAAGTAAACCTGGGTCCGTGAATAGGACTGGCCGTCTTGGGCAATTGTCAACTGGTAGTAATCTTTACCCTGCTTAGCGATAATTCCAGTGGCCAAAGAGGTCGAATTAAAGGACAAGTTCTTTTCCTTAATCTTTTGGTCATGGGCATAATTTTTAGCAAAGGTTGCCATCTGAGTTTGCTCAGAATTCTTTGCTTTCGTATTTTCCAAGTTAATCCACTGAAAAGCTGCAAAAAGCAAAAAGAGTAAGAAGGCAATAATTGTCAAGTCGCGGTACCGAGTGTTTAAACGATTTTTAGCGTTAGCCACCACGCCCATCGCCATTAGAACAAAAGTCACAACGACCATTGTTATACCAATTGTATTCGTCAGGCTGGTCTGCCTGGATAAGTAATCTACACTGTAAAATGTCATTTGTTACCTCCAGATTTATTGTATCACAAGGATTTAGAATAATTGTAACCTTGTCCACCAAAAAAGCTAGTCTTTTTCAAGACTAGCTTCGAAAAAATGTTTTTTATTAACGTGAGCTAAGCAAAGATAAAAATTAGAAATTTTGAAAAATAATTACATCATTCCAGGCATTCCAGCAGCCCCACCATCAGACATGGCCGGAGCGTCAGCCTTTGGTTGCTCGGCAACCACAGCTTCAGTCGTCAACAGCAAGGCTGAAACTGAGGCAGCATTTTGCAAAGCTGACCGGGTCACCTTGGTTGGGTCAACGATTCCGGCCTTGACCATGTCAACCCATTCATCAGTCTTGGCATTGTAACCAGTTCCTTCAGGTTGTTCCTTTAACTTGTTAACAATCACAGACCCTTCCAAACCAGCATTCTCAGCGATTTGGCGAACAGGAGCTTCAAGGGCAGCAACAACGGTCTTCACACCGGTCGCAACATCCCCTTCTGCCTGAACACTAGCGGCAGCTTCCATGGTGTTAACCAAGGCTGTTCCACCACCAGCAACGAAGCCTTCTTCAACCGCGGCCCGAGTAGCGTTCAAGGCGTCTTCAATCCGGTACTTGCGTTCCTTCAATTCAGTTTCAGTAGCGGCACCAACGTTAATGACGGCCACACCGCCGGCCATCTTAGCCAAACGTTCTTGCAACTTTTCCTTATCAAAGCTTGAAGTCGTTTCGGCAATTTGCTGCTTAATCGTTTCGACTCTGTCCTTGACCTGGGACTTGTCCCCGGCGCCTTCAACAATCGTGGTATTATCCTTGGTAACGTTAACCTTATTGGCCTGACCAAGTTGGTCAATCGTCACGTCCTTCAAGTTCAAACCAAGGTCGTCTGTGACCACTGTTCCACCAGTCAAGATAGCAATATCTTCTAGCATGGCCTTGCGGCGGTCACCAAAACCAGGGGCCTTAACAGCCACAACATTAAAGGTTCCCCGCATCTTGTTCAAAACCAAGGTTGGCAAGGCTTCTCCGGTGATATCATCAGCCAAAATCACCATTGACCGGCCTTGTTCAACAACTTGTTGCAAGACAGGTAAGATGTCTTGGATATTGCCAATCTTCTTGTCGGTAATCAACAAGTAAGGATTGTCCAAGTTAGCTTCCATCTTTTCGTTGTCGGTCACCATGTACTGGGACATATAACCGCGGTCAAATTGCATTCCTTCGACCACGTTCAAAGTCGTCTCAATTCCCTTGGACTCTTCAATTGTGATAACCCCGTCGTTACCAACCTTTTCCATTGCTTCGGCAATCAACGAGCCAACTTCTTCGTTAGCTGCTGAAATCGAAGCGATTTGGGCAATTTCATCCTTGGTCGAAACGGCATGAGACATATCGTGAAGCTTTTGAACGGCAGCGGCCGTCGCCTTTTCAATTCCAGTCCGGATACCAACTGGGTTGGCACCAGCAGTCACGTTCTTTAACCCTTCGCCAACAATGGCCTGCGTCAAAACGGTCGCAGTTGTGGTACCATCACCAGCAATATCATTAGTCTTAGAAGCGACTTCGGCGACTAACTTGGCCCCCATGTTTTCAAAGTGGTCGTCCAAGTCGATTGCCTTAGCAATCGTAACCCCGTCGTTTGTGATGGTTGGTGAACCGTATGATTCTTCCAAAACAACGTTGCGTCCCTTGGGACCAATCGTCGTCTTGACCGTATCTGCCAACTTATCAACGCCGACCTTCATCTTAGATCGAGCATCTTCTGCAAACTTTAATTCCTTTGCCATAAAAATCTGCCTCTTTTTCTTAATTACGATTAATTTAACTGTTCAAACTTATTCAACGATGGCAATCAAATCTTTTTCATGCAAAGCCAAATAGTCCTGACCATCAAAGCTAACTTCTTGGCCAGCAAACTTATCAAAGAGAACTTGGTCGCCTTCTTTAACCGTCATTTCAAGCACTTGGCCGTTGTCAGTCTGCAAGCCAGCTCCAACAGCTACAACCTTTCCAGTTAGCGGTTTTTCTTGGGTATTGGCGGCTAAGACAATGCCACCAACCGTTTGCTCGCTTTGCTCTGGCACGCTGACAATCACGCGGTCTCCTAATGGTTTTAACATAAATCGAATCCTCCGTTTTATAAGTTTTAGCACTCTATTATTATGAGTGCTAAACTACCTTTAGTATAGCACGGGTCACTTTCATGTCAACAACCGATTTACGAATTTTATCGGATAAAACCAGCCCTTTTTGACAAATAAAAACAGCCCAAACTATCATACGTTTGAACCGTTAAAAAATTTATTTTAAGTTAAAACCTTTGTCCTTTGGATATTGTGACAAGGCTGAGTTAGCCGGAATCTTCTTGAACAAAGATTCATTGTGCTTCGTCCAGTTCGTCTCCATATCCCGGTTAGCAAAGTACTCAGCCATTGTCTGGTCGTATTCCTTGACCGCTTCTTCCAATTGATCTTCTTGGTAACCGTCTGTCATCAAGGAACCTGCTAATGGCAACTTTGGCTTGATGCCAGGCATTTGGTCAGGGTAACCAAGCGAGAAGCCCATGATTGGCTTCACGTACTTTGGCAAATTCAAATTTTGCTCATAAAGTTCGTAAGCACCCATGGCACCAGCCATCGTCACCGATCCAATTCCAAGCGATTCAGCAGCTACTTGGACCCGGCCCAAGGCGATTGATGCCGAAACAATCCCACCTTCAAGGTATTGGTAGTGGGCCAACCGGTCCTTCATGATTTGAACCGTCTCTTCGTCTTGGCCGATAAAGACTTTGTTCCAGTCAACGGCAACCACAAAGTACCGGGTCGCATTTTCGATATACTTCATGTGAACCTTATCAGTAATCTGCTTCTTTAAATCTTGGTCGGTAATTTCAATAAAGGTGACTGGTTGAAAGTTCTGCATATTAGGGCCAGCTAAGGCTGCTGAAAAAATTTCCTCAACTTGGTCATCAGTCACCGGTTGATCGGTAAACGACCGGATTGACTGGTGGTCATGCAACTGCTTTAAAACTTGGTTATCTACTGTCATCAAAGAGCCCCTTTTCTGCAAATAATTTCTTTTCTGTCGCACTCTATGATACGCTTAATAGTACCAAGTTAACAGGAGTTTTCAATGAAAAATATTCAGTTCCGCCTCGGTATGCGGACCGTCAAGACGGCCATCGTGGTGATGTTAATCTTAATCACCTACTTCTTTATCGGTCGGTCCGCTTCCGTCCCTGCGATTGCGGCCGTCTTTGCCTTGCGAGAAAGTTGGGACAACACCATCCAATTCGCCAAGGTCCGGCTGGTTTCCAACACCGTCGGTGGGTTTTTCGCCCTAATGTTCTTCTTCGTCCGGCAATTATCCCACCATAACGCCTTGATGGAAATCATCTTCCTGCCATTATTTGTGATTGGCACCATTATGATTTTAGACGCACTGAATTATGAGCTGGGCATTATCGGTGGTCTCGCCGCCCTCTTGCTGATTGCCTTAACCATTCCAGTCGATGCGACCGTCGACTACGTCTTCTTGCGGATTTTTGATACCTTTGTCGGTGTAATTTTTGCGGTCGGGGTCAACTGGTTTGGCATCCCAAAAAATGAACACGACTAAATAAAAAAAGATGAGCCAATTGGCTCATCTTTTTATTTTAAGTTCAATTCTTTTTTAATCGTCTGCAAGACGCCCTCTTCGACACTTTGTGCGACTGCGAAGTCCTTGTCAGAGTGAATTTGCTTCATTTGGTCCGAAGCGTTTGGCATCAAATAAGCGTGGTTGTATTTGGCCAACATTTCAGAGTCATTGGTATTATCACCAAAAACCATCAACTCATCATCCAAGACATCGTAGTAGTCTTGTAAGACTTCTAAGGCCGCCGCCTTATTGACACCCTTTGGCAAAATATCAACTGATCCAAAACCAGACCCTGTCACGTGGATATCATCTCCAAACTGCTGGTTGATTTCATCGACGTGCTCTTGGACCTCTTCGTTTGGCCAAACAAAAGAAACCCCCAAGATTTGGTCATCAATCTGCAAGAGCTTTTCAACCTGGGTCACATTTGGATAAAACATGGCCAGCATGTCCTGGAACTCCTGACCAACATGGTTGGAAATGTAAGTTCCCTTCACCCCAGACAAAACAATCACATTATCAGCTGATTGCGGGTTTAGGCTATTCCAGTCGATGACCTTGCGAATCTGCTCTGGCGTCAGATAAATGGAGAAAAGTTCCTGACTGGCAGCTGCGACCACCGACCCATTCGAGCCAACATAGTCAATTTGGTCCAAGAGGCCATAATCAGCCATTGGGGCAAATAAGGACTTCAAGTTTTCAACTTGGCGACCCGAAGCAGCCACAAAGCGAACATTTCGGTCTTTGAGCTGCTTTAAGACAGTCGCAAAGTGGTCGTGGTTAAAATCATCTTCAGTTGGGAGGAAGGTGCCATCCATGTCAGAGGCAATCATCTTAATGGTCATATTCTGCCTTTCTGTCTAATCCTTAGTCGGCCAGTTACGTTGCTGGTGGGCTATTTTAGGCAATTTAGGCAAATTGCTCTAGGTATTTTTGGTAGGCGTCCTCATCAACCACCCAGTCCAATTCACCAATATATTCGACCTTAGGGTCGTGGTAAGCAAAACCGTGCTTAAAGCGGAACAAGCCATCGGTGTCGTCCAAGTGGTCAACACCACCAAAGTCATAAGCGACCTTGCCAACTTCAAGTCCCCACTTCAACATTTCCCATTGAATTAAGTAAGGGGCGTAAATCTTAGCAAAGGCGTTATCAGACCCGGCATACATGTACCAAATCTTTTCACCATAGGCAAAGCCAATGCCGGCCGCCACTACTTGGCCTTCATAGTGAGCCAAATAAATCCGGAAGTAATCCGAGTCTTGCCACAAAGCAAGCATCCGTTCGAAATACTCGATTGGACGGTAAGTAATTTCGCGGTGGTTAGCCATCGTTTGGTACATGTTAAAGAAGGCTTGAATGTCTTCTTTGCTGCGACCATAAGTCACCGTCACACCGTTTTTAATCGTCTTACGAACCTTGGTCCGAACTTCGCGCTTGAAGTGGAGCATCAATTCATCTTCGTTTGTAATTGGGTTAGCATCTTCACCACGACCATCGTAGTACAAGACCACGTTCTTACGAGGTTGAATGTTTCCGTGCATCTTTTCGATTTGTGTATTTCGGGTTTTGAAACCAGCTGCCTGGTAAGCGGCATTGAGCTGGTCAGAGTACATGATTTCTGGATCCATCCGTAACAAAAAAACGTTATCTGGTAAGGCCGCTAAGGCTTCTTCAACCAAGCCCTTCACCAATTCAACATCTTCAACATCTGCGACCGGGCCCTTTGGCGCGTAAGCTAGCAGCTTACCTGGGACTGCTTCAACCGTCAAAACAGAGATTGTGGCATCAATGTCGCCGTTGGCATTTTCGTGGTAAACGTAAACATGACCCCAGTTGGCCTTCAGTTCACCCCAGAGGGTATCTTGGGTAACCTGGCCCTTCGGATGCTTTTTAACAAAGTCCTGGAACCGAGCTACCTGGGTTTGGTCATTTAAATCAAGTACTGTCATAGTTTTACTTTCCTGTCGTAATTGAACCGTAGTTTTGGATAAAGTAAACCAAGGTCTGCAACTCATTGGTCAAATCAACGTTTTGAACGCGAACGCCCTTGGGTACTGAAACCCGAAGTGGCGTAAAGTTCATAATTCCCTTGACACCAGCCTTCACCAAAGTATCCGTGATATCTTGGGCAGCTTCTTGTGGGACGGTCAAAATCGCAATGTTAATCCGTTGAGCCTTAATCTGTTCTTCCAGTTCGGCCATGTCATAGATTGGCACTCCTGACAGGATTTTGCCGCGGTTTTCGTTGATATCAAAAGCCGCTGCGATCCGCATATTTGATGATTGGTGGAAGTTAAAGTTCAACAAGGCTTGGCCCAAGTGACCAACCCCAATCAAAGCCACGTTAATCAAAGAATTCTGGTCCAAAACATTGGCAAAGAACTTCAACAAGGCCGCTACGTCGTAGCCATAGCCCCGCTTACCCAAGGCACCAAAGTATGAAAAGTCACGGCGAATCGTGGCGGCATCAAACTTAGTCGCTTCGGCTAATTCTGCAGATGAAATCCGGCTAGTACCAGCATCATCTAAGAAGGTTAAATAACGGTAATAGATGGGCAGCCGTTTGGCAGTCGCCCGTGGAATTTGTACTTGGTCGTCCATAGCGTCTCCATTTCACTTTGTGAACTTAATTGTATTAATTATAGCATAGTTTTAGGCTTTCACAATTAATTCGCTCAATTTTCACAAATCAATCAGCCCTGTTTTCATCGGCCCGCAACGGGAAGTCTAACCCGGGATGCGTGTTCAAATCAAGGTCGGCAAAAACCCCATCTTGGAAGTTCAAATACCCAGCTGCACCAATCATCGCCGCATTGTCACCGGTATATTCTTTTGGTACCGGAATAAAGGTCGTTTCGGGGAATCTTTCAAGCAGGGTGGTCAGGGCTTTCCGCAAACCAGAATTGGCAGCAACCCCGCCAGCCAAGACAAAGGACTTCACTTGAAAGTCAGACAAAGCCCGCTTGGTCCGACCAACCAAAGCCTTGATGACTGCAGCTTGGAAAGAAGCCGCAAGGTCAGCTTTCTCAATAGTTTCACCACGCTGTTCTGCATTGTGAACCTGGTTGATCACGGCTGACTTCAAGCCAGAAAAGGAAAAGTCATAGCCAGCTTCCTTCGCCATCGCCTGAGGAAAGTCGATAGTAACCTGACCCTGAGCAGCTAACTCATCAATCGCCTTACCGGCCGGGTAAGGCAGGTCTAAGAGTCGGCCAACCTTGTCATAAGATTCACCGGCTGCGTCATCAAAGGTCTCACCTAAGATTTGGAAGTCGTTGGCTTTTTCCATCAAGACCAACTCGGTGTGCCCACCCGAAACCATCAGGGCTAAAGCCGGGTACTGGATTGGTTCATTAAAGTTAGCCGCTGAAATGTGTCCCGCCAAGTGGTTCACCGGAATCAAAGGCAAGTCGTGGGCCATCGCAAAGGTTTTGGCCCCCATCAAACCGACTAGCAAAGAGCCAACCAGGCCAGGACCGTAGGTGACTGCCACCCCATCTAAGTCACTGGGGTTAATTTTAGCATCGGCCAGGGCAATATCGAGGGTTTTAGTAATCCATTCCAAGTGGTGGCGGGAAGCCACTTCTGGCACAATCCCGCCAAAGCGTTGGTGAGAATTAATTTGAGTAGCAACGGCATTACTCAGCACCGTCTTGCCATCTTTGACAACAGCGACCGACGTTTCATCAGCGCTTGATTCAAATGCAATTAAAGTTGTCATAGAATTTTCTCCATTAAAATCGCCGTTTGCCCGTCATGGTAGTAATTCTTTCGACTAGCATAGCGGTCAAAGCCAAATTTTTCATACAAGGCCCGGGCCGCCTGGTTATTTTCGGCCACTTCCAAATACACCTTGACCCCCGCCGCCAAATTCGACAGCATCTGCTCGATCAATCGGCTGGCAATCCCTTGTCGCATCCGGTCTGGTGCCACCGCTAAAAAGCCCAGGTCAACTTCATCCAGAATTTGCCGGTAGGACAAAAAGCCCGCTCCGTCAGCTGCTAAGAGGTAAGTCACCTGCCCGCGTTCCAACTGACCTTTAATAAAGGTCAGTGGCACTTGGTCAGTGCCAAAGGCCGCTAAAGCAAGTGCATGAATCTGACCAGCATCCTCAATTGTCGCTTTTTCAATGTTCAAGGTCTAGCACCATCGAAATTGCATCTTCCTTGTTATCAAAATAGTAGTGTTCAATCACATCTTGGACCCGAAAACCATGCCGGTCATACAAGGACAGGGCCCCAGTGTTAGACCGCCTTGCTTCCAAAGAAAGGGTTGGCAGACCGATTTCTCGGGCAACCGCCTTCGCCGTGTTAATCAAGTAAGACCCAACTTGGCGGCCCTGCCAAACAGGTAAGACAGCCAAGTTAGCAATATGTAAGTCTTGGACCAAGTCCCGCCGAACTAAGGCAATAAAGGCGACCACCTGGTCATTTTTCAAAGCAACTAGGTACAAGCGGTCTTTTTCCTGGGTTAACTCGTGGTAAAAATCCCGTGATACCCAGGGGGCATAACCGTTATAAACGGCTTCTTGGATGGCGACTAAGCCAGGAATATCTGAAACGGTCGCAACTCGTAAAAATAATTCTTCGCCAGCACTTTCAAAGGTTTCACTA
Organism: Fructobacillus sp. ChS1-6f1-1-27; assembly: GCF_059579415.1. Taxonomy (NCBI): domain Bacteria; kingdom Bacillati; phylum Bacillota; class Bacilli; order Lactobacillales; family Lactobacillaceae; genus Fructobacillus; species Fructobacillus sp. ChS1-6f1-1-27. The sequence continues at coordinate 156,912 of NZ_JCAOER010000002.1, read as the reverse complement.
GGAAAGTGGATTAGTCGTTGGGCGACCGGCTTTTCTTTTGATTTCTTTCTAAACTTCAAAAACATAGGGCTTTTCCATTGGTTGGTTTTGGTGGTTTTGTTCCCAGTTTAATTCGGCCTGGGTCTTCCGTAAGTAAGATGGAGTGAGGTTGGCAATATCAGCCACTGGTTTGGCATTTTTGGCCAAAGCTACCAGGCCAGTCCCTGTTGGCAAGGACTGGCCATGGTCCAAAATTTCCAAGGTCAAAGATGACAAACCTTCGGTTAATTCTTCAACGAAGTGGTCGCCATCACCAACAACTGTTACGGGTTCGCCAACCTGTAAGACCAAGTCAAGCACTTCTTCCAGCGGATAGTGGCCATCTTCTAAGACCGTCACACCCCCTAAGTAAGCCCCAGCAAAAACATTTTGGTTGCGGGCATCAAACATGGCCAGTACCACCGTATCCTTGGGTGCCGGTTGGTTAGCTGCCACCGCCTGGTCCTGCTTTGCCAGTCGGACCTGTTCAGCCAAACTTTGCAAAGAAGAAATAGCCAACAGCGGCTTTTGTAACGTATCGGCTAAGACTTTTCCGACCGTCAGACCAATCCGCAAACCGGTAAAAGAACCAGGTCCTTTAGCAACGGCGATTTGGTCGATTTCTGCTAATACCCAGCCTTGCTTGGCTAGCAAATCTTTAGCAGCTGGTAAAAGATCAATTGAATGGTTTTTAGGTTTATCTGTTTGAAAGCTGGCCACCAACTGGTCATCCTGTGCTAAGGCGACCAATAAGGGTTGGTTACTCGTATCAATCAATAGTGTTTTCATCCAAGTCCTCCACCAGTCAACTGGGCATTTTTATCCGCTTTTGACTTACACTTAGTTTACTAAAAATGGGTTTTAATGCCAACAAAAAAAGCCGCAATCGGCGACTTTTTGAAAAGACTAATTAGCCTGTAAATTACTTGGCCAAACCTTCGTCCTTCATAACTTTTGAAACGGCTTCCAAAGCGTCCTTGGCGTCATCCCCATCGGCCTTGATGGTTACATCAGCGTTGTGACCAACACCAAGTGACATCACACCCATGATTGACTTCAAGTTAACTTCCTTACCTTGGTATGACAGGGTCACTTCAGCGGTGAACTTTGAGGCAGCTTGTACTAACAAAGTTGCTGGGCGTGCGTGGATACCCGTTTCTGAAATGATGTTAAATTCTTTTGTTTCTGCCATGTTTTTTCTCCTTTTTGGAAAAGTCTTGTGCTTGACTTTAGTTTATCAAAGCGCTTACAAAATAGCAAGGTCAATCTCTTTATGACGGGTCAAAGACCTGGCCCGCGCTGGCTTTACCCAGGCGGTTGTTGTAAGCCTTCCCTAACCCAGTGGCCGGCATCGACTGAACGAAAATCTTACTAATTGCTTTTTGGTCATCAAAGTACCGCAAGCCGGCAAAGAGGTTTTCACTAGCAGAGTGCAAGTCTTCACCCAAAGACCAAGAAGGTTGGTCAGCAGCCAGGGTTTCTAGCAATGGGTTTTGAGCCATTACCGCTTCATCAGGCTGCAACTGGTCCTTCAAGTCACTAAAATCCAAAGGGTCAAAGACCACCACTGGCTTGTCTGGAGCATAGTGGCGGTACTTCATCCCCGGTGCTTTTGGCACTTGGTCAGCGGCCAGAGACTTCGTTGAGGTCCCGTCAATCACGGTTTCACCCAAGGCTTTTTCTAACCACTTCTGGTCAACAGCCCCGGTCCGTAAAATCGTTGGTTTTTCCGCCGTCAAATCCAAGACCGTTGATTCGACCCCAACCTGGGTGGGGCCATCGTCTAGGACTGCCGCAACCTTCCCATCCATATCGTGGTGAACGTGGGCGGCTGTTGTCGGTGACGGCTTACCAGACAAGTTAGCCGATGGCCCAACAATTGGGAAACCAGCCTGCTTAATTAACTGCCGAGTGGCTTCGTTATCTGGCATCCGGACAGCCGCTGTTTGGAGACCCCCGGTAACCAGCATTGAAACCGCGCCTTCTTTAATCGGCAAGATGATTGTCAAAGACCCTGGCCAAAAGAGTTTCATCAATTCTCGGGCTTTATCCGAGACCTGGACGTAAGGTTCTAACTGGGACAAACCGCCAACCGTCATAATCAGCGGGTTATCGGCTGGACGGCCCTTGGCCGTAAAGACCTTTTGGACCGCTTCATCGTTGGTCGCATCTGCTCCCAAGCCATAAACGGTTTCCGTTGGAAAGGCGACAACTTCCCCATCTTTTAAGAGGTCAGCTGCTTTCTTGATATCTGTTGAATTGTTTTGTAAATTTTCTGTTTTCATTTCGTTAATTCGACCTTTAACATCCGGTCTAAGCCGGCCAAGTCCTGTTTCAAGGTGACTTTAGCTGCTGGCAAGGCTTCCTGGAAGACCTTTTTCAAGGCCTCGCCTTGGTCATAGCCAATTTCAAAGTAGGCCCGACCAACCGGATTGAGGTGGAAAGCCAAGTTCTTGGCCATTTGCTTGTATAAATAAAGGCCCTGGTCTGGCGCGTACAAAGCCAGGTCTGGCTCGTATTTAACCACCGACTCATCCATCTCATCTTGGCCATCTTCTTTAATATATGGCGGGTTGGACACCACAATATCAAAAAGCTGACCGTCAAAGGCAGAAAAGAGGTCGGACTCAACCAAACCAACCCGGTCTTGCAGGGCCAGCCGGTTCCGGTTCGCTTTCGCCACCGTCAAAGCATCGCGAGAAATATCTGCTCCCAAAACTTGTAGGGCAGGATTTTCGGCAGCCAGGGTCAAGGCGATTGCTCCCGACCCAGTCCCAACATCTAAGACAGTAACAGGTCCGACTTGGCCAGCCTGTTCATCAGCCTTCAAGTCAGCCAAGATCCAGTCAACCAGAAGTTCAGTTTCTGGTCTTGGGATTAAGACCCGGACATCGACCTGGAAGTCCCGGCCATAAAAGGGTGCTTCACCCAAAATATACTGGGCGGGTTCTTCCTTGATAAGCTTCGCAATCCAGGTTGGCCACCGTTCGGCCAGCCAAGGGTGCATTTGCCGGGTGATGTTGGCGCGAAGCATCCCGTAGTTCACTTTTAGAGCACCAGTTAACAAGAAGTCAACGTTATCAACGGCTTGATCTGGGTCTTGGCCGGCCTGTTGCAACTCTTGCAGAGCCCACTTCCGAGCTTCCAACAAAGAAATCTTGACCGGTTTGGTGATCGCCCCACGGCGGGGGCTTTTTTCAGGTTCAACGCCAGCCATTACTTGTTCAACTCAGCTAACTTGGCCGTTTGTTCGGCCAAAACTAGGGCATCGATAATTTCTTCCAGGTCACCACCAATAATCTTATCCAACTTGTTTAAAGTCAGACCAATCCGGTGGTCAGTGACCCGGTTTTGTGGGTAGTTATAGGTCCGAATCCGTTCCGACCGGGCCCCAGAACCAACGGCCGTCTTCCGCTGTTCAGCATATTCGGCTTCGTTTTGCTGGGCAAAGTGGTCGTAAACCCGGGCATTCAAAATCTTCCAAGCCCGGGCCCGGTTTTGTTGCTGGGACCGTTCATCTTGCATCGCCACCGTAATCCCAGTTGGTTCGTGGGTCAAACGGATGGCAGAAGAAGTCTTGTTAACGTGCTGTCCTCCAGCACCAGATGACCGATAAACGTCTTCTCGGACGTCCTTTGGATCAATCAAACTATCGGCATCAACTTCTTCAAATTCAGGCATGATTCCAACCGTGGCGGTTGAGGTATGGACCCGCCCCTGGGTTTCAGTGGCTGGGACCCGTTGCACTCGGTGGGCACCCGATTCAAACTTCAGCTTCGAATAAACCCGGTCACCAACAATCATGGCAACAACTTCTTTATAACCACCGACTTCAGTCGTCGTTTCATCAACGATTTGCAAAGACCAGCCTTGGCTTTCGGCATAGCGCCGGTACATATCAAGTAAATCAGCCGCAAATAGCGATGACTCATCCCCACCAGCTGCACCACGGATTTCCATAATGATGTTCTTGTCATCATTAGCATCCTTGGGCAGCATCAAGACCTTCAACTGTTCTTCTAATTCAGACTTCTCGGGTTTCAAGGTCGCCAAGTCTTCCTTAGCCAGTTCGCCCATTTCCGCATCGCCTAGTAATTCCTCGGCGTCTTGTAAGTCGGAAACGACCTGTCGGTAGCGTTGGAAAGTCGCCACCGTTTCCCGGATACCACCGGCTTCTTTCGACAGTTCCATATAGTGAGTTGAATCGCCCATTACATCCGGGTCGGCCAACATTTGGTTTAATTCATCATAGCGGTCGACAACGGCCTGCAATTGTTCAAAAATCGGATCCATTCTAGCTCCTTAGTTCTTTGGAATCATATTAATAATTGGGTGGTGCCAGTGGTACCGGCAGGTTGGCAAGTAAGACTCATCTCCACCGATTTGGACCTGGTCACCTGAGTATTGGGGGGTTCCATTCGCAATCCGCAACTGGGTTGTCGCCTTCTTACCGCAAAACGAGCAAATCGTTTTCATTTCATCTAACTTATCAGCAACTTCAATTAAACGCTTTGAACCAGCAAACAGGTGGTTGAAGGCGTCTTGCTTCAAACCAAAAGTCATCACTGGCAAATCCAAGTCGTCAACGACTTTAGCCAACTGATCAACTTGGTCTGGTGTCAAAAATTGGGCTTCATCAACTAAGACGACTGCCAATTCCTTGGATTCTGCTGCCTCAATCATTTCAAAGAGGTTGTCTTCTTCATCCACAACCGTTGCTTCACGCTTTAAGCCAATTCGAGAGGCAATCATGCCAACCCCGTCCCGGTCATCAACTAACGGCGTTAATAACATCACCTTTTTACCCTGGGACTCATAGTTATGAGCCACCTTCAAGATTTCAATTGACTTACCAGAGCCCATTGCCCCGTATTCAAAGTACAGTTGTGCCACGAACTTCCCCACCATTTCCAAAATATTCTATCCCTATTATTATAGCAATTTTTGTCCGATAAGACGACAGCCCAGACCGGTTTAGGGCAAAAATTAGGCGGTCATGGTAAAATATATTCTTAGAAACAAGGGGGATTATCTCATGTCTTTAAAAAGCCAAACGGCCAAGTGGACTGCCAAAAGCAGCCACTTCTTCTTACACTCAATTTTAAAGCGGGGCGGGACCTCTTTACCCGGCAAGCTCGCTGTTAAAATTGACCCGGATGTCTTAAACTCCGTCAATTCTGAATTTGACCTCGTCGTTGTGACTGGGACCAACGGCAAAACCCTAACGACCGCCTTAGTGACCCGGGTCTTAGAAGCTGGTGGCTATTCAGTCATCACCAACCCCTCTGGGTCAAACATGGTCCAAGGAATTGCCGGCACGCTGTTAACCACCAAGGTCAAGCCTTCACCAAACGGCAAAAAGCCGGTGGCTGTCTTAGAAGTCGACGAAGCCAACGTTTTGTCACTAACCAAGGCCATAAAACCCAAGTACTTCGTCCTAACCAACCTTTTCCGTGACCAGTTAGACCGTTATGGCGAAATCTATACCACTTATGACAAGATTATCGCCGGGATTAACGAAGCACCGGAAGCAACGGTGATCACCAATGCTGATTCACCAATTTTTGCCCGCGGTCAGTACCCAAACAAGCGGGTCTATTATGGTTTTGACCACGTAAAAGAACCAGACTGGCAAGACTTAAAGGCGCCAACTAATACCGATGGGATTTTGTCGCCGACGGACCACTCGGTTTTGCACTACCAATACATCACCTATGCTAACTTGGGCAAGTACTTCTCCGTGACGGACAGCTTTAAGCGCCCAGCTTTAGACTATGCCGTCACTTCGTTGGATAAGCTCACCCCGAAGTCATCAAGCTTTAGCATCGACAACACCCCTTACCAAATCGCCATCGGCGGTTTGTACAACATTTACAACGCCCTTGCCGCCTATGCAGTTGGCCGAGTCTTTGACGTTTCCCAAGCAGAAATCAAGACCGCCTTTGAAGAAGACAAGCAAGTCTTTGGCCGTCAGGAATCTGTCCAGGTCGGTGACAAAAACGTCACCATTTTACTCATTAAAAACCCAGTTGGAACCAACTCCGTGATTGATATGATGGAAACGGAAGAAAAACCTTTCTCATTAATCACCCTGTTAAACGCCAACTACGCTGATGGGATTGATACCTCTTGGATTTGGGATGCGGAATTTGAAAAGCTCCACGATTCTAAGCTCGTCTCCCTCTCAACTGGGGGTGAACGGTACCAGGACTTGACCGTTCGTTTGAAGATGGCTGGTTTTGATTTGGCCGGGACATACCAAAAGACTGAAGATATCTTAAAAGCAATCGAAGAAGCCCCAACAAACAAGGTTTACTTAGCCGCCACCTACACGGCGATGCTACAAATCCGGGCCGTTTTAAAGGCTAAAGGCTACATCAAGGAGGAATTCTAATGGCAGACTACACGTTAAACCTCGCCCACCTCTACGGTGACTTAATGAACACCTACGGTGACTATGGCAACATCATCGCCTTAAAGTACTACGCTAAGCAAATCGGCGTTGAAATTGATGACCAATTGGTTTCTTTGTCCGATGACTTTGACCCCAAAGCTTATGACTTTGTCTTGTTTGGCGGGGGTCAGGACTACGAAGAAACAATTGTTGCCAAAGACTTAAAGGGCAAGGCCGAAGGTTTGAAGGAATACATCGAAGATGATGGCCCTCTCTTGGCCGTCTGCGGCGGCTTCCAACTCCTTGGTCACTACATGGAAATGGCAGACGGGTCCAAGGTCGATGGAATCGGCGTGATGGACCACTATACCACCAACATGACGGCTGACGAGGTTAAAACCTTAAAAGGCGCTCGGTTAACCGGTGATATTGTCATTAAAAACAACGAAACTGGCGAAGAATACCACGGTTTTGAAAACCACCAAGGTCGGACGTTCCTAGGTAAAGGCGAAAAAGCCCTTGGGACCGTCACCACCGGCCAGGGCAACAACGGGATGGATGGCAGCGAAGGCGTGATTTACCACAACGTCTACGGGTCATACTTCCACGGCCCAATTTTCACCCGGAACGGGAACTTGGCTAAACGGGTCTTAGCGACTGCTTTGACACGGAAGTACAAAGATATTGATTGGACCGCTAAGTTGGCACCAATCGCCGCTGAAACTTTTTAATGAACTGACAAATAAAAACGCCTGACGACAATGCCGTCAGGCGTTTTTCTGTAATTCGATTATTCCGATAAGTGGTAATAATAAGTTGAAATTGAGATGTTATCCATCGTTGACAAAGCGGCCCGCAACCGAAGCGATGACTGATTATGCAAGATGTTTTGCCAAGGCTTCTTTGGCACAAACTGTGGCAAAATGACCGTGACCGAGTGGTTGATCTTTTCAGACTGGCGGGAAACCTTCGTGACAAAGCGCGTAATCGGCTTCACAATTGACCGGTACGAAGTATGAACATCGACATAGCGGACATCTGGAAAGTCTTTTTCAAACAAATCGGCAATTTTCGCCTCTTTTTCCGGGTTAATATCAAAGGAAACGTGCATCGCCACGACCTTGGTTGAGATTGACTGTGCATAGTCAATCGCCTCAGACGTAACCTGAGTCAAGTTTGACACCAGCACAATCGCCGTTGACCCGTCATAGTGGTGGCGGGCTTTATCGTGGTTATCGATATATTGAAGGCGGAGTTGTTTGGAAATTGACGTATAGTGCTTTTTAATCTTAAAGAAGATGAGCAAGACGACTGGCATAATCACAACGTACGGCCAAACATGGGCAAAACGGGTGATAAACAAAACCAAGACCAAGCTACCAGACATAAAGGCCCCTAAGAAATTAATTGAAGCCTTTGCCCACCAAAACCGGGGCTTCAACCGGTGCCAGTGGATAATCATGCCTGACTGTGACAAGGTAAAGGGTACGAAAACCCCAACCGCATAGAGTGGAATTAAATCATCCGTTGACCCATGGAAGATAATCGTTAAGATCATGGCACCAATTGACAAAGACAAGATTCCGTTGGAATAGCCAAGCCGGTCACCCCGGTCCATAAAGAGGTGGGGTAAGTACTTGTCCTTGGCCAAGTTAACCGCCAAAACTGGAAAGGCTGAGAAACCAGTATTGGCAGCAACGGCCAAAATCAAGGCGGTTGCTAATTGAACCATGTAAAAACCAAGGCCATGACCACCGTAGGTAATGGCCGCAATCTGTGACAACACAGTTGAATGTGAATTTGGCCGGATACCGTACCAGTAAGACAGGAAAGTGATGCCAAAGAAGAAGGCCGCCAAAATCAAAGCCATCATCGTCAAGGTCGTAGCAGCATGCTTTTCTTTCGGCGCCTTAAAGTTTGGCACGGCGTTGGAAATGGCTTCGACCCCGGTCAAAGATGATGACCCAGATGAGAAGGCCCGCAAGAAGAAAATCACGGACAAACCAGAAAAGTCGGTACCAATCTTAGCGGCATAGTGGGCCGGTACCGCACCGGTCACAACTTGGTACAAACCGTAAGCAACCGTGACGGCCATCACCATAATAAAAAAGTAAACCGGGACCATCAAGAAATTGGCTGACTCGCGCAACCCACGTAAGTTCATGGTCGTCAACACCCAGATGATCACAATTGATAGCAAGACGGCATAAGGCAGCATGGCTGGAATTGCAGCCGTAATCGCATCTGCAGCGGCAGAAGCTGAAACCGCGACTGTTAACATGTAGTCAACTAAGAGTGAACCACCAGCAACCAGGCCAGCTTTAGACCCCCAATTTTGGCTAGCAACCGTATAGGCCCCACCACCATTGGGGTAAGCGTGAATAATTTGACGGTAAGACATCACAATTGCGGCTAACAAAAGCAAAATCAAGAGGGCGATTGGGAGTTGCAACCATAAAGCAACCGCCCCACCAGCAAGCAAGACAGCTGTAATTGATTCCGTTCCGTAGGCAACCGATGACAAAGCATCCGAAGATAAGAGGGCAAGGGCCTTAGACTTTGACAAGGCTTGGTCAGATGCTTCTAAAGTTTTCAGCGGCTTTCCAATCAGGACACGCTTTAGATTCCGTAACATGTTAATCTCCATCAAATTAGTATCAATTTATTGTACTCCCCTCCTCTAATTAAAAAAAGATTTTTCAGCCAATTCGAACAACTTTTCACAAATATTTTTTTAAAAATCTTCAACTTTTTACCGTTTGTGACTAGACCATTTCTTTTGTTAGCCTTTTCTACTGTTCTTGTTGCAGTTATTATCACGTTTATGCCAAGATTTCGCCTACAATTATTGGGAAAATCACAACTATCCCAATTAATTTTGACTGTGTTATAATGTTCTTCGAAACGGAGGTTATTTATGTACCAACCAGAAAAACACACAGATGATGAAATTCAGGCTTTTGTTACAAAGCCCGGTCGTCAATTGATGTTCTTATCAGCCGACTGGTGCTCTGATTGCAAGGTGATTAAGCCCTTTGTCCAAGCAATCAAGGATGAAGTAACCAAGACCGCCGGCTGGATTGACGCCGACCGCGACGACAACTTGGACTTAGCAAAGAGCTATGGCTTAATGGGTATCCCCTCTTTCGTCTTATTTGAAGATGGCGAGAAGGTTGACCAACTCGGCCACGGTGAACGGCTGATGCCACAGCAAGTAACCGAATGGTACGAAAGTACTTTAAAGTAAAACAAAATAATTTAATTCAAAAAGCCCGACCATGATGGTCGGGCTTTTATTGACTTTATTTATTTGATAAAGGAAGCAACTGTGTTTGAAGGAATGGCAAAGCCCATCCCTTCAATACTTGTATCGGATGAAGAAGCTGAAATCTTGGCTGAGCTAATTCCAATCACTTCGCCGGCCATATTAATCAAAGCCCCACCGGAATTACCTGGGTTAATGGCCGCATCAGTTTGGATGACTTGGATACTCTGGTAATTCGTTTCAGCTGTCGTCAATGTTCGACTTGGTGAGGAAACAATCCCCTTCGTCATCGTTGAGGCATAGGCTGCACCAAGTGGTGATCCCAAGGCCATCACGTGTTGACCTGCCTTTAGAGAGGAACTATCGGCCAACTTGGCAACCGTCTTAAAGGCAGTTGACTTGACTTGGACAACCGCCAAATCCTTGGAAGAATCCGACTTAATAATCGTTCCTTCAACCTTGGTCCCATCTGCCTCAACAATCTGAATGGCATCAGAACCAGAAATTACGTGGTAATTGGTCACAATGTTAACCGTACCGTTTGAGATTTTCACAACTACCCCTGACCCCTGCGAAGCCGTTTCATAGTCGGAAGTCTGCTTATCCTTGGTTTGGTCATTAAAGGCCGCCGTCCCCTGACTCAATGAGGCTGACTTTTGCATGTTTTGGACCGTTACCACGGCATCTTTGACCTTATTATAGGCCGATGTCGCCTGGTCATTACTCTTATAGGCCGTTTTAGCGATTGTCGCGGTCCCAACTGCATTGGTATTCGTTGACAAAGCCAGCCGACTTTGGAACCATGAATTAGGCATAGCGGCTACAAAAACTAAGGCAGACCCTACTAAGAAAGCCACTGCCACGCTAGCGGTATATAAAATTTGACGCTTTGACAGCATGGTGTAGCTTTCCTTTCCAATCAGAATTTAAAGCGGCAGGCTAATGTTAAAGACCGTACCGTGCGGCTCGTTATCACTTACCGTTATCTTACCATTATGTGCCGCAACTATCCATTCGGCAATTGAGAGGCCCAGGCCAGTTCCACCAGTTTCACGGTTACCAGTCTTATCTTCGCGGTAAAAGCGGTCGAAAATGTGCTTTTTGGCGTCGTCCGAAATCCCGCGGCCGGTATCAGCAACTGACAACAGCAAGTGCTTCTTTTCAACACCAGCTTTCATGGTGATGACGGCGCCTTCGTCAGAATACTTCAAGGCATTGTCCATCAACAAGACGAGCAGTTGGTGAATTCGCTTTTGGTCAATCGCCACTTCTTGTGGCACATCCGTTTCAATCGTAACTTCCTTGTCTGAAATTTCACCCATTTCAACGTATGGGGTCATAATCTGGTTTAAGAAAGCAGCGATATCGGTTGGCTCTTTTTCAATTTTGGTCATATTTGACCCGGTTTTAGCCAAAGTCAGCATGTTATTGGTCAAAGAATTTAACCGGCGAACTTCTGACAGTGACAAGATGATGGATTCATATTGGTCTTGAATCGTCGTCTTTGGCTTCGTCAGCATCGTTTCCAACTTTCCCTGAATAACGGCCATTGGCGTCCGCAATTCATGGGCAGCATTGTTCACGAAGTCTTGCTGTTGCTGCCAAGACTTAATAATTGGTTTCATACTCCGTCTCGAGACAAAGAAAGCAAAGAATAAGGCAAAGATAAAGGCCGAAACAAAGGACCAAATCATCACGTCCTGGAACTTTTTCAAATTCAAAACCGTGTCGGTTACATCAACAAAGACGTAGCCATACTTGGCAGAAGTAACGCCGCCCTTGCCATCTGGGACGTAAACCGTATTGGTCTTAAAACGAACTGCTTGTATTCTTAAATAAGAGGTCTTAGTATGAATGGTCTTAGTGGCCTCACCAAGGTCATCCTTATTAAACTTCAAGCCCAAACTCTTAGTGAAAACATTTTTAGAACCATTTGTGCTGGTGACACCCTGGTTTTGGATTTGCTTGCCCGTTTTATCGTAGTAAACAATACTACCACGGTAATCATCTGGCATCCGCTTCTGCTGGCTTGGATCGCCACCCTGGTATTTTTTATCAAGCTTAACTGTTCCGTTTAGCCAGTTGTTTTTCTGGTAAAACTCGACGTACTGGTTGATGACTTTATCTGAACTATCGTAAACCGTAAAAGTATAAACCCAAAAGATTACCCCGGCCAAAAATGAAAAAATCACCATCAGCCCGAGGGCCAGGGTGGAGAAATTATCAATTTGTTGACGGCGGTTAATCAGCTTGGGCATCAGGCACCTCGAGGATAAATCCGATATTACGTAATGTCTTGATCAAGCCACCTTGGCCAACGGCTTCCAGCTTACGGCGTAAGTTGTTCAGGTAGATGTTAACAACGTTGATAGTTGTATCAGAATCAATTCCCCAAACCCGGTCAAAGATTTGGTCACGGGTAACAATAATGTTTTTGTTTTGACCCAAGTAAGTCAAAATATCAAACTCTTTTCCAACCAACTTAACAGATTGACCGTGAACTTGGACACCGCGGTTTTCCAGGTTAATCGTTAATTCACCAACCGTAATCGTGTTATCTTCTGAGTAAACACCTGTTCGACGAAGCAAAGCCTTGACTCGGACCAACAATTCTTCCCGGTGGAAGGGCTTGGTCAAGTAGTCATCGGCCCCAACATTAAAGCCTTCAAGTTTGTCATCCAAAGAATCCTTGGCAGTCAAAATCAAGACGGGAGTTTCAACCTTATCTTCCCGCAAGTTCTTAATGATTTCGAGCCCGTTTTCGCCAGGCAACATCAAATCCGAAATGATCAAATCATAAGGAACTTCTTTTCCTTCAAATTCACCGTCTAAACCATCGTTAACTGCCGTGACATCGGCGAAATCTTCCAAAAAGCCAACAACATTATCAGCCAGGTTCTTGTCATCTTCAATTAATAAGATTTTGATTGCTTTGGCCATACTTGTACTCCTCTTTTTTTGGTTAATATTTTTAACAAAGTTATTCAATAATGTTACTTTAGCAATAATAGATTAAGGTCATATTAAAGCACTATGTCAAAGACCAACGCTGACTTTCAATGACTTAGCTACGTCCTGCATCACTTTCGAATCTGCTGGCAAATGGGCAATCCGGTCGCGCAAACGGTGCTTATCAATTGTTCGGATTTGCTCACACAGGATAACTGAATCCCGTTTCACCCCACCTTGGTCAGCCGGCAAGGAAACATGGGTTGGTAACTTAGCCTTGGCCATCTTTGACGTAATCGCTACAATAATCGTGGTTGGGGCGTTAATGTTGCCCGCATCATTTTGAACAACCAAGACCGGCCTCAAGCCAGACTGTTCCGAACCGATTCCCTGCTTTAAATCCGCATAAAAAACATCGCCACGGCGAACATTTTCATAATCTGCTGTCATATTTTCCCTCTTGATATGTATGGGCCATTGGCCCGTAAATTCTTTATTTCTAATTATACTATTATTTCACGTCAATCCTTGGTACCCGGTTGGAAATTCCGGTTAAGAGTTCGTGTGGAATCGTGTGGCCGTAGTCTGCCAGGTCTTCAATGGTAATTTTTTGGTCGCCGTCTCGACCAACCAGTGTGACGGTTGTTTTAACAGGGACTGGTTCTGATAGTGAAACCACTAACTGGTCCATTGTGACCCGACCCAAGATATGTTCAACCTGGCCATTGACCAAGACCTTTGCCCCGGCTAAAGCTCGTTTGTAACCGTCAGCATAACCAATCGGCACGGTGCCAACCAACTGGTCTTCTTGGGCCACATAAGTAGCGCCATATGATAAAGCTTCACCTTTTTTTAACCGGCGAACTGCCCATATTTGAGCCTGCCAACTTAAGACTGGCTCCAAATCAATCGGGCAGTCCTTCAATGGGTAAGCAGGGTTATAGCCGTACAAGACGGACCCCACCCGGATGGTCTGGGTTGAAATTTCGTTTGAATGGTACAGGGCGGAGCCTGAGTTTGCCAGGTTCCAGTACTTTTCTTCAATACCAACCGCTTGGACCAGGCCCAAAAACTTTTGCTTTTGCCGATCATAGTAAGGTTGGTCATTTTCATCAGCCGTCGAAAAATGGGTGAAAACCGACCCAAGCTGAAAAATGGGTTCTGCTTTAACCAAGTCGTAAATGGCTTGAAGGTCAGAAACCGTTTTAACTCCCATCCGGCCCATACCAGTATCTAAGGCAATGTGAACCGTCAAGGGCTGGTTATTTCCATCCGTTTTCTCAATCACCTTCTTAGCCTCTTGCAGCCAGTCCAATGAGCCAACCGCCGGTTGGAGGTTGGCTTTGGCCATCACAGCTGCTGCGTCGGAATTTTGAATACCAAGTAAGATCACGTTGGTTTGGCCTTTTGGCAAAACGGTCCGAAGGTCTAAGCCTTCTGCTACCGTTGCGACTGCAAAGTCCTTTACCTGTGCTTCTTCAAAAAGAGTTTGACCCACCCAGGTGGCGCCATGACCATAAGCGTTGGCCTTGACGACAGCAATTAAGCGGTTTGCTTTGGCGTGTTTCATCACAGCCAATGCATTATGAACCAGGGCTTTTTTGGAGCGAAAGAAACCGACGCCCCGGTCTTTAAAAGCAGTTTGTTCTGCCATGTTTATTTCCCAATTCCTTCTCATTATTTGGCAAATAACCGAGTAAGCCAAGAAGCCTTTTCAATGATAACAACGGTACTAACAAAGTCGCCACTGTGGGTGATTGCCACTGACAGGCGGTGCTTTTGTCCCTTAACCTTAATCACTGGTCGGCCGGATGGCGCATTTAAAATCGAAACATCCTGCCAGGAAACAGACTTGCCAATCCCCGTTCCCAGTGCTTTCGAATAGGCCTCCTTCGCTGAGAAACGACCAGCTACATACTCCAGGTAGTGCTTACCCGTTCGTTCATTAGCGGCCGCTTGCTCAGCTGGCGTTAAAATTGTTGACAAAAAGTTTGGCCGGCGGTCCAAGACAGCTTGGACCCGGCTGATTGACTCCATGTCATTTCCAATTCCGATAATCATACCCTTATTTTAACAAAAAAAACTAACCAGGACACCATTAGTCCTAGTTAGCTTTAATTTTTATGAAAACGACTGCAGGCTTTTGTCCTGAGGCTTAAAGTTTTGCCATTCCTTGGACAAGAAGCGGTTATTAATCGTGTAATGTTGGTCTTGGTAAGGTGATGACAAGAATGGATTCAAGTACTGGTCAAGCTTTAACCAACCACGCCAACCGATGTGAATCGTGTCTTGCATGTAGTAATCGTGATTACCATCATGGGACAAGTCAGCAATGTTATTAAAGCCTTGGCTTTGCAACTGGTACTTAATCTTATCAACAGCCTGGTAGTACATAGTATTTGACAAACCAGTGTACTTAGTCCAACGTTCGTTAACCGGTTGAATAACAAATTCAACATCAGAGTGCTGCTGAGCAAACTCTTCCAAAACGGCTTGCAAGTAAGCATATTCAACTGATTGACGGTAGTCATAGTGGGTCTGTGAATTCTTCAAAGACTTCACTTGTGACTTAACCCGACCATTATAGAACGACTTTTTAATCTGGAACGGATTGCCCTTCGTGGCCTTCTGACCTTCTTTAAAGCCAAGTTGGTTCAAAGCACTTAGACTATAAGTGTTAGGCAACTTGTTCCGGGCCGGCACAATCCGTTGACTATAATTCGTGTTCTTATCGAAGTTCGAGAACAATTCATCTTGGCGAGACAAGACCCGTTGTTGAACCTTCAACAGTGAAGTATCACCAGAAGATAGTGCTTCCCCATTTGAAATCTGGGTTAAAATCCGGTGGTACATCGGCTTGTTGCTGACCACACTTTGGTCAAGCAAGGATTTAGCAATGAACTCTTCTGTCTGGTTTGGCTTCCCATCAATGTTTAATAACCAATCAACTGTTTGAAGTGGTGAGTAGAACAATGAAAAGGCGCCAGTTTCCCCGGTCTTTGTGAACCACTGAGGTGAAATGACATAAACAACCTTCTTATGGTCCAAGCCGTTCTTCATTTCTTGCATGCTCATATATTGGACCAGTGATTCAGAACCGGCCTTACCAATCATAAATGGTCGGTAAGAGCGATGGTACTTTTCCGCCAGAACAACTGGGTGCAAGGAGTCAATTCGAGAAAATTCTGAAGAACCCAAAAAGGCAACATAATTTACTTTTTTATCGTTAAAGGCAGCCTGCTTGATTGCCTCGCCCTTGACCACGTTGTAGTCAAAAGAAACGGATTGTTCCCGCAACTTGTTTTGGCTCAAGTGGCTCAAAGGAAATGGCAGCAAAAAGACTAAGCCAACCAGAAGGAAGGCACAAATCACTGGTCCGAAGATCTGCCATAGTTTTTTCTTGTCACTCATGACGTTTTATCCCATCAAAGATTCTACTTTTGCAATAATCTTGTTGGCTGTGTTCCAGTCTTCACGGTTAAATTCAGAAACAGGGGCTTGGATGTTGAACTTACCTTCCATATCGAGGAGCAATTCAACTGTTGCCATTGAATCCAACAAACCAGCTTCGAACAAGTCTTCATCCATTTGACCAGACATGTCTTCACCAATTACGTTTTGCAAAACTTCTAATACGCCTTCTTTTACATCCATTGTTAATCTCCTTCAATTAGTTGTTAAACCAAAACTGGTTCAAGAATCCACAAAATACTAAGAACGTTAACATCACGAAATTAAAGGTCAAGAAGATGGCAAATAATTCCGTAAACTTATTGTGTGGGATTTGGTCGCGGTGCTTCTTTTTAAACCGTAACCAGGCATCGTTAACCGCCATCCCCGTGGCGTGCAACAAAGCATAAACGATGTAATACCAGGTCAAACCGTGCCACAGTCCCATCACCATCATGTTCACAAAGTAACCGATGTTTGAAACGGTGTTGCGGTTCTTAATCCACTTTTTCTTCAACATTAAGAAGACAAAGCGCATAAAGACAAAGTCTCGGAACCAAAATGACAGTGACATGTGCCAACGGTTCCAGAAGTCTTTAATGTTTTTAGCCCGATATGGCTGGTTAAAGTTCATTGGTGATTCAATCCCCATCAAGTATGAGGTTGCAATGGCAAAGCGAGAATAACCCGCAAAGTCAAAGAACAAGTACATACCATATGAGTAAGCCACCGCAATCAACCACCAAGAAAAGCCATGGTGGTTGTTAGCCATTGCCATACTTTGGAAGTATGGGTAAATCACTTGGCCAAAGTAATAAGACAAGATGAACTTATAAACGAAACCGACAAAGTAAGATTTGACGGCATAGTTCAACATGTCTAAGTACTTCGCCCGGTCAGGCACTGAACTAGCATCCTTGGCAAACCGAGTATACCGGTCAATTGGACCAGAAGACAAGGTTGGCATAAAGAGCATGAACCGCAGGAACATCAAGGGTTTGAAGTCCTTGATAGCTCCGTCCCTGGTTTCAATAATCATCCCCGTTGACCGGAAGGTCAAATAAGAAATTCCCAAGAAACCAAGCAAGGTAAACTGGGCCTGGTAAACGCCGATATCACCAAAACGAACAATAACGATTGGGACAATCGACAACGCCACAGTTAGGTAAAAGACCCAACCGGCGTTATGCTTCTTCCGGTACCAAGAATAAAGCGATACCAAGAAGAACTGGAAAATACTATAAATAATTAAGGCAATTCCTTGGCCGATATACTTACCAGCATCAAAAGTCAAAAACAAAAAAGCCAGTGATGCTAGGATTTCATACCAAACCATGCGCTTACCAAAGTAAAGCGCAATTGCCAACGGTGCCAACGCTAAAATCAAATAGAAGAAATAGGTTGGATCGTTATAGGGTTGGAGGTTAGGCATTGCCGTTCACCTCAGCAATCAAGCCCTTCAAGTTGACCTTACCATTTGGTGTCAAAGGCATCGCATCGCGGTAAATGAAACGGGAAGGCATCATGTAAGGCATGACGATATCCTTCAAGTCATCTTTAATCGCGTTGGTCAAATCCATAGGCTTTTCAAAGTCGTTTTCCTTAGCAACCACGATAGCAAGCATTTGCTTAACCTTACCATCGGCATCATAGCGAGGCACAGCCGCAGCTTGTTCAACCCACTGTGATTGTTGCAAGTGCTGGGCCACTTCTTCGAGTTCCACCCGGAAACCGTGAATCTTAATTTGGAAATCAGCCCGACCCTTGTAATGCAAGAGTCCGTCTTCATCGATGAAGCCAAGGTCACCAGTCCGGTAACCAGGTTGGCCATCAACTTCTAAGAAGGCAGCAGCAGTCTTTTCAGGGTTGTTCAAGTAACCCTTTGAAACGGCTGGACCAGACAAGACGATTTCACCAGCTTCACCTTGTGGTAAAGCCTTGCCATCTGGGTCCATAATCGTCGCAGTCATATCTGCTTTCATATAGCCAATTGGCAACTTGTCATACTTGGCCAAAACGCCATCAGTAATTTCCAAGCCCGAAACGGCCACCGTTGCTTCAGTTGGACCGTAAGTGTTATAAATTTGAGCACTTGGGAACCGTTCGCGTAACTTCTTAGAAGTAGTTGACGTCAAAACTTCACCACAGAACAAGAACTTCTTCAAGTTTGGATAGTTTTCTTGGTTAAAGTCAGGGCTTAACAAGGCCACGTTGGCAAATGAAGGTGTTGAAACCCACAAATCCAAGTTCATTTCAGGCAAAACGGCAAAGAGTTGCTTGAAGTCATCCGCCACTTCCTTTGGCATCGGCTTCATAACACCACCAAGGAGGAATGAACCGCCCCATGACATCACGGAAACGTCAAAGGAGAATGGTGTTTGCGTCAAAACGTTCATACCTTCAGTCAAACCGAAGTCTTCTGACAAAAGCCAGTTCACGTATGACAAGGCGTTCTTGTGTGAAATCTGAACACCCTTTGGCTTACCGGTTGTACCGGAAGTAAAGATAATATAGTAGTTATCGTCGCCCAAAACTGGGTGCGTTAATTCATAAGATTTATTTGCTGTCAAAGCATTTTGCAATTGGTCGCCCTTGAAAACAGGGACAGAGTCAATTGTCATTGGCAATTCATCAATCGCAATCACTGCTGCGGGTTGACCAATTTCTAAGATATTATCAATCCGGTCTTGGGCCGAGTCCTTATCAACAGGGACGTAGGCGTGGCCCGACTTAACGGCTGCTAAGAACGAAGCAACCATTTCGAATTGGTGCCCACCAAAAACCATGATTGGCGCCTTATCTTCAAGACCTTGTTCGTCCAAAAATGCGGCTAAGGAGTCAGAATATGACTTCAAATCACCATAGGTATAGGTCTTACCCATTCCATCATAAGCAACCTTGTCAGGATTTTCCATGGCAAAGGCATCAATATGTTTGTAGATATTTTCAATCATTTTTATATCCTTTTAATCAAAATTCGTTATAAATAAAGTGGCCGCCTGTGACGCCTGAGTAACTATATAGGTACATCAAGGCTAAAATGATTAGAAAATAGGCCAAGGTTTTTAAAACAAAAACCACCCACGGCCTACTGATAAAACGCTTAAACATCGCTGTGCGCCCCCAAAAACTGCTAAAGTGCTATAATAGTCTTCGCGTTGCCGAACCAGTCCGGCAAAACACTTTTACTATTATAGCACAGACTAAAATTTTTAACTCTGTCATCATTTTTGTGAATTAGAACCATTCGGGAGGTTTTGTTAGATGATAACAAATTTCAAAGCAAGATTAAAAAGGTGGGATGACGCCTGGGTCAACTTGGTCCCAATCAAAACCCTCTTTGCTTCTTTTATGGAAGTTTTACCACTTGTCGTCATTGACGTCTACTTCCACTTAATCAGCCAACTCTTTTTGTACCCCGGGGCCTTGTTCCCTTCAATTTTCCGCTATAAAACCAAGATGCTATCATTCTTGCTGTTTAACCAAACTGCGGCAAACGTTTTAGACTACTTAATTATTATCTTGGTCATTGCCTTATGGAGTAAAAAATACTTAGGCGAATACCTAAATAGCCAACGCGATACAACTTTACCGGTTACAGTGAATTCTGGCATTGTCTTAATCCAGGCATCCGAAATGCTAAACTACCAAAGCCAAACCACAATTCACCTTGGCTTCACTTTCCTCGTAGCTTACTTAGTTAACCTCTCTTACTTAGGCCTAACCAAGGCAAGCAAGGATAAGCTCCACGACCTTGGCTTTGTCTACATTGCCTGGGGAGCTGTCTTAGTCATTTTGGCATTAATCATGTTTAATTTTATGCCAGATGTCTTGTTTCAAGGATCATACGCTTCCTTCTTTTCAAATGACTTTTTCTCCCACTCTTGGGGATTAATGTTAACAGCCTTCTTGCTCCCCTTCTTTACCTTGCTCGGTATTTCAGTACCAACTGATTTTTCAAGCTCAGCAACTGACCTTGGCCAGATCAACAATAACCTGAACGCCGTTTACCAGTCAGTTTCAGCTACTTTGCCAGACCCACAAAACATTTACTCGGTCATCACGACCTCTGCAATGATCGGTGGCGTCGGGGCCTCGTTGGCCTTGGCGCTTGTCTTGCTCTTTTCAAAGAGTCACAAGGCCCAACGCCTTGGGGTTTGGTCAGTCATTCCAGCCTTGTTTGATAACAACCAAATCTTGGCCTTTGGCTTTCCCCTTTACTTCCGGCCATTGATGCTGGTTCCAATGATTTTAAGTTCTGTCTGGGGGGCCGGCATTACCAGTATCGCGATTAAGTTGCACCTCGTCCGGTCAACGGTCTTCAGCGCACCAAGCGGGACCCCGCACTTAATGCTTTCTTACTTTGCCAGCCAAACCCCAATTCGATCACTAACCTTGGCCTTAGTTGTCCTAGCCGGTGCAATTGTTATCTACTGGTACTTCTTAAAAGAAATTATTTTCAAGGAGGGGCACCATGCTTAAGATTCCAAAAAGTTCAAAAATCGTCTTAGCCATTACCGTCCTAATCGTGGTGATTATCGCCATCATTGGTGGATTTTGGAATAAGTCAGAACATAAAAATGACCGAGCCATCCAAAAATCAAAGATTGAACCCGTCATCTTCATTCCCGGTTCATCTGCAACGATTAACCGGTTTGACGGTTTGTTTACGACTTTGAATAACGAAGACAAGGGCAAGAACGCTCACTCTGTTTTGAAGGTCCAAGTCAATAGCGATGGCTCATTGACGTATTCCGGCCACCTATCAACGGATAACAACCACCCATTCATCGTCATTGGTTTCCAACGTAACCAAGACAACTACCCAACCATCCAAGCCGATTCAAAGGCCGTTGCCACCGTGATGTCGGACCTACAAGCCCGGTACCACTTCCGTAATTTCAACGCCTTGGGCCACTCAAACGGAGGCTTGATTTGGACAGATTATTTGGAAAACCATTACGATTCACAAAGCTTCCACATCAAGGCCTTGATGACCTTGGGGTCACCATTTAACTTCTCAGAAACCTCAACGACTCGTAAGACGCAGATGCTCTCTGATATGATTGACAACGCTTCGAACTTGCCAAGTGACCTAACGGTTTACTCGGTCGGTGGGTCTGAAGATTATACCGATGACGGTCTCGTGCCACTCCAGTCTGTTTTGTCTGGTAAGTATATCTTCCAAAACCACGTTGCCAAATACACACAAACGACGGTTTCTGGTGACAACGCCCAACACTCAAAGTTACCTGAAAACCCTGAAGTAATTAACTTAATTCGTGAATTGTTACTAACCAATTCAAACGGTATCAGCCCTGACCGTGCCAAAAAGCTTGGTGCCAAAGACGCCCAAAACTAAGAATCACCAATCACAAGAAGCCCGACGCAGCTGTGTCGGGTTTCTTTTTTACGCTTTAATACCTTGGCAGATATTGTCAAGGTATTCTCTGGAATTTGTCAAAGTCGGTCTAAATGTTGGCTTTATTAACACAAGCCTTTCTTGTCCTAGTAATTTCATTTATAATGAACCTATCAAAAATCACGTTTTAAAGGAGCCTTTCTATGGCAGTTATCGGACTACTCATTGTGGCCTTCGGCCTTCTAATCATCTTGTTTGCCGGAATTCATGGCTTTATCCGCTTACAAAACGGCGATACCAGCATGCTTCCCTTGCTCTTTATTGCCGCCACCCTCTTTTTAATTGGCCTGGTCTTTATTATTTTTAACTTGGTGAAGCTTTAAGCCTTCCCTTAACATGGTTTAAAGTCTTGTGATTACCACTTGTACAATGGAGTACACTACCCTAAATAAAGTCCATTAAAGCAGCCTTTCTACCAGGGATAACTTTGACTTTACTAAAAATAGCAACAAAAAAGAGCCTGGCACAATGACCAGGCTCTTTTTAGATTTTCTCATGAAGAAATGAAAAGAATCGAGTATAAGCGTAAGTTTTATTGAACGACAACCTGCCAAGTTTCAGGAACTTGCAAAGTATTGCGTTCCTTAACGAGGTTATCTTCCTTGTGTTGCTTGAACAACCACTTCATCAAGTCAGACTTGTAAACCCACTTCGTGGTCTTGGTCTTAACTTGAGCAGTTTGAACGTTAGCCTTTTCGAAAGTAGCTGACGTCTTCACTGTCTTGATGATGTCCTTGTTATTTGGAACAAAGTGAGCAGATGCCTTGGCATCGCTTTGCTTGTCCTTATAAACCAAAACATAGTCATTAGGGCCAATCTTCTTGGCAGCAACTGCACTAATTGGTGAAGCTGCTGGTGTTGAAGAATAAACCTGCTTAGTAGTGGTCGTTGTTTCCTTCTTCATTCCATAGTGGCTGTCCATGTTTGCGGCCAAAAGTGCAATTAAAACAACACCAATAATGGTGAAGACGGAACCAAAGATGACTTGTAAGGCAGTTGACTTAACCAGCAACCAGCTTGCTACGGCCAAAACCATAAATAATACAATAAGCCAAAGAATCATTATTCAGCCTCCTTTTCATTCTTCAAGAAGAATACGAAGATAAAGCCAAGGACAGCAAAAGCTAGCGAAATCATGAAGGCGGTCTTAAAGCCATCCAATGAAGCATCCAAGACCCGACTTGCATAGTGCAATGGATTGGTTGTTTGCATGTGCTTTGAAGGAGTATTGTTGTTAATCACGTTTTGTACAACAGAAGTCAACAAGGCAACCACAACAGAACTTGAAACCTGACGCAAGGTGTTGTTAGCGGCAGTTCCATCAGCATTCTTGTTATCTGGCAAAGAAGCCATGGCATTTGTCGTCAAAGGCATCATTGTCATCGCAATTCCAGCCATCCGCAAGGCATACAAAACAGTGATGATGATTGTTGGTGTTTCAGGTGTCAAGAAAACCAATGGGAAAGTTCCTAAAACAAGCAAACCAAATCCCATGAAGGCCAACTTGCGAACCCCAACCTTGTTGTACAATGCTCCGGCAATTGATGAAACAACCCCCATGAACAAAGCACCCCAAAGCAAAGTCAATCCTGAATCAAAGGCTGACAACCCACGAACGTTTTGCAAGTAGGTTGGCAACATCATTTCAACCCCGTACATTGCCATTGTCGTCAACAACAAGGCAATCGTTGGGAAGGTAAAGTCCTTGTTAGCAAAGACGCGGACATCCAAAAATGGTACATCTAACTTCAATTGTCGCCATACAAAGACAGCCAAGAGAAGGACACCAATTACGATTGGCATAATCACATTACCAAAGTCAGACCAACCATCTGAACCAACGTTGGTGAAGCCCCACAAGAAAAGGCCAAAGCCAATGACTGACAGGATAAGCGAAACAAAATCTAGTTTCAACTTCTTAGTTTCAACAACATTTTGCATAGCAAAGATTCCAAAGATAATTGCAATTGCAATAATAATCAAAGGAATCACGAAGATTGACCGCCAGCTATCTGACAAAGTCATTCCCAAGATAGTGTGGTCTTTTTGCAAAATCCAGCCCGACAAGGTAGGGCCAATGGCTGGTGCCATTCCAACAACCAAGCCCATTGAACCCATGGCAGCTCCTCGTTCCTTTGGTTCATACATGTGTAAAATGATGATTTGCAACAAAGGCATCATCACCCCAAAGGCCATCGCAGCCAAAATTCGGCCGACCAAGAAGACCCACCAGTAATCCTTATTTTCAGGGGTGAACATCGAGATTGCCACTCCAGCAAAAAGTAAGGCAAAGGCAGTCAACGTTAAAATTTTTGTTGGAATCCGGTTTGCCAAGTAAGCTGACAAGGGTACCATCATTCCGTTAAAAAGCAAAAACCAGGTTGTGGCTTGTTGAGCAGTCGATAGGTTAATATCGAAAGCCTTCATCAAGGTTGGTAAAGCTGTTCCCAATGAAGTCTGCATCAAGGCACCGGCAGCCATGGCAACCATCATAACCGCAAGGACAAGTGTCCGGTTATATGATTTTCCAGTTTGTGTTTCTGACATCATAATTTCCTTTCCGTGATACAATTTGTATCAGTTAATGATGGTACATAGTGTACCACGTTTCCAAATGATGAGTCAAACTGTTTCATTTTTGATTTTTCTGCTATAATAATTTGTTATAAAGAACACACTTTTACTTATAAAAAGAAGGGAGACTATGATGAAAATTGACCGCCACCAAAACGTTCAAGTTAAGGACAGGATTGTTGATGGTTTTTTCAAATGTTTAGAAACTTGTTCCTTTTCAGAACTTAGTGTTTCTAAAATCATTAAGGCCGCCGGCGTAGCCCGGGTATCTTACTACCGGAACTTTAAGAGCATCGAAGAAATTTTAGACTACTACCTCTTTAGAATTCTCCGTCGCCATCACGAAATGATTAAAGATGACAAGCGCAACAGCATTCACTCCAAGGAGCGAACTCGCGACCACATGCGCGACTCTTTTATTATTTTTAAAGCTGAAATAGACCGCTTTGCCCTCTTATTTGACAAAGGTGTTTCCAGTCACGTCTATGACTTCTTTCAGGAATTCTTTAACCGGGTCCACCCAAAAAACACAACCAATTTAAAGATGATGTATACTAAGTCCTTCTTTTCTGGGGCAGTCTACCATGTTTTGATGACGTGGTTACAGACCGGTGCCAAAGAGACTCCTGATGAAATGGCCGACTTCATCATCCACTACACACCATCTTCAATCTTTGAAGAGGCAAATGAAAACGACTAACGAGAGTTAGCCGTTTTTTAAATTAATTCTTTTCGATGAGCAAGTAAAAAGTCAATAAAATATTGGCTAGCAATTGGTAAGGTTTGCTTGTCACGGTAGACAATGGCAACCGGCCGAGTAACCTTAGGCGTAATTTCTTTTGTCACAATTTCAAAATTTGTTCGACTCGCCACCAATTCAGACAGCATACTAATTCCTAAACCAGCCTCAACCATTGCCATAATCGTATAGTCATCTTGGATTCGATAACGAATGTTTGGTTTTACCCCAGCATTACGAAAGGCCTCTAGTGGTTCACTATAGCCTCCTCCTTCTACTAAGATAAACGGGTCGTCGATCATGGCAGTAATTGGCACCTGGTCAAATTTCGCCAACGGGTGGTTTTTAGGAAGAACTGCCTTCATTTGGGTCGTATGCAAAATTTCTTTATGCAGGCCATCACCATATTCGGCCGTCATCAAGCCAAAGTCAATGCTCCCATCTTTTAACCACCGTAAAATCGTCCCATAATCCCCTTGGTGCAAAACAAATTCAATTTCTGGATACTGTTTTTGAAAGTCCTTAAATAAGTCAGGCAACCAGTAA
This sequence comes from Fructobacillus sp. ChS1-6f1-1-27, assembly GCF_059579415.1. Classification (NCBI taxonomy): domain Bacteria; kingdom Bacillati; phylum Bacillota; class Bacilli; order Lactobacillales; family Lactobacillaceae; genus Fructobacillus; species Fructobacillus sp. ChS1-6f1-1-27. The sequence goes on along the minus strand of NZ_JCAOER010000002.1, from coordinate 131,555 downwards.
CAAGAAACACTGGTAATGGCGCCAATCCGGACCGTTCCAGTTTTTAGCCCCCGAATTGCACCAGCCGTTTCCTCAAAGGTTTGGTATTGACGCAAGGCTTGCACTAAGTACGGATAAAGTTTTTGACCCTCAGCTGTTAACTCAACCCCTGTCCGGGACCGCTTTAAAATTTGGACACCCAATTCTTGTTCGAAGTTAGCGACCATTTGACTGATCGATGACTGGGTATAGCCCAGTAGTGCCGCTGCTTTGGTAAAACTCTTAGTTTGAATAATCGCTTCAATCACTTTCAACCGGTTCATATCATTTTTCCTAATGTAACTATTCGATTTATTAATTTTACTTATTGGTGTATTCAGCTTATATTGTATCATGCAGATTAAATAAAAAGTCGAGGAAGTATTCTATGAATATATTTAAGAAAGAATCGGTTGACAACTTTATTAAAGCCGATTCGAAGTTAGCTAAAACACTAACTGCCAAAGACCTGATTTCCCTTGGAATCGGGGCCGTAATCGGAACTGGAATTTTTATTCTACCTGGTCACGAAGCTGCCAGCCATGCTGGTCCCGCCGTTGCCATCGCCTTTTTGATTGCAGCCCTAGTATCCGGGTTAGTCGGGATGGCTTACGCTGAATTTTCTTCCGCCATGCCAATCGCCGGGTCAGCCTACTCGTTTGGCTCGGTTGTCTATGGTGAATTTATTGGTTGGATTTTAGGTTGGTCTTTAATTTTGGAGTACTTCCTTGCCGTTTCAGCGGAAGCAACCGGTTTTGCCGCCTACTTCAATAACAATATTTTGGCCAGTTTAGGTATTCATTTACCAGCCGCCTTGCAAGCCAGTCCGATGGAAGGGGGCTTTATTAACTTAACGGCTGTTTGGGTCGTTTTGATTATTGCCTTCATTTTGATGAAGGGAACCGCCCTTTCCACCAAGGTTGAAAACTTTGCCGTCATCGTCAAAGTTGCCATTATTATCATCTTTATTGTTGTTGGCTTCTTTTACGTCAAGTCATCCAACTATGTTCCCTTCTATCCAAAGGAATTTCACAGTACACCATTTGGCATGGGTGGAATTTTGACCGCTGCCGCCACCGTGTTCTTTGCCTTTATCGGCTTTGACGCCTTAGCATCAAATGCAGCCGAAACGGTCAACCCTGGCAAAAACGTCATTAAAGGAATTCTTGGTACGGTCACGATTGCTGTAGTACTGTATGTTTTGTTTTCTCTTGTACTAACTGGGATTGTTAACTACCAACAATTAAACGTTGATGACCCCGCAGCCTTTGCTTTAAGTGTCGTTCATTTGACCGCCTGGAATAAACTAATTACGATCGGAGCACTCTTTGGTATCTTTACGGCGATTGTCACCATGTTCATTGGTGGGTCACGGCTTGTTTACGCCCTTGGTCGTGATGGTTTACTCCCCAAAAAAATGGGAACAGTTAGTGCTAAACATTCCGTTCCTAAGAACGCCATTATTGTGGCAACTATCGTCCAAGCTTTCTTTGCTGGTTTAGTACCACTAACCCAACTTGCAGCTTTGATTAATGCCGGTACTTTGATTGCCTTTACCTTTATTTCCTTTGGAATTTTAAAGTTACGCAAGCGCACTGATTTAACCAATACTGGTTTCAAGATGCCTTGGTACCCTTACCTACCAATCATTGCTGGTTTGTGCAGCATCTTCTTTATCATTATGCTGCCAAATATCACAAAGGTATCCGTTGGAATTTGGCTGGTTATTGGTGTGGTTGTTTACTTCACATATAGTATCCGCCACTCCAAGTTACAACAGCAAGAAACCGACTAGCGAGACAGCTGAACTAGGCTTTACAAATAAAATAATTTCGCTAAAAAAAGAGTCAGGAATTTTTAAACTTCCTGACTCTTTTTACTATGCTTTTTCAATCGTATTCGCACACTTTTCCATATAAGCAACGCGTTGTTCTTGGGTAACACCAGAGTCCATGTGACCCAAAATAAAGGCCTTATTCAACTTCATCCCCGTATAAGCAAAAATTCCAAACTTATAACGAGTAATCAAATTACCAAACATCTTGTAATACCAACCACCAAAGTTTGCACTCGTAAAGACATCAGCCTTCTTACCATTGAGGTAATGAACAGACTTGCCATCTTTCTTATTATAAGCAAATCCTGGCGTAAAGACCCGTTCGATTAACCCCTTTAAAACAGAAGGTTCCGCTGACCACCAAATTGGAAAGAAGAAAGAAACCCGGTCAGCCCACTGGATTTTTTCTTGAACCTCTTTTGGAAAAGTTTCATCTTCCATATGTTGGCGATAACCGTAACGCAAAACGCTATCAAACTTAGCTGTTGCCAAGTCAACAATTTGAACCTCATGGCCCTGTTCTTGAGCCTTTTGATAGAAGTTCAACGCATTAGCATGGGTAAAGGACTGTTCATCTGGGTGACCTTGGATTACGAGAATTTTCATAATTTGCTCCTATTTGGGGTTTGTCATCTTTCAAAAAATATCAACAAACAATTAATATGTTTATCCCTTTTAAGTATATCAGACTGTATTTAATAAAAGAACAACAGATAATGAACGAGTGTTGGGAAAAATATAAAAATTTAATTTTCGTTTGATGCTCACTTAATTTTTATATAGGCAACACCTTTTAGAATAAAGTCATTGCAAACAAGGAGGTCCACGCTTTTGCGAAATAAAAGGATACACAACTATGATTGGTATCTTATCGGGATCCTAGTTCTCAGCGCCTTTCTATATGGCTGGGGAATCTGGGATGCCGGTAGTGCCAACAGCTTCTACACGGCTGCTATTACCTCAATGACCAAGTCTTGGTCAAACTTCTGGTATGGTGCCTTTGACCCCGCCGGCTTTATCACCGTCGATAAGCCACCTATTGCCCTCTGGTTCATGGCAATCTCTGCTAAGATTTTTGGTGTTCACGGCTGGTCAGTCGTTTTGCCATCTGTCTTATTCGGAATTGGTTCCGTTTACCTACTATATAAGTTGGTTGCTTCCAAATTCGGACCATGGGGTGGACGCATTGCTGCCTTAGTAATGGCCCTTACCCCAACAGTGGTTGCCAACAGCCGGACAGATAACATGGATGCCACCTTGGTATTCTTCCTCTTGTTAGCCGTCTTTATTCTTCAAAAGGCCGTCAATAAGAAGAACATCTGGCTAGTAATGGTCAGTTTTGGTTTAATCGGGGTTTCCTTTAACATCAAGATGTTACAGGCCTTCATGATTTTGCCCGGAATGTTGGTCTTCTACTGGGTAGCAATCAAGCTTCCTTGGAAGAAAAAGACTGCTTGGCTTGGCCTAGCGATGGCCTCTCTGGCCGTCTTTACCTTAGCCTACCCAATGGCCGTTGACTCAGCTAATAAGAGTGACCGTCCATACATTGGTAGTTCACAAACCAACTCCTTGATGGAATTGGCCTTTGGTTATAACGGAACGCAACGTTTGTTGGGTCAATCAACTGGTACCGGTGGAACCTTTGCTGGTATGGGTAACTCAAAGTCTAAGTCGAAATCAAACTCTAAGCAACAAGCCCCTACTGGTGGCACCAAGGGTGGTCAAACCGGTAACAAGACCGGAACTACTGGTGCCCCAACTGGTACTGGTGGTAACGGCGGTGGTACCCCACCTACTGGTACGACAGGAACCGGCAAGAAACCAAGCGGTACTGCTCCAACTGGTGCAAACGGTAAGAAGATGACTGGTACTAAGCCATCTGGAACTGGCCAAATGGGCAAGATGTCCAATAAGGGCGGTAAAGCTGGTGGTAATGGTGCCGGTGGCGGAAACGGTATCGGTTCAGCATTTGCGATTGGTAATGCTGGTGTCTTCCGTCTCTTCCAAGCAGACCTTGGTTCACAAATTGGCTGGTACTTACCATTTGCCATCCTTGGCCTTGTGGCTGGTTGGTTTGGCTTTAGAAAGCGCGGTGCTAAGTGGTACCACATTTCTTCAGAACAAGAAGATATTTTGCTCTGGGCTGGTTGGTTCGTTCCAGTTTATGGCTTCTTCTCAGTTGCCTCATTCTTCCACCCTTACTACACCATCATGTTGGCCCCAGCCATCGCTGCTTTGACAGCAATCGGAGTCCTTGGAACCGCTAAGATGATGAAGGCTGGTAAGAATACCTCAACGACTGAAGTTGACGATGCAACAGATGGCACCATTGCTGCTGAAACACCGGTTATTTCACGTACTGCCCCTAAGGCAAATAAGGAAGCCCTTGCAGGCCGAATCTTACTTGCTATCACCGTTCTGGGCACAATGGCCTTGCAAGCCTACTACGCTTACTCAAACTACCCTGCTATTAGTATCGCAATGGTTGTGGTTGGCGGTGGACTTGGTGCTTGGTGGTTGTTCCCACAGCAAAGTGGTAAGGCAGTTAAGATTGCGGTTACTACAGTTGCTGTCGTTGCAATGGCTGGTTGGTGGTCACTGACCCCAACCTTGTCACACACCTCCGCCGCTATCCCATTTGCTAGTCCATCATTGTTGACTTCAAAGGGTAGCTCAGATATGGGTGGTTCCGTTGACTCCGACTTGCTTTCATACACTGAAAAGCACCAAGGATCAGCTAAGTACCTCTTTGCCACAACTGATTCAAACTCAGCCTCAGGCTACATCATTAAGTCTGGTAAGGCAGTGATGGCTCTTGGTGGTTATAACGGTACCGACCCTACCATGACCTTGAAGCAATTCAAGAACTTAGTAAAGACTGGCCAATTGAAGTACTTCATGATTGGTTCAACGACTAAGAGTTCTGATGGTCAAATTTCTAAGATTCTCGCTTGGGTTAAGAAGAATGGAACAAAGGTAACTTATAGTTCTAAGTCAAGCCAAAGCTCTTCATCATCAACTAGCCAGCAAGTTGGTATGACTGGTGGCATGGGTGGCAGCTCAACTTCTACTCTTTACGACCTTTCAAGCATTTACTAAGTTAGTAAAAAAAGGAGGCACAACCCGATGCTTTCTCGCACTAAAACACCCAGGTTAGGGTTGATCTTGCCGGCTTATAACGAAGAAGAAGTTTTACCTACGACCTTGGAAAAGCTTCACGAGTTAAAGACTGGCTTAATCGACAACCAACTTGTCACAAATGATTCTTTCATCATGATTATTGATGATGGATCTGCTGACAAAACCTGGACCCTCATTGAAGAACAAGAACAGGCGCATGACGATATTATCGGTGTCAAACTTTCAAAAAACTTTGGTCATCAATCAGCCTTATTAGCTGGGATGTCTGAAAGTATTAAGTTGGCTGATATCATCATCACCTTGGATGCCGACATGCAAGACAATCCCGAAATCATCGAGCAAATGGTCCAAAAATACCACGATGGTAACGAAATTGTTTACGCAGTTCGTTCCAACCGAGAAACCGATACTTGGTTTAAGCGCAATTCCGCTTTAGCCTTCTACAAAGTAGCTGGTTACCTTGGCGTCAAATTGGTTCCCAACCACGCCGACTTCCGCTTAATGAGTAAGACAGCTGTGGCAGCATTACTCCAATTGCCTGAACGCAACGTCTTCTTACGAGCGATGGTTCCATTGGTCGGTTACCAATCTGATAAGGTTTACTACGAACGTGGTAAGCGTCAGGCTGGTTCTTCGAAGTACCCACTGAAAAAGATGCTCTCATTTGCCTTAGATGGCATTACCAGCTTCAGTATCCAACCAATCAAGTTGCTACTGAACTTGGGCGTCACAGTTCTTGGTATTGCTGGAATCGAAATTCTCTATACCCTGTTTGAAAAAATGGCAGGTAACTCGACCGCCGGTTGGTCGTCATTAATGATTTCCATCTGGCTTCTCGGTGGCTTAAACCTACTCGCCCTTGGTGTCGTTGGCACCTATGTCGGCAAGGTCTTCACCGAAGTCAAGCACCGACCACACTTCCAAATCGAACAAGAAAGTGGTTCGATTATCACCCAGTTAGCTAATAACCAACCACAAAAGCCGGTACAACCACCAGTACAAAGCGTTGTACCACAGCAGACCCCGATAGGAGATTCCAAAGAACCAGAAACATCCCCCGCTTTTCAAGCATTCATTGAACCAGTTAGCCCCCACTAATTGGTCCAACTTCTCTCTTCTCTTAATGTTATAAAAAAGGCGCCGCCCACCTCGTATCGAGGTGGGCGGCGCCTTTTGGTTTAGAGAGTATTTTATTTAATTATTTAACAGAATACCATTCTCAAACTAATCGCTTACGAATTTGTCCAGATAGGAAATCAATCAAAGTGACCATCAAGACAATTCCAATCACAATAATTCCAACCCGTGGCCATGACCGCGTTGATAGAGCAAAAATTAACGGGGAACCGATTCCCCCGGCACCAACAATTCCAAGAATCGAGGCGGAGCGAACAGAGATTTCAAACCTGTATAAGGTATAATCCATAAATTTAGGCAATACCGCCGGGAAGGTCGCCAAAGAAAGTTCATCGATGGCAGTTCCACCGGCCGAACGAATTGCCTCTTTTGACCCCGGTTCAACACTCTCAACAGCTTCAGAAAAGAGTTTTCCCATCATCCCAACGGAATGAAATCCGAGAGCTAATGTCCCAGCAAAAGCCCCTGGACCGACGGCTTTAATAAACATAATGGCCAACACCAATTCTGGAAAAACACGAATTACCGTAAGAGCGAACTTCCCGGTTGCTGAACGTGGTGAAAAGAATCGGTGAGAGGTTTTAGCTGCCCAAAAGGCAAAGGGAACCGCCATAATTGCTGAAATAAATGTTCCTAATATAGCAATAGCTAATGTTTCGAGTAAGTTAGATAGGAGGTCTTCCCCATCACCAGTGTAAAAATAGGCCCAGTCCGGGTGAATAAGTCCGTTCAAAATCGAACCTAGCACCTGACCCGCATTACTTTTAATACCAGAAAATGGAACACCAATAAAGGACCAAATAAAGATAATGAGAACAAGTAAAGTAATTAACCAAGGCCTTGCACGACGCATAGCAGTCTGTTTTCCAATCATTATGCCAATGCCTCCCGTAGTTGGTTAGAAATAAAATCAACAATCAGAACAACAATTAAAATTCCTAAAATAACAATTACTGCTCGATCATAACGGAATAACTCGAGACTTGTATTCAAGTAAAGGCCAATTCCCCCAGCACCTAGATAGCCCAAAATTGCGGATGCACGAATATTAATCTCTAACGTATATAAGAAGAAACTCAACACTTGATTAATAACTTGTGGTACCACCGCAAAAGCAACTATTTGAACATTATTTGCGCCCGCGGCTTTCATTGCTTCAATGGGACCATTGTCAATCGTTTCAATCTCTTCATAGAGTAATTTAAAGACCATTCCAAAGGAAAAGATTGCCAGGGAGGCAACACCGGAAAACGCCCCAATTCCAACTACAGCAACGAACAATGCAGCCAACAGCATTTCAGGCAAAGACCTTGTCAAGTTCATAATAATACGAACAATTGCACGTACTGTTGCACTCTTAGTAATATTTTTAGAAGCTAAAAAAGCTACTGGAACAGCTGCGGTGCCACCAAGGAAGGTACCGGCCAACGCCATTTGCATTGTTTGTATCAATGGTGTCAAAATCGCTGGGAAATATCCCCAATCAGGGCTCGACATCTTAATCCATAATTGCCAAAATTGATCCCAGGAAAAATCCTGAACAATTCCGACAATATTACCCGAAACAAGTAACAAGAGTACAAAACTGATAAACATTGAAAAACCGATTACATGCCACTCTTTTAACCCTGACCTTTGAGGTAACTCATTCATCATTATTAGTCACCTGCTTCCGCGTAAATTTGATTAAAGTCAGCTGCGTCTACGGCGGAAATTGGCTTATCATAAACTACTTTACCAGCCTTCAACCCGATAATTCGAGTAGCATACTTCATCGCAATTTCTTTGGAATGAAGGTTCGCAACCACTGTTAAACCATCTTCTTGATTAAGCCGTTGTAGGTCATTCATCACAATTCTCGTTGTTTTTGGATCAAGGCCAGAAACTGGTTCATCTGCTAAGAAAACGCTCGGTTCTTGCATCAAAGCTCTGGCAATACCAACTCGTTGCTGCTGACCACCGGATAAGTCCCGTGCTTTTGTATAGTACTTTTCAAGCAAATTTACCCGTTTCAAGCTCTCAGCAGCACGCTCTTGGTCTTCTTTATCAAACAACCCCAAAGCCGATTTCCAAGTTGAATAATACCCAACTCGACCAGACAAAACATTTCGAGCAACAGAAGAGCGACCAACTAAATTATAATTTTGAAAAATCATTGCGATATTACGCCGAATAGTGCGTAAATTCTTTTTTGAAGCTTGGGTAATATCTTGGCCATCAATCAGAATGTTGCCTGAACTGACATCATGCAATCGATTAATTGCTCGCAATAGCGTTGATTTTCCTGCTCCCGAAAGTCCAACAACCACAACGAATTCACCAGATTGAATATTCAAATTGATGTCATCTAACCCAACAACACCGTTCTTGTATACCTTTGATACTCCAGATATCTTAATGGTACCTTTATTATTCATCCTTTATCCTTTTGAATACACGTTAATTAAAACAACGTACTGAACAATATGTAAAAAGGCCGCCGCCATTCAAGATGGAGGCGACTTTTTTACTCAACCTTGCTATTTAATTTTTTGAATTTCTTTAGCGTATTCACGAACACTGTCGAAATTTGAATCTTTTGAGCTAGTTACGCCATTCCATTGGTAAACTTCACTAAAGATTTTCTTACCTTCGGTAGTCTTCGAGACAGCAATAATAGCTTTTTTAATTTTATCAGCGTCAGAGTTTGAAATACCGCTACGCAAAGTAACTGTATCGTTTGGAATACCCGTCGTGTAATAAAGAACACGAGTATCTTTGAAGACATCAGGTTGGTCTTTTTTAACAACGTTTCGAGCATCGTCAAAGACAAACGCAGCATCAACGTCACCGTTGAGGACCGACATAACAGCCTGATCGTGACCGTTTACTTGGACAAGGGTTGAATCCTTAACAACGTTAACACCCTTCTTGTTTAATTCAACAATTGGATAAATATATCCGGATGTTGAACTTGCACTTTGAACAGCAATCTTCTTGCCCTTCAAATCTTTAATAGACTTAATTGAAGATCCCTTCTTCACTACGACAATTGACTTGAAACTATCAACTTGCTTGTTAGTCGTGTCTCCGGTGTTGTTATCAGACAAGCCCCATCGGGTTGACTGAAGAATAACCTTAGCACCATATTGCTTATGAGCAATGACATAATCATTAGGTGGCAAGAAGCCCACATCAATCTTTTTAGAACCAAGTGCCTCAGTAATCGTACTGCTACCAGTCGAAATTGAGACATGTACAGGAATACCTAATTGCTTACTTAGCAATCCTTCAAGCGGCTTAGCTTTTGCTAAGAACGTATTTGCTTGGGATGCTGGGGAAAACTGAATGTTAAGTTCTTTCATCGAAATCTTTGAAGAACTTCCAGACGAACTAGACGCTGAAGACTTCCCGTGTGATGTAACCGCGAAAAATCCAATAACAACGACTAGAAGGACGGCAATTGCTGCAACAACCTTCTTCATGACGATATTTATCTCCTAATTTTCGGGACAACTATAAACTATAACTATGCAATTGTATTCTGTTACTAGTTCTGATTAGAAATGGGCCCATATCTGATCTCTTGTAACACCTAATTTATACCATAGATTAAATGAATATTTAAATTGATTTTAGGTTACAAAACGTTTTCGTGAATTTCGAAACATTCTAAACGCCTTAGAATAAGCATTTTATTTCTGCAAAAGCCGAATTATAACTTAGTAAAAAAGTCATTTTTTCAAGGTGATATTTGTTCTAAAAAGTATTCTACTTTTATTAAAAAACTATTTTTTACCATAAATAAAAAAAGGTCTTAAACCAACAAATCTTTGTTGACTTGAGACCTTTTTTTAGCTGATGGATCTGAGGGGATTCGAACCCCTGTCCAAACCGCCCGCCACACTAGCGTCTACATTCATAGGGCAATCTTAATTACCACAAGTCCAGCAGTCATTGTCCAGAACTTAACTGAAAATGGGAACCTAATTGATTTAAACTCAGCCGTGCAGGCATCACCACTAAGCCGATCTGACCATTTATTAAAGCAAGCAACCCATGTCAGACTATGTTACTTGCCTACGAATCACTGGTTTTTAGGCAGCGACAGCGTAAGAGTTATTGTTTTTTGCAGTTAAATATCTGCCCGCTTTACGCCCGGATGGCGGAACGCAGCTAGTGCTCGTAACAGCCTGTCGAATTCCAGGAACAGACCCAAAATAAAAAGCTGAGGAACATTCCTCAGCCTTTATTATAACAGACAATCGCCTGTTAGATTTTGCTTTTTAATCTACCAGTAAGCATTTAATCCTTCTTGTTGCGACTAAGAAAGGCAAAGAGCGACAAGATTCCGACTAGGGCCTCAAGACTAGCAGCAGTTAGGGTAGTCCGTTGCTGCTTAGCAGTCTTTGGCAGGGCAATCTCTTCCAAATCACTGGCTTGGTCGGTGGCGGATGGCGTTGCGGAGCTGGTATTCGATGAGCTTGTTAACGAACCACCGGTCACTGGCAAAACATTCTCATCATCGTTTGAATTAGTTTCTGAAGATGAATTGGCTTCATTAGCAGCATTGTTTGATGACCCACTATTATTGCTTGAAGTGTTATTAGCTGATGAGCCACCGTTTGATGACGTTCCACCATTAGTACTGCTTGAACCACTATTAGCCGATGAGCCACCGTTATTTGTCGACTTCGTCTGATAAACAACGTTTACAGTTGAATCGGTATCATCAGCACTAGACGTTTGGCTAGCTACTTCGGTTGCTGATTGGCCGTTAACCGTTGGGTTAGTGTATTTATCATCAATATCTGTCGGCAACTTAACGGAAGCAAAACTAGTGGTATTGCTATCATCTGGTTCCCAAGCACCGTCCGTTGTTTGACCGGTAAACTCATTCTTCGTTACTGTCCGGTGGTAAGAAACACTTTGAACAGTTGGCGTTGTGTTAGCAATTTCATTGCCATTCGAATCTTGGTAGTTAATCGTCCGATTAACCGTCTTATGTTCGGTTGTTGTTGTCGTCTTACTTTGGTAGTTAATCGTATAGGTATCTTGGTTCATTGTACCGTAGTAAGGACCGCCAATGATATTACCAAGACTTGAAAGACCGGTTGCATCACGGTCAACAACCGTATAACCATCAATGTTGAAAAAGGCTGGGTTAAAGTAATTTTCTTCATTGCTTGGTTGACTAGAAGTAAAGAAGTACTGATTGGTAGAACTTAGCACCGTATTTGCATTCTGGTAAGTCTGATTTGAGTTCGTCGATGAAACATATTGAACTTGACTAGCTGAGAGGCCGGTATTATAGGCCACCCCATCCAGCCAGAAACTGTGACCACCAGAACCATTAGTCGTTATATTTCCCCAACTAGTTGTAGGGTCTTTGGCAACTTGGCCAGTGATAATATTGGCATCTGACCCATCATCTTGTTGCAAGGTCCAATACACCTTTTTAACACCATTTTCATGGCGAATAATCAACTTCCGGTGTAGGGTAAAGGTTTGATTAATGTGCTTATATTCTTGGCCATCGACATTGATGGTAACGTCCATTGGAATATTGTAAGTGAAGAAGATTGGGTCAACCCCACCGTTATTGTTTTCATCATAAACGCCGTCAGTATTTGGGTAGTAATCCAGGTTGGCATAGTCAGCAAAAGTTGGACCAGTCGCATCTGCATTGGCAACCACAGCCTGGCCAAAGTGAAGCGGACTAACACCATGTACACCGGCACTAACCCCCAGCAGTGCAAATGATGCCAATGGTAGTGCCACCCACTTTTTATTAATTTGCCGAATCATAATACCTTTCATAATAATGCTGCTCTTTTCTCTTATTGTTTATATTACAATTATAAGACAATAAGTCTAAAAGGTCAATGTGATTACATTTATATTACTATAGTTATATTTTCGGGGTAAATGAAAAAGCTTAGGAATTAAATTATCCCAAGCTCTTTCTAACAAAGATAAAAATATAGAGGGCCTAACTCTATGAATTAAAAGGCCCGGAAACGGTCACGGCGTTGCTTCAACAAGTCTTCATCAGACAATTCTTGCAATTCACCGATCTCTTCAGACAACTTAGTCTTGATACCGTCAAAGATTTTGGCGTGGTTGCGACCTTCGCCAATCACATAATCAATAATGTGCTTTTCATAAAGGTCAGCAGCGGTAATCCCCATAATCCGGGCCGCTTCATCCGCCCGCTTTGAATCTTTCCACAAGATTGAGGCAAAGCCTTCCGGTGACAGAATTGTATAAGTGGCGTTTTCAAACATCCAAACTTGGTCCGCAGTCGCCAGAGCCAAGGCCCCACCAGAACCACCTTCACCATAGTCAATGGCAATCATTGGTACTGGCAATTTCATTGATTCCAGGATTGATTGGGCAATTGCTTCACCCTGACCCTGTGCTTCAGCATCCTTACCAGGAAAGGCTCCTGGCGTATTAATGAAGGTAACAATTGGGCGGTGGAACTTAGCGGCTTGCTTCATCAACCGTTGTGCTTTCCGGTAACCCCAAGGTTCTGGAGAACCATTACGCTTCGACAACTTATCGTTGATGTCCGTTCCTTTATCGATTGCGATAACGGTAACAGGTTGACCGTTTAACCGGGCCAAACCACCAATGACAGACTTATCATCACCATACAAACGGTCACCGTGCAATTCAACGAAGTCATCAAAGATGCCGTTGATCAATTCACGGGCCATGAAGCGGTCTTCACGAGACTTCTTCACCACCTCGGCTGGATCAACATCTTTTTTAAACAATGTTTTGATAAAGTCTAACATTATTTAGCCTCCTGTTGGTGCATTCCCACGATTTTAGCAATCATGTCTGCCAATTCTTGACGAGGGACAATCTTGTCAACAAAACCGTTTTCAAGCAAAGTTTCAACCCGTTGGAAGTCCTTTGGCAACTTTTCGTGAATCGTCGATTCAATTACACGAGCACCAGCAAAACCAACTAAGGCATGTGGTTCTGCTAAGGTCACATCACCCTGCATGGCAAATGAAGCCGTAACACCACCAGTGGTTGGGTCAGTCAAAACGACCAAGTACAACAACCCAGCTTCTTGGTGCTTGGCCACAGCAGCAGATACCTTGGCCATTTGCATCAAGGAATTAATTCCTTCTTGCATCCGAGCCCCACCAGAAGCGGTAAACATCACAACTGGCAAGCGATTTTCAGTCGCATGTTCGAACAAGCGGGTAATCTTTTCACCCGTTTTTGAACCAAGTGACCCCATCATGAAATAAGCATCCATGATACCAAGGGCAACCTTTTGACCTTCGATGGTTCCGGTTCCGGTCAGCACTGATTCTTTCATATCAGTTTGCTTCTTGGCCCGGGCCAACTTGTCTTCGTAACCAGGGAAGTCAGAATGGTCAATCGTCAAGTCTTCGTTTAATTCAACGAAGTCGTCAGACAACAATTCGACCCGTTCCTTCGCCTGCAAACGGAAACCGTAGTTACAGTTTGGGCAGACACGGTAGTCACCTAATTCTTTGTTGTAAATTTGCTGGCCACAGTATGGGCACGCAAGGAACAAACCATCAGGAATCCGGTCTTTGATGTCACTTGTGACCTTTATTTTATTTGCTTCTTGTTTTTTTGAATTAAATAAATCCATCATTATTTGGGCTAAGCCCATCCCCCTCATCAATGTTTGGGTATTAGTAATTTAATAAGCTAAAGCCGCACAAAGGCGGCTTTTCTTAATTACTCTGCGGTTGCTTCTGCCATCTTTTCTTCCCACTCTGGCATAAAGTGGTCTTCCAAGTACTTAGTACCGAAGTTGTCAGTTAAGACGTTTTCATCAAGCAACAAAGCCTTTTGGAAAGATTGTGACGTTGAAACACCAACCAATGATGTTTCATCCACCATTCGTTCCAACTTAGCCAAGGCGCTCGCACGGTCTTCATCGTGCGCAATCAACTTAGCAATCATTGAATCGTAAAATGGTTGGATAGTATCACCATTGTACAAAGCGGAATCAATCCGAACACCAGGTCCACCAGTTGGCAAGAAGACAAAGTCAACCTTACCAGCAGATGGGGCAAAGTTCGCTTCAGGCTTTTCAGCCGTCAAACGCATTTCAACGGCATGGCCGTCAATCTTAACGTCTGATTGCTTCAACTTCAATTCTTCACCAGCGGCAACTTCCACCTGCAAACGAACCAAGTCAAGGCCAGTTACCATTTCAGTGACTGGGTGTTCAACTTGAATCCGAGTGTTCATTTCCATGAAGTAGAACTTACCATCTTGGTCTTGCAAGAATTCGATGGTACCAGTGTTTTCGTAATCAATGGCGTTAACAGCCTTGGTTACGATGTCCATTAATTCTTCGCGCATCGTTGGTGTAACAGACGCAGCTGGTGATTCTTCCATCACCTTTTGGTTCCGGCGTTGCAAGGAACAGTTACGTTCTGGCAAACACAAGACGTTACCAAATTGGTCACGGATCACTTGCATTTCGATGTGGCGGACATTCGTCATCACCTTTTCAATATACATGTGGTCATCACCATATGACAACTTCGCTTCACTTTGGGCGTTGGTAAAGTTTTCAGCCAAGTCTTCTTCCTTGAAGACAAAGCGCATTCCCTTACCACCACCACCAGCAGCAGCCTTCAACAACAATGGGAAGCCAGTCTTCTTTGAAACTTCTTCGGCTTCTTCAACGTTGTGGATATAACCATCTGAACCAGGGATAACTGGGACACCAGCCTTGGTCATTTCTGCCCGGGCGTGTTCCTTGTTTCCCATCAAATCAATTGTATCTGGACGTGGGCCAATCCACTTAATGTTGACATCGCCAACCATTTCGGCAAATAGGGCGTTTTCAGACAAAAAGCCATAACCGGGGTGGATTGCTTCTGAACCCGTCAAAACGGCTGCAGAAACCACGTTTTTCATGTTTAGGTAAGAATCAGCAGGCTTTGGGCCACCAACACAAACCGCTTCGTCAGCGACTTGAACGTGCAAAGAATTCTTATCGGCAGTTGAGTAAATAGCAACCGTTTGGATGCCCATTTCCTTCAAAGTACGAATGATTCGCACAGCGATTTCGCCACGATTGGCTACCAACACTTTTTTAAACATTTTAGTCTCCAATGATAAAAGTCAATTCAGCAGTTGTTGCCTTCTTGCCGTTGACCCAGGCAATTCCCTTACCTGAGCCAACAGGGCCACGCAAGCGGTCCAAAACAACTTCAAGCTTCATTTGGTCGCCAGGGCGAACCATTTGACGGTAACGAGCCTTCTTAATGCCACCAAAGTAAGCAGTCTTACCCTTGAATTCAGGCATTGAAAGCAAGGCAACGGCACCAGCTTGGGCCAAGGCTTCAACAGTCAAAGCACCAGGGAAAGTTGGGTTACCAGGGAAGTGACCTTGGAAGATTTCTTCGTTGATTGAAATGTTCTTCATCGCAACACAGCGCTTGCCGGGTTCCAATTCTTCAACAGTATCCAACATCAACATTGGGTAACGGTGTGGCAAAATTTCTTGAATTTCTTGGGTGTTTAATAGGGACATGGTTTTTCTCCTTTTGTCTATGTATGCCCAAAAAAAATTGGGCGTTACACTCTAACGTGTAGGATAAATCAGTTCTTAGCCTTCTGTAACAAGGTAAAGTGGCTTGTCAAAGTCAACCACTTCTTCGTTTTCAACAAGGACTTCTGCAATCGTACCAGTAACGTCTGACTTGATTTCAGTCATCAACTTCATGGCTTCGATAATCGCAACTGTTTCGCCCTTTTCGACGTGGTCGCCAACTTGCTTGAAGTTTGGTTGGTCAGGCTTTGGTTGCAAGTAAACAGTTCCAACCATTGGTGCCTTGATTTCCTTGCCGGAAGCAGCAGCTGGCGCTGCAGGTTCTTCGGAAGCAGTGTTTGCTGCAGGAGCAGCTGGAGTAGCTGGTGCAACAGGAGTTGCTTGGCTTTGAACAGGGGCAGCAGGAGCTGCTTGAACCTGTTCATTCTTTGACAAGTGCAGTGAAAATTCACCGTCTTGAATTGCTACATCGCGCAAAGTTGACTTTTCCAAGTCAGCCATTAATTCGCGAATTTCTTTCACATTCAAATTCATGGTTAGCCTTCCCTTACCACTTCTTAAAGATAATGGCAGCGTTGTGGCCACCAAAACCATAGTTGGCTGACATTACGTATTCTGGTGCAAAGTCCTTGTTTGACTTGTTAACCAAGTTCACCAACTTTGTGTGTTCGTCTGGTTCGTCAAAACCAACGTTAACTGGCACTTGGCCACGAACGATGGCACCAACTGAAGTAACCGCTTCAATAGCACCAGCGGCACCAAGCAAGTGACCAGTCATACCCTTGGTTGATGAAACCAAGACAGAGTTAGCACCGAAGACAGAGGCAATTGCTTCTGCTTCACCTGAATCGTTAGCACCAGTAGCAGTACCGTGAGCGTTAATGTATGAGATGTCTGCAGGCTTCAAATCAGCATCCTTCAATGCCAAGTTAAAGGCCCGGGCAGCCCCTTCACCATCAGGAGCTGGTGATGTCATGTGGTAAGCATCAGAAGAAGCACCGTAACCAACGATTTCTGCCAAGATGTTAGCACCGCGGGCTTCAGCGTGTTCCAATGATTCCATCACCAAGATACCAGAACCTTCACCTAAGACGAAACCATGACGGTTCTTATCGAAAGGCTTTGAAGCTTGGTCTGGGTCTTCTTCCTTTGACAAAGCAGTCAAAGCGGCGAAACCAGCAATTCCGATTTCGTTAACAGTGGCTTCAGCACCACCGGTCAACATAACATCTTCACGGCCAGATTGGATCCGCCAGAAAGCTTCACCAACAGCGTTAGTAGCGGAAGCACAAGCAGTAACAAGGGTGTAGTTAACACCACGGGCACCGAAGCGCAATGAAACGTTACCAGCAACCATGTTTGGAATAGCTTCAGGAACGAACAAAGGTGATACTCGTTGAGGACCCTTTTCGTGCATCTTGATAACTTGTTCTTCAATGGTTGTCAAACCACCAATTCCGTTTCCTAAGATAACTCCGAAACGGTCTGGGTTTGCAACAGTGGTCTTTTGGTCTGAGTCTTCATCAGCCAACAAACCAGCTTGTTCCATGGCTTGGTAAGAAGCATCGATCGCATATTGTGAGAACAAATCCATCTTACGAGCATCACGCTTACCAACACGGGCAGCTGGGTCGAAACCATCAACTTGCCCGGCAACTGAAATACCAGTTTCTGAAGCATCAAACTTCGTAATTGGCTTGATACCATTCTTTTCGTTAAAAATTCCATCCAAGAAACTTTCACGATCATTTCCGTTTGGCGCAATTGCACCCATTCCTGTAATTACTACTCGAGTCATGTCGTTTCCTTTCTGACTAACTAGCTTTGCTTAAATTTAGATATAAAGGCCACCGTCAACGGTAATCGTTTGACCAGTCATGTAGTCATTGCCTGCTAAGAACAAAGCAACGTCTGCAACGTCGTCAACCGTACCAAACCGTGACAAAGGAATTTCGTTCAAAATGGCTTCACGCGCCTTGTCTGACAAAGCATCCGTCATATCTGAAACGATCATCCCAGGGGCAATGGCATTCACGCGGATATTGCGCTTCGCCCCTTCTTTAGCAAGAGACTTAGTCAAGCCAATCACACCAGCCTTTGAAGCGGCGTAGTTGGCCTGACCAACGTTTCCCATTTGGCCAACAACTGAGGCCATGTTCAAGATAACCCCATGCTTTTGACGGATCATCTTCTTGAAGACTGGTTGGGTAACGTTGAAAGTTCCATTTAAGTTCGTGTTAACAACTTGGGCAAAGTCAGCAGCTGACATTCCCATTACTAATTGGTCCTTGGTAATTCCGGCGTTATTCACCAAAATATCGATACCTTCAAAGCCTTCCGTTTTATAAAGGTCCTTCAAGGCCGTTTCGGCAGCCTCTGCATCGGCCAAATCAAATTGCAAAGTCATTGGCTTTTGCTTGAAAGAGTTAACTACTTCTTCTTTCAAAGGTGACCGACCATGCAAAATCAATTGGGCGCCAGCGCTATCAAAGGCGTGGGCAACGGCCAAGCCGATACCACGTGACGAGCCGGTAACTAAAACAGTTTGGTTTGAAAAATCCATGAGTTCTTATCCTTTCTCTTCGTTGAGCATCTCAACGACCTTCTGATAGGAAGCCAAGTCGGTTACACTATAACGCGCAACTTCCTTGGGGGCAATTTTCTTTGCAAACTTAACTAAGGTTGCGGCTGGACCAATTTCAATCAAGGTATCAACCCCATCATCAACCATTTGCTGTAAGCATTGCGCAAAGTAAGTTGGTGAAACAATTTGGTCAGTCAGCGTTTGTTGCAAGCTGTCTTTGTTGAAAGCCTGCTTATTCGTGTTCGAATAAACCGGGAACTTTGCATCAGCAAAGTCTTCTTTAGCAAGCCGCTCGGACATCTTATCGGCTGCATCTTTCAACAATGGCGTATGGAAGGCGCCAACAACGGGCAACTCCACTTGTTTTTTAACACCAGCTTCAGTCAAAGACTCCACAGCTTGGTCAACATCAGCGGCAATTCCACCAATAACCAGTTGTGAAAAAGTATTGAAGTTGGCTGGATAAACTTGCAAACCGTTAGCTTGCAAGCCTTTTACAACTTCCACAATCATGTCTTGGTTGTCATCTAAGACCGCCACCATCTTTCCAGGGTTTTGGTCACCAACCTCTTGCATGTAAGCGCCACGGTCCTTCACCAGCGCAATTGCCTGGTCAAATGAAAGAATCCCGTTGGCTACCAAGGCTGGATATTCACCAAGTGAAAGACCCAAGCCAGCAATTACATTGTCCAAACCAGCATCAACTAATGCTGCTGCCAAAGCCGCATCGAGGGCAACAATGGCTGGTTGGGCGTACTTTGTTTGTCGAATCTTTTCTTCATCTTGGTCAACTTCGTTTAAGTCGTAACCCAAGATTTCAGAAGCCCGGTCGATGTACTTGCGGTAGTTAGGCAAATTATCATACAGGTCTGTTCCCATCCCCGCTTGTTGTGAGCCTTGGCCGTTAAATAACAGTCCAACTTTCATGTGAAACCTCGCTTTGATTACTTTGTGGTATTTTCAATACCCATGATATCAGTGGCTTGTTCCCAAATGGTTGACAAGATTTCTGCGGCTGGCTTTTCATCATTCACCATTCCAGAAATTTGGCCGGCCATGAAGGCTCCGCCGTCCTTGTCGCCATCTTGAACGGCAGCCCGAAGAGTTCCTGATTCCAGCTTTTCAACTGTTTCGTAATCAGGTTCTGGCTTACCGATTTCTTCAACTTCTTTTTTAACGTATTCCTTGGCCATCTTGTTCTTCAAAACTCGAACACGAGAACCAACGATATTACCAGTGATAATCGTATCGATATCACGGGCCTTCAAGACCTTAGCCTTGTAGTTTGGATGAACTTCTGATTCAGTAGCAGTCAAGAACCGGGTTCCCATTTGCACACCAGAAGCACCAAGGGCAAAGGCAGCGGCAACACCACGGCCATCACCAATACCACCAGCAGCAATAACTGGAATATCAACAGCGTCAACAACTTGTGGTACCAAGGCCATGGTTGTCATTTGACCAATGTGGCCACCTGATTCCATTCCTTCAGCAACCACGGCATCGACACCCTTCCGTTGCATCATCTTAGCCATTGAGACAGATGGGACAACTGGGATAACAACGATGCCAGCTTCGTGCAATTCTTCCAAGAATGGCGAAGGATCACCGGCACCGGTTGCAACAACCTTAACGCCTTCTTCTAAGATAACGTCGAAAACTTCACGGATGTGACGACTCATCAACATCACGTTAACACCAAATGGCTTATCAGTTAATTCCTTGGCCCGGCGAACTTCACGACGAACATCATCACCATGCCAGTAACCAGTTCCGATGAAGCCAAGTCCACCAGCTTCAGAGATAGCGGCGGCCAAAGCACCAGTACCTGCCCAAGTCATTCCACCTTCAACGATGGGATACTTCATACCGAGTTTATCAAAAATTGGGTTTTCAACTTTAAATGTCATAATATGTTTTGCCTCTACTTATTTTTTGGGGTATGTATGCGGTTAAAAACCGCTTTCAATAATTACTTGTTGTCAAGTTGCTTCTTGATTTCGTTAACCAAGTCTTGAACAGTTGAGATTTCTTCAGTGTTTTCCAACTTGATGTCGAAATCATCTTCAACACGGTTCAAAACTTCGAACAAGTCCAATGAATCGGCATCGATGTCATCAGTCATGTTGGTAGTCATTTCAACTTCTGAATCTTCCAAGTCGAATTGGTCGATCAAAATTTCCTTAACCTTGCCAAAAATTTCTTCGTTAGTCATGAGCATGCTCTCCTATAGTAGTTTCGTATTGCAATACGTTAGATTTTTACGGTGCAGTCTACTACACCGCAGTTAATACTCTTATTATACCGATTATACTTGCCAAATTTGAGCGCCGATCGCAAGACCACCACCAAAGCCAACAAAGGCAATCTTCATACCTGGCTTAATTTGACCACTTTCTATCATTTCATCAAGCAAGATGGCAGTCGAGCCGGCAGAAGTGTTACCGTACTCAGCCATATTGGTTGGAAACTTGTCCATTGACTGGCCAAAGTTCTTGGCCATTGACTCAATGATGCGCTTATTAGCTTGGTGAGCCAAGTAGAAATCAACATCATCAGCCTGTAAGCCAGCCTTTTGCAAAGCCTTATCCAAAACCTTTGGTACTTCGCGGGTGGCAAAGCTATAAACGCTCCGGCCATCCTGGTGGAAGTAAGGGTCCAAGGGTGAAATTTCACCAGCAAAGGCATTCTTGTTCGCAAAGCGACCAGTAATGATTGCTTCACCTTTGTCTCCGTAAGATTGGAGTTCTTCTTCAATCAAACCAACCGGTTGGTCAGTGGCCTCAAGCAAGACACCACCGGCACCATCACCGAACAAAACAGAAACTGTCCGATCTTTCCAGTCAACTAACTTGGACAAGACTTCTGCTCCGATAAACATCCCCTTCTTGTACCGTCCTGATGATAGGAAGGAAGAAGCAACGGACATTCCATAAACAAAGCCAGAGCAAGCCGCGTTCAAATCAAAAGCGAAAGCGTTTTGTGCTTCGATGTTTCCTTGAACGATTGCCGCCGTGTGTGGTGACAAAGCGTCAGGTGACATCGTGCTGACAATAATAAAGTCCAGGTCAGCTGCATCCCAACCGGACTTTTCTAATAGCTGCTTAGCAACGGAAGTTGCTAAGTCAGACGTGTTTTCATCAGTGACAACATGTCGTTGGTGAATCCCAGTGCGGGGGTAAATCCATTCGTCACTTGTTTCCATGATTTCTGCTAAATCATCGTTTGTGACGACCCGGTCTGGAACTTTTTTAGCAGTTGCTACTAATTTAATCTGTTCCATAATCTTTCAAATCCTTTGAACTTAGCTGTGGACTAAGTCGTTCAAATAAGTTTGTAAGCGGTGGATAGCACGTTCCATCGTTTGTGATTCAGCATTGTTCATTCCGTCAAAAAGTGACTTGGTCACTTGAAAATGAAACTGCTGGTGAGCTCGGTACAAAACCCGCCCCTTATGGGTCAGGCCGATTTTAACCACTCGCCGGTCGTTTTTGGACCGGCGGCGTTCAATGTAACCCTTGTCGACCAACCGGTCAATGGCGGTTGTCATTGCGCTTGGACTCAAGTGGACCGCCTTTGCTAATTGTGAGGCGGTCTTTTCATCATACATTGAAATCGCATAAATCGTGTGGACTTCTTTGACAGTTAATTCAGAAAAAGGTCCTTGTTTTAGCTCATATTCTTCAACCCAAGCAACGTTGGTAAACATGGTCATTAAATCTTCATTGACCAAACGCAAGTTTACCGCTGATTGTTCTTGGTTATTTGTTTTCATCAGGTGCCACCACGAACATTAGTTCCGCAGTAGTGGCGACCTTATCATCAACCTTGGCTGTCACCGTAACGGTTCCCATGTTTTCACGAACTTTACCAAAAGTAGCGTGCAACTTCAAAACGTCACCAGGGACAACCATCTTCTTAAACTTGGCATCGTTGATACCAGTCATGTAAGCAGTCTTACCCTTGAACTGTGGTGAAGACAAAATCAAAATTGAAGCAGCTTGTGCCAATGATTCGATAATCAAGACACCAGGCATCACGGGATTGCCTGGGAAGTGTCCTTGGAAGAATTGTTCGTTAATCGTCACGTTCTTTACAGCAACGATTGATTCATCCGGTACCATTTCCTCAACATAGTCCATATAGATAATTGGGTAACGGTTTGGGATTAGGTCCATAATCTCAGTCGTGGTCAATACTGGCATTATTGGTTTCCTTTCTTTCGGGTACATTTTGACCCAGTAACTTAATTTGCAATATAGCTATTTTAACAATAAATACTTCGATGGTCAAACTATCAGTTCGATTTGTTGGTCTAACAGGGTTTTTGTCCAATTTAGTCCTAGTTTTTCCAAACAAAATAACCGGTTTTACCTTTTTTTCTGTAACAAATAAAACCAACCGAGCTAACCCGGCCGGTTTTTAATTTAGGCTTCTAAAATGATCAAGCGCTCTTCCCATTCAGTCATAAAGTCCGTGCTAAACCATTCGTTAACTCGCCGGGTATGGTAACCAACCGAAGCATTATAAAAGGTCGTCCCTTGAATTTTAGTCAAAGGCACGTGCAAATGGAGGTGACCAGAGACCGCCGCACCCACTCGGTTTTTGACCGCCATGTTGCCAACCTTTTGACTACCCAAGAAGGCATTCAAAATATCTAAGCGCGGATTATGAAAAGGAATCTGTTGGATAAACCGCTCTTCCTGAGCAAAGTGGTTAATTAGGACAACTTTTTGCCCACTTGTGCCAAGGCCATTAATAGCCGCCTGCATTTGATTCAAGTTAACCTGTAACCGGTCAGGATCTGACATCGGTTGGTTAATCCGGCGGTCATACCAAAATTCCCGCTTAAACCGGCGGATTTCTGTCTCTTCGTGTTTCCCCTGGTCAAATGAATAATCGTACCAGGAGTTATTTCCGATTAATACCGTCTGGCCTAAGTCTAGGGTCTTGTTATGGAAGTAAAGGTCATCAATGGGGCTCTCTAGCTCTTCATAAGTCACGCCAGCGCCCATTTCGTGGTTACCAGCTAAAAAGCGGATAATTACCTTTCCGGCAACCTGATCTTGCAAGTCTCTAGCAAAGGCCAAGGTTTTTTCAAAGTTATTATAGAGGTCACCAGCAATGACATAGACACCAATTTCGTTTGCGATTAAGTACTGGCCCTGCATTTGCAAAGCCCAGCTTCTCTCAACTTTATTTAAATCTAAGTGGTTATCTGATGAGATTGCAACTTTCATAATGATCCGGCCCTTCCTTTGTAAACTAGGCTAGTATAGCATATTTTGTACTTGGGCCGGTGGTTCTAAAGCTTTATTTGCCAAGAGCTTATTGACTAGTGGTAAGAACCTTTTTTCAAAGCACAAAAAAAGAACGCCGAAGCGTCCTCTTTAATTATGAATGATTATACGTTTGCAAAGTGCAACAAAGTACGGATCATGTTTGAAGTGAAACCGTATTCGTTATCGTACCATGAAACAGTCTTAACCAATTGCTTGTCGCCAACTTCAACAATTTGAGTTTGAGTGGCATCAAAGGTAGTACCGTGTGTGTCTCCGATAATGTCAGATGAAACGATTTCATCTTCGTTGTATCCGAGTGAGTCAGAAGCCTTAGCCTTCATAGCAGCGTTAACTTCTTCAGCAGTAACCTTCTTTGACAAAACTGAAGTCAATTCAGTAACAGATCCATCAACAACACCAACACGTTGTGCGTGGCCGTCAATCTTACCGTTCAATTCTGGCACAACCAAACCGATGGCCTTAGCGGCACCAGTTGAGTGAGGAATTGTGTTAACTGAAGCAGTACGGTTTGAACGGAACTTCTTTGACTTAGGACCATCCAAGATCATTTGCGTTGAAGTAAATGCGTGGATAGTAGTCATAGTAGCGATTTCAACACCGAAGCTGTCTTGCAATACACGAGCCATTGGGGCCAATGACTGTGTAGTACATGAACCAGCTGAAACAATCTTGTCGTCAGCCTTCAAGATGTCTTGGTTAACGCCGTAAACAACCGTTGGAACATCACCGGCTGGGGCTGAAATCAAAACCTTCTTAGCACCTGCATCCAAGTGGGCTTGTGACTTTTCTGCTGAAGTATAGAAACCAGTAGCTTCCAATACATATTCAACACCATCATTCTTAACCCAAGGAATGTTCTTAGCATCGCGTTCTGCGTAAACAGTGTAGTGCTTACCGTTAACAACGATACCAGTTTCGTCAGCTGAAACTTCAGCGTCCAAAGTGCCATGAGTTGAGTCATACTTCAACAAGTATGCCAACATTGATGGGCTAGTCAAATCGTTGATGGCTGCGACTTCAACATCAGCTGCTGAGTCACCCAATTCCAAGATACGACGGAATGCCAAACGACCAATCCGACCGAATCCATTAATACCAATCTTCACAGTCATGTGTGTAGACCTCCAATTAATTTTTTGACAAATGTCAACACAAATATTATAACACAGTGGCTAAGAAACGGCGTAGGTTGATTAGTAAAAAATCGAAAAACTTAACCGTACCATTTCTCGTTTCTGTCGGATAAATGAAAAGAAAGTGACTTATAAAATTGACGCGTTTCAAGGTACAATAAAAGTGATATTCATTATTTCTACTATTGTAAATTAGAAGAGCAGGAGAAGCGTTATGAAATACTTCACGACGAAGCAAATTACGATTTTAGCGGTTATCACCGCTTTAAACTTAGCCCTATCATATGTCATTCACATCCCCACGCCCGGTGGTTACGTCAACTTGGTTGAGGCCGGTATCTTCTTGGTGGCCTTGTTAGGCAGTGCCCGGTCTGGCTTGATTGTTGGTGGCTTGTCAGGATTTTTACTTGATTTCTTGGCCGGTTATGCCGCCTGGGCCCCATTTTCCTTGGTTATCCACGGTTTGGAAGGTTACTTGGTTGGTTTGATTGGTGCCAAAAAATCAGTTACCGCCCAAACAATTGCCTTAGTGGTCGGTTCTTTGGTCATGGTCGTTGGCTACTTCTTTGCCACTGCCCTTTTGTCCAAGAGCTGGGCGACTGGTTGGGCCTCAATTATCGGTAACATTGCCCAATGTGTCTTTGGCCTGCTAATTGCCTTAGTAGTCCGGCCAGCTTTGGCAAACCGTGTGGACTTAAAGTGAATGAAAAGCACCTTATCCCGGTAGTCTAATGGACTGCTGGGGTTTTTATTTGCCTGAAAAACTTTTAGTTACAGTGGCCTTTCTTTTATTTCATTTCGACCTATGGGATAATTAAAGTAAGAAATTTTTAGGAGGATTTTCATCAATGACAGAGTATGATTACGATGTTTTGTACCTTGGCGCCGGGCACGGTGCCTTTGACGGTGCCCCATTACTAACGGCGGCCGGCAAGAAAGTGGCCTTCGTTGAACGCGAAAAGGTCGGCGGCACTTGCCCTAACTGGGGCTGCAATGCCAAGGTGATTTTGGAAAACGCCTCTGCGCTTCAGCGGCAATTACTTGCTTCTAACGGGATTGTCGAAGGGTCTGGTAAGATTAACTGGGCCAAGAACATGGACCGCAAGAAAGAAATTATTTCAATCTTTCCAAACGCCATCCAATCAGGGATGGAACAAGCCGGGATTGAATTTATCTTTGGTGACGGCGAATTTAAAGACGCCCACACCATCCAAGTCGGCGACAAGACTGTTACCGCCGATAATATTGTGATCGCAACTGGAATGCACTCACACCGCTTAGACATTCCTGGCGCCGAATACATGCATGATTCCAAGGACTTCTTGTCATTAGACCAAATGCCAGCCAAAACAGTTGTTATCGGAGCTGGTTACATCGGCTTGGAATCAGCTGCCATGATGCACACCGCTGGTGCCGATGTAACCGTTATTTTACGTGGCGACCAGGCCTTGGATGGCTTTAACAAGGAATACACCGACGCCCTGCTTACTTCATTAGAAAAGCAAGGGATTACCTTTGTTAAGAACACTGAAACGACTGCAGTTGAAAAGCGCAGCCAAGGATTTGCCTTGCAAACCTCAACTGGTACTTACGAGGCCGACTACATCTTGGATGCTACTGGTCGGATACCAAATACTGCTGGTCTTGGTTTGGAAAAGGTTGGTATCGACTTTGACGCCAACGGAATCGTTGTCAACGACTACTTGCAAACAGCCTTGCCAAACGTCTACGTTACTGGTGATGTGATGAAGAAGGACCAACCCAAGTTGACACCAACGGCAACCTTCGAATCTCAATACGTGGCCAACCACATCTTGGGTGAAGAAACAGCTCCCATTGACTACCCAGCTATCGCTACCAACGTCTTCACAACCCCACGCCTTGCCCAAGCTGGTGTGACTTTGGATGAAGCTCAAGCTCACCCTGACCAATTCACCATTGTTGAAAAGAACGTGATGGATGACTGGTACCGCCAAGTCGATTATGAAAACGAAGGAAAGTTGTCATTAATTTACGACAAGGACCAACACTTAGTTGGGGCCATCGAATTGTCTGACCATGCCGAAGATATTATTAACGACTTGTTGCCAGCCATCGAATTTGCCTATACGCCAAAGCAGTTGAGCCGCCTGGTAACAGTCTTCCCAACGATCGGCTATTCAGCCATTGGTAACTTGCTTTAAAATAAATTTGTCCAAATCGACAAGATAGTTTATACTTTGATTAATCATTAACTGGTTCAGAGAAGCCAAATGGTTACCCAAACATAACTTTTAAACCACAAGACTATTCTCTGAACTTTTTAGGGGATAGTCTTTTTTGTGCCAAAAATATTAGGAGGGCTGGATAAATGGAAAAACCACTTATGATTGCATTAGACTTTGCGTCAGTGAAGGAGGTAACCGAATTTTTAGACCGTTTTGACCAAGCCGATAAGCTAACGGTCAAAGTCGGCATGGAGCTTTTTTACCAGGCTGGCCCTAGTATTATTACCGATTTGAAAAACCGCGGCTGCGACATTTTCTTAGACTTGAAGCTTTTCGATATTCCAAATACCGTCAAACGGTCAATGAACCAAATTGCTCAATTGGGTATTGATTTTGTGACTGTTCATGCAATGGGTGGCCGCAAAATGTTAGCCGCTGCTAATGAAGGCTTACAAGAAGGCGCTGACCAAGCCGGTTTGAAAAAGCCCGCCCTCCTAGCTGTTACTGAGCTCACATCAATGTCTGATGAAGCCTTGAAAGAAGACCAACACGTTTCCCTATCGATGCAAGACCAAGTTTTAGCCCTGGCCCAAATGGCCGAAGAAACTGGCTGCGATGGGGTGATTTGCTCCGCCCTTGAGTTAAAAACTTTAAACGCCCAGCTGCCAAAGGACTTTTTGTTTGTGGTACCCGGTATCCGTCGCCAAGCAGACCAAAGCGGCGACCAAGTCCGAGTTGCTAGTCCCACTACTGCTGCCAACGACGGCGCCAATGCCATCGTTGTTGGCCGGCCAATTACCCAAGCCCCTGAACCGGTTGCCGCCTGGCACCAGTACCAAGAAGACTGGCAATCAGCCTAGACAATTAGTAACCGGTCGATTAAACGACACCACCCATTCCAACACGAACCTTAAAATTTGAAAGGAAAACCCATGATCCAAAAGACCGCTAACATCTACCAAGATTTGATTGACCATGAAATCGTTCAATTAAAGACGGACCAAACTTTTACCTTTGCATCTGGCATCAAGTCACCAATCTACACCGACCTTCGGCAAACAATTTCTTACCCCAAAACTCGGACTGCCATCAAAGAAGCTTTGGCTGACTTGATTGACACGACCTTCCCCGGCCGGACAGTCATCGCCGGTGTTGCGACGGCCGGCATTCCCCAAGCAGCCTTGGTTGCTGAATCTTTGAACCTGCCCATGGTTTATGTTCGCTCAAAGCCAAAGGACCACGGTACCGGCCGCCAAGTTGAAGGTAACTTACAACCAACCGACCAAGTCGTCTTGATTGACGACCTCATTTCAACTGGTGGTTCTGTAATTTCCGCTGCCAAGGCCGTTGAAAAAGAAGGCCACCACGTTACTGGGGTTGTTTCAATTTTTTCTTATGGTTTCCCAGACGCCGATAAGAACTTCAAGGAAGCCGGCTTTACCTTCAAGCCTTTATTAACTTACAGTGGCTTAATCAAACGTCTGGCCGACCAAGATGTGATTTCAAAGGACCAATACGACCGCTTTTCAACTTGGCACCAGGACCCTTGGGCCTGGTCATAATCATTTTTCACTTCAACACTCACCAACATTTAAAACATTTTTCAAACAAAAAAAGAGCTATCCATCTCACACCTAATCTGATTAGGCACAGCTGGTTAGCTCTTTTTTCATTTATTAATCATGCAATAATTATTCGATGCCAGAACCTGGTTCGATTGAATCAGGCAAGATTGAAACCGTCACGATATCATTCTTTTCCGCTGACAAAACCATCCCCTCAGACAGCTCACCAGCCATCTTCCGAGGAGCCATGTTAGCAACGATGGCAACCGTCTTACCAACCAAGACTGCTGGTTCAGGGTACCACTTGCGAATTCCCGAAAGAATTTGGCGAGGCTTGTCAGAACCATCATCAAGGGTAAACTTAACTAACTTCTTTGACTTTTCCACTAATTCAGCGGCCGTAATCTTAGCTGCTAAAATTTCAACCTTGTCAAAGTCATCATATTCAATCAATGCCTTCTTAGCACTTGCTTCTTCAGTCACTTGCTTCTCCTGGCCCTTTTTCTTGGCCGTTTCCTTTACTGCGCGGCCCTTACCCTTGGTATCCTTGGATACCAATGATGCAATGTAGGCCACTTCTTGTTCAACATCCAAGCGTGGGAAGATTGGTTCACCCTTTTTAACAACTTTGGCACCAGCCGGCACCTGGTCAATCGTCAAATCTTGGATGGATACGCCATTTTCAGGGTAGTCCAAACCAAGTTGGGCGAAGATTTGCTTAGGTGCATCCGTCATAACCGGTTGTAACATTACCGCAACTGCCCGCAAGGCGCCAACCAAGTGAGCCAAGACAGATTGTAAGGCCGCCTTAGCTGCTGGGTCTTCACCAGCTGTCTTCGCCAACACCCATGGTTCCGTTTCATCGATATACTTGTTGGCCCGACGGACAACGCCCCAAACTGATTCAAGGGCATCGGCAGTATGGACAGCGCCTAAGTGTTCGTTGTATTCGGCCACTTGTTCCAAAACAACCTTGTCTAAGTCTAGGTCAAAGTCGGTCTTACCCATTTCAAAGGCAGGGACAACCCCGTCTTCATACTTGTTAACCATGGCAACCGTCCGGTTTAACAGGTTACCAAGGTCGTTAGCCAAGTCATAGTTCACCCGAGAAACAAAGTCTTCAGGTGAGAAAACACCATCATTTCCAAATGGCATTGACCGGAGTAAGTAGTAACGGACGGCATCCAAGCCGTAACGTTCCGTTAAGTCTTCAGGGTAAATCACGTTTCCCTTCGACTTTGACATCTTACCGTCTTTCATAACTAACCAGCCGTGACCAATGATTTCCTTTGGCAAATCAAGACCCAAAGCATGGAGCATGATTGGCCAGTAAATAATGTGGAAGCGAACGATTTCTTTTCCAACTAATTGGACGTTAGCCGGCCAGAATTTTTGTAACAAATCGTCTTGGTTAGACCCGTAACCCAAAGCCGTAATATAGTTAGCCAAGGCATCAATCCAAACATAGATAACGTGCTTTTCATCGCCCGGTACCGGTACCCCCCAGTTAAATGATGTTCGAGTAACCGCTAGGTCTTCCAAGCCAGGCAAAATGAAGTTTTGCAACATTTCGTTCATCCGTGCTTGTGGTTGAACAAAGTCTGGGTGTTCCTTGTAGTACTTAACCAACCAGTCAGCATACTTGGACATCTTAAAGAAGTAAGTTTCTTCTTGGATTTTTTCGACTTCATGACCAGATGGGGCCTTCCCACCGATCATCTTGCCGTCATCATCGCGGTAGACTTCAGCTAGTTGTGATTCAGTAAAGTATTCTTCATCCGAAACTGAATACCAGCCTTCATACTGACCCTTATAAATATCGCCCTGGTCCAAGAGCTTTTGGAAAATCTTTTGAACGGCTGCTTCGTGGTCCTTATCCGTCGTCCGAATAAACTTGTCATAAGAAATGCCCATCAATGACCACAAGTCCTTGATGTCTTTGGCCATCTTATCCAAATAAGCAATTTCGGTTGTGCCGGCAGCAGCAGCCTTCTTTTGAATTTTTTCACCGTGTTCGTCTGTTCCAGTTAGGAAGAAGACATCATCGCCTAAGAGGCGGTGGTAACGGGCGGCCGCGTCGGCCAAAACCGTTGTATACGTATTACCGAGTTGCAACTTCCCAGATGGGTAGTAAATCGGCGTTGTGATGTAAAATGTACTATTTTCTGACATATGAGTCCTTTCTGGCCTAATGGTGGCCACACCTTGCTACCATTATAGCAAAGGCCCGAATGGCAGACCACTCTTATTAAGGAAGAAGGTCTATAACTTTCCAGTAAACCATTTGATAAAAACCCTTAACAAAAACCGTCCTATCCAACTTTATCAACAAGACCACTTTTCGAATCAATTTAGAAAATTAAAGATAAATTAGAGAAAATCCGTTGACAAAAAAATCACGGGACGGTACACTAAAGTAGAAATTGGAGGCGCTTATGTTAGTTGCATTATCATCTAACAACCTAGAAATGCGCGCGGTAACCTGTCGGTTCCCGCTTTTTTAGGGTGCGTTTTCGTTTTATACTAATAAAATGACTTAAAAACCGCCCTTAGTGTATTCTAGGGGCGGTTTTTCTATGTTTAAGAGGAGAAGGAACAAATGAAAAAGAAGATGGCGATTTTGCTCGCTGGAATCATCGTCGTGCTTGCAGCCATTGTTGGTTTGTTGCAGCTCAACAAGCCTGCCGAAGGCTACACGATGGACAAAGGAACCTTAACCGTCGGTTTAGAAGGAACCTACGCCCCATTTTCTTACCATGATAAAAATGGAAAATTGGTTGGTTATGAAGTCGAGATGGCCAAAGAAATTGGTCAAGTTCTTGGCTTGAAAGTTAAGTTTGTTGAAACCAAGTGGGACTCATTGATTGCTGGTTTGAACGCCAACCGTTATGATGCCGTTATCAATAACATCGGTATTCGTGCCGACCGACAAAAGTCATACCGAATGTCACAAGCTTACTTGTACTCAAAGACGGTGATTATTTCACGCAAGGGTGAAACCAACATGAATACCCTGTCAGATATCAGTGGTAAAACGATGGCTCAATCATTAACTTCTAACTATGGCCAAATTGCGCAACAAAAAGGTGCTACTATTAAAGGTGTCGCCGGTATCGTTGAAGCAATGAACTTGATTACGACTAACCGGGCCGATGGAACAATTAACGACCTTGGGGCCTTCAACGCATGGAAGAAGGAAAATCCTAAGGCCAAGGTGCAAGATGTTGATATCACCAACGAAATTGCATCCGTTCCTTCTGGTGTTTTGATGAAGAAGGACAACTCAGAATTGCAAAAGAAGGTCAACAAGGCCATCACCAAGTTGAAGGACAACGGCAAGCTGAAGAAGTTGTCAGAAAAGTACTTCGACACTGATTTGACGAAAAAATAATAGCTAAGAGGAGAACAACTCCATGACAGATTTTTGGAATCTGGCAACTGAATATACCCCCAGGCTTCTAGAATCAGCCTTCAAATACACGCTGCCGCTGACAGTTATCGCCTTTTTCTTCGGGCTGGTCTTTGCCATCCTAACTGCCTTAATTCGGACTGCTAACCTACCTCAAAATGAGTGGGCCGCAGCCGCCTTACAAATCCTAAAGGGGTTTGCCGCCTTTTATGTCTGGCTTTTCCGGTCAACGCCGATGTTGGTTCAACTCTTTATCGTCTTTTACGGATTACCAAACGCTCACGTGGCCTTATTCCAGTCCGCCTGGGTTTCAGCCATCACGGTCTTCTCACTAAACACTGGGGCTTATGCTTCTGAATCAATCCGGGCATCAATTTCATCGGTTTCTGAAGCCCAAAAGCAAGCCGCTCGGTCGCTTGGAATGACGACCACCCAGGTCTATCTGAACGTCGTTTTGCCACAGGCGGCTCGGATTTCAATTCCGCCTTTGTCAAACTCCTTAATTTCATTATTAAAGGACACGTCATTGGCCTCCACGATTACAATTGTTGAAATGTTCTACACCGCTCAACAAGTTGCCGCTACCAACTACAAGATCCTATCAATGTATATCCTGGCAGCGATGATTTATGCAGTCTTTACGTCAATCCTATCAATCGGTCAGCACTACCTAGAAAAGTACACATCGAGGTTCGCCCAATGATTCAAGTTAAAAATTTAATCAAACAATACCCCGATAAAAAAGCCCTAGATAATGTGACTGTTGACTTCCCTGCCGAAGAAACAACCGCCATCGTTGGTCCTTCCGGTTCTGGGAAGTCGACCTTACTACAGGCTTTAAACCTGCTAGAACGTCCTACTAGCGGTCTTTTAGCGATTGATAACGACACCTTGGACTTGTCAAAGCCGATTACCAAAGACCAAGTTCTTCACGCCCGTCAACAATACGGGATGGTTTTCCAGGAAAAGGCCCTCTTTACACATTTGACGGTCTTAAAAAACCTAACAGAAGGGCCAATTAAGGTTCAAAAGCTAAGCAAAGACGAAGCCAACCAACGAGCTTTAGACCTGCTCAAGCAGTTCAAGATGGAAGAACTTGCTAACCGCTACCCCTACCAATTATCTGGCGGGCAGCAACAACGAGTCGCCATCCTCCGCGCCTTAGCAATGAACCCCTGCTACTTATTATTAGATGAACCAACTTCGGCCCTTGACCCTGAGCTAGAAGCCCAAGTTTTACGGGTCTTGCGTGACTTAGCCCAAAAGGACACTTCGATGATCATTGTCACCCACAACATGTCCTTTGCCAGGCAAGTTGCTGACAAGATTGTCTTTGTCGAAGATGGTAAAGTCGGTTACGACGGTCCTACCGATGGTTTCTTTAATTCGTCTAACGACCGAATCAAGCAATTCTTAGGTGCTATGCAGTTTTAGTTTTATTCATAAATTAAAAGAGGTTCAACACTATTTTGTATTTAAGTGTTGGGCCTTTTTTTAATACAAATATTAAAAAAAAAAGAAAACGACCAGCCTAAGCTAGTCGTTTTTCTCTCATGAAGTGCCCTCGGTGGGAGTCGAACCCACACGGTGTTGCCACCACTGGATTTTGAGTCCAGCGCGTCTGCCAATTCCGCCACAAGGGCATTTGCTGTATTTCATAACTATATTAGTTTATCAACTACAGCACGATAAGTCAATTACTTTTTTAAATCTTTTTTACCTATTAATCTACCCGATGTTTCTCTGCTTCAGAGTGTGTCTGATGATTGACCACGTGTGTGACGTGCTTCTCGGCATTGTCCAAAATAGTCAAAATATGGGAGTCTGTCAACCGGCAATAAGATAGCCGACCCTCTTTTTGTACCGTTACAAGTTGGGCTTGGCGAAGCAGCTGTAGTTGGTGAGAAACCGCCGACTGTTCCATTCCTAACCGGTCTGCTATCTCATTAACTGTTAAGGACTGGTCACGGAGTAATTCAACCATTTGTAGTCTAGGTTTTGATCCCAAAAGTTTAAACACTTGACTGAGTTCTGATTGAATTTGTTTTTTCATCTAGTCGTCCCCCAAAAAGAAAAAATATAGTAAAAAGTATTGGCTTCATACATAATATAAAGACCGAGAACAAGGTAAATAACTAATTGAATTACTTTTCCATGGTGGTCAAATAGCCGTTGTAACCATTTTATTTTGGCAATATGATAGGCAGCCCAAATAGCCAGCGTCAAAATCAGGGCGAAAATCAGTAAAATCAACGGTAACAAACCAAGGTTTGTTAATGAGAAATAGGGAACATAAAGGGCCAAATTATCAGCTCCACAACCAGCTACCGTCATCAAAATAACTGTTTCAATTATTTTCGAATTTGGCACTTGTGCAAGTCGATCAGCAAATTTTTGTCCTTCACCGTCATCATCAGAGCGAACAAAGCGGACAACTCCTAAGATAATTGGAACTAACCCTAAAAATCCTAATAACCCCTCCGATGGCACTTGCTGCAGTAACGAAGCAACTAATATTGAAACCATCACAAGCAAGGCGTTTCCTAGATAAGCTCCCAATACTATTGGTTTTACCTGCTTTTTTTGCCGAAACTGGGCAAATAGTAATACTAAAATAACAAAATAATCAGATGTCGTTCCTAAATACGACAAGGTTCCTGAAACCAAGGCTTGAATCATAGTTTCCTCCATTGATGAATTAATTTTCATATATTCTAATGACTATTATATGAATATTTATTCATATGTCAAGCAATAAAAAAGGTACTAGCTTCCTAGTACCATTTCTTTATTCATGAACAATCAAAGTTGAAATCTTAGCATTACGAGCAATGTAAGATGCCTGTGAACCTAATGATGCCCAGAACCCTTCGTGAGAGTGGGCACCCACAACAATTAAGTCAGCCCCAACCCGAGGAGCGATTTCATCATTCAAGATTTCACCGGCCTTGATACCATCGTCAAATACCACTTCAACATTTTTCAACCCCTTTGACAGAGCGAAATCACGGTACTTGGCCAAGTTAGTCTCAAGTTCTTGTCGCTTTTCTTTAATAAAGTCCAAGTGTAAGGCGGAAATCGCCGACAAGTCACCCATTTCAAGGATTGTTGCAATAACCAACTTTGCATCATCTTCACGAGCTTGGTGGACAGCGTTTGACAAGGCGTTATAGCCCAACTCTGACTCATCAACCCCAACCAGAATGTTCTTAAATTGCTTTGGTTGTACATCTTCTAATTTCAATTCAGCCATGATTTGCCTCCTCTAGCTTAACCAAATACTGATGGGAAGAACTGGTCAAGGACAAGCCAAACGTTAATGGCTGTCAAAACTGCAAAACAGAACCAACCAGTCCAAGTAATCCAACGACTATTGGCATATGGACCCATAATCTTCTTTGATGAAGTAAAGTAAATCAATGGTGCCATTGAGAATGGCAAGGCAATTGATAAGAATACCTGCGTTCCAGTAATCAAGTTATCCAACTGGTATTCATTACCACCATAGATAATCGTGATTGCCAAAACTGGAATCAGGGCAATTCCTCGGGTAATCACACGACGAAGCCACATTGGCACCCGTAAGTGTAAGAACCCTTCCATGATAATTTCACCGGTCAAAGTACCAGTAATGGTTGAGTTTTGACCAGAAGCTAACAACGCCAAAGCAAAGAGTGTTGACAAGAATGGTGATGCAATTGCACCGGCAATCTTTGAATCACCCAAGGCGTTGTACATTGCCTTAAATGAGTCCAATTCAGTGGCGTGGCCAAAGAACAAAGCAGCTCCAACGACCAAAAGCAAAGTGTTAACAACAAAGGCCAAGGTCAATTGAATGTTAGAATCCCAAGTCATTAAACGAACAGCGTCGCGCACTTCTTCGGGATTTTCATGGTCAACCTTACGAGTTTGTGAAATCGATGAATGCAAGTACAAGTTGTGCGGCATAACCGTTGCACCAATAATACCAGCAGTTAAAATCAAAGGACTTGACAAACCTGAGATTGCTGAAGTCGAAATAATCTTTGGTTGTGGGACATAACCAGCGAAAAGACTAGCCCACTCTGGCTTTGACAGGATGGTCAGATAAACAAAAACAACCAAGATAGTCAAAATCAAAGTCATGACAATTGCTTCAATCTTACGGAAACCAAACTTCATCAAGCCAAGCAATAAGATAACATCAAATGCAGTCAAGAAGACGGTTACCAACAGTGGCCAGCCAAAGAGTAAGTTCAAGGCAATCGCCCCTCCGACAACTTCGGCAATATCAGTGGCAATCAATGCCAACTCCGTCATAATCCAAAGCGAATACCGGCCAAACTTGTTGGTCCGGTTTCCAGTAGCTTGCGCCAAGTCTTCTTGCTTAACGATTCCAAGCTTTCCAGCCATGTACTGCAGAAGCATGGCAATCAAAGAGGACATCAAAACAACAGAAAGCAAAACGTAGTGGTATGAAGCCCCACCGGCTACTGAAGTCACCCAGTTACCCGGATCCATGTACCCAACAGCCACCAAGGCCCCAGGCCCTGAAAAGGCAAACAACCGGCGCATGAATGATCCTCCACGAGGAATCTCAATCGTCCCGTTAACATCTTGCAAACTCTTCTCACCAGCGTGTTCGATTAGTGAGTGATGAGTCTTTTGTACGGATTCTTCCATAATTCTTCTCCTTCGGAATTTCCTCAGGGTTCAGTAATTAAATCTATTCACTTGATTTGTCCAAAGCAAAAAGCCAGTCTCTCGGCTGACTTTTTGACAGCACGAAAATCAGCCGGTTCCCCAAACTTCTTTTCACAAGTGCTAAATAATTTTCATAAAGGATTTCATTCAACTTGGTTGTTGAAAGCTTATGAAAGCTACTTAACTCAATTACTTCTTCCTAAGTCTATAGTAAATATTACACAAGAAATTATGAAGGTCAAGATATTTTTTTATTACGTTTTGATGGTTTTTGAA
Source organism: Fructobacillus sp. ChS1-6f1-1-27 (assembly GCF_059579415.1). Classification (NCBI taxonomy): domain Bacteria; kingdom Bacillati; phylum Bacillota; class Bacilli; order Lactobacillales; family Lactobacillaceae; genus Fructobacillus; species Fructobacillus sp. ChS1-6f1-1-27. Next base: position 94,715 of record NZ_JCAOER010000002.1, on the reverse strand, counting down.
ACATATTGTCTAAAAAGACTACTATAACAACGAAACACTCTGACACATTGTCGTAGAACTTTAATTTATTTAAATTAATCCCATCAATTAAAATAAGAACAATTCTAATTTATAATATCAATCGTCACTTTAGAATTTTTATCCAAATAAAAAATGCTCCAACTATTTTGGAGCATTCTTCTATATTTGGTTGCAATTTTCGTGGGGACTACCCAACTCCAACTGAACCGTAACGTGTTGAATACCGTATTTTTCCTTCAATTCGTTTTCAACCGTCTCCAGTAAGTTTTCGACTTTTTCCGGGGTGAAGTCGGCTTCCTTGACAGCCATGTGAACCGTCAAAGCGGTTTCCGTCGTTGACAGTGGCCAAATGTGCAAGTCATGGTAAGCAACTACCAAAGCCTGACTATCAAGGTACTGACCAACCGCTTCTTGGTCAACCGTTTCTGGTACCCCGTTAATTGCTAGGTTAACCGTTTCTTTCATCACCGGCCAGGCCGACAACAGGATTACGAAGCCAATTATTAATGAAACAATTGGGTCGATTAGCTCAATCTTAGTCACATCAATCAACCAACCGGCTAGGATGACGCCAATCGAAACAGCGGCATCCGATAGCAAATGCAAGTAAGCCGTCTTAGAATTCAAATCCTGGTCATGGTGGTGGCCGTGCTCATCAGGCGTGCCCGAAACTTTAAACAATAAGGCTGTCGACAGGTTCACAACAATCCCAATGGCAGCCACAACCGTAATAATCGTTCCATTAGTATGGACAGGTTTAGCAAAGAAGAGGTCATCAACCGCTTCATAGAAAATTGTGCCAACCGCAAACATTAACAAAACCGCGTTAAAAATCGAGGCTAAAATTGAAACGTTGTGAAAGCCATAGGTTTGTTTTTTAGTTGCTTTAATTCCAAAAACTAAGACCGCCAGCCAGGCAATTACCAGCGCCAAAACGTCTGATAAGTTATGGAAGGCATCTGCAAAAAGGGCCGTTGAATGGGCGACTTTGGCAAAGATAATTTCGGTTAAAACAAAGACCAGGTTCACTGAAATTCCAATTAGATACGGCTTTTGCGACAAATTAGGGTTTTGGTGAACGTGGGTATGCTTCTCTACTTGACTCGTTTTTCTTGGCGCTCCCGTCTTCGTCAGTGACTGGTTCGCTCCTTGATCATTCGTCATAAATTTTCCTCCACTCTTATCATACCCTTTTTTGGCCCAATAAAAAAAGCCCGTTTGGGCTTAAATTTCTAATTCTTTAAAAAATTGACCGGCATCCCCAACCACCTGGTTAACACGCTTACCCATTGGCACTTCTGTCAAATTAACGGATAACATTTCTGCATCCGGTCGGGCATACTGGAGCAAGCCGGCAAAGGGATAGACCTGGAAAGAAGTACCAACAACAACCAATAGGTCGGCCTGGCTAACCCAGTCAATTGCCTTTTCAACTTCTTGGGGTTGCTCCCCATAAAAGGTAATCGCAGGCCTTACTTTCGCCCCATCCTTTGGTCGGTACAAAGCCCTTTGATAGTCAGCCAAGTCTGCCGGCCGGCCATCCTTGGGAGCGTAAAGGTCATAAAGCGACCCATGGAAACGGATTAAGTGGTCGTCTTCACTCCCGGCTTTGACGTCTAAATCATCAATGTTTTGAGTAATAATCTTGGCCCGGTCTTTTAAAGTCAACTGCGCCATCTTTTCGTGGATAATATTTGGCTTGGCATCAGGGAAATACAAATTTTCCTGCATAAACCGGTATTGAATCTCTGGAATTTCCTCAAAGGCATCCTTTGACAGTAAGTATTCCGGGGCTAAGTTCAGCCCCTGGTAGACCCCTGACTTGGACCGGTAGTCCGGAATCCCGGATAAGGTTGAAACACCCGCCCCGGTCAAAAAGACTACCTGGTCTGCATCGTCAAACATTGCTTGAATCTCTTTGGTTACCAACATGTTCCTACCTCCACGAATAAGCTTTGATTGGGTCTTTCAATTTTACTGACGCAAGATATACGGCAAAGCCAACTTCGTCAGCAATTCCTTCACCGAAATTTGGTAAAGTTCCGTAAAGAACTTTGGTCGGTCACCCTCCTCTTCCGGCGGCGTTACCACAAAGGTATTTTGCCGGTCTTTTTTACCAACCCCAACAAAGGCCTTTTGCTTGGTTTGGAAATCCGTCATGTCAGAGTGGAAAATTTCATATAGGTTGGCCACCGGACCGTCTAACTGGCGTTGTGACAGCACCGGCGTCAGCGTCACATACTGGTTAGCATTGACTGTTGGTAAGTCTTTGGCCTCCAATTCTTCATCCAAAGCAGTAAAGACATGGACAATTTCACGGCGAATTTGCCGGGAGTCCTTTAAGTTTGCAGCTAAGATTGGCTGAGCCAATTTCAAAGCAGCTTCATTTGCCAATGGGTAATTTTCAACCAACTGAGCTTGTGCTGTCTCAATTTCGTTTTCCAAGCCAGCCCCTAAAGCACTAGCCAAAAAGACTTGAGCATCCAAGAGTGATAGTAGCCGCCAAAGGAATTGGCCATCGACGCCATCTTCAGTCGAAAGTTCATCGTCCAAGCCATTCATAAAGGCCTGCAAAGTATTCTTGGTCAAGAAGCCTTGCTTGGCTAATTCCTTGTAAGAAATCGCATGAATCACGGCCTTGTGAAGGCGAGTTGCAATCGTAATGAGCTGCTGGTCCAATTCTTCTTTGTTAAAAGTTAGGGCAAAGTAAACCTGGGGCGTAATGCCATTCAAAGTCAGGACCAGCTTCAGTAATTCATTGCCAATCACAAAGTCAGCTTCTGTTTGGTCCGGGACTTCAATCAACAAGCGGTCTGCCAAGGCTGACTGGTTGACGCGGTCGGTCCGCAAAAAGCCATCATGGTCATCGCCAACCCGAGTCATCACCGTTCCTGGATAAATCTGGTTTGCTTGGTCTAATAATTGGTTAAGCTTTTGGTTCATTTGCTCGTAACTCTCCTAAATACTTTTTCGCCTTGGCTTGGCTAATCGGTTGGTCTTTTGCTAAGGCCCTGGCTACTGCATCAACTTCATCAGCACCGGCACCAACTTGCACAGCCAATGTCCTAGCCTGCATCCGCATGTGGCCGGCCTGAATTCCCTCACCGGCAATTGCCTTTAAAGCGGCCAAGTTTGATGCCAAACCAACGCCCGCCACAATTGCTTTGACCTGGCTTAAGCTTGGGTTTTCTAGCAAATCCAGGTTGTCTTGGGCCTTCGGCAAGGCCGCTAAAGCCCCGCCAACAATTCCCAAGTTCAGCGGCACCGTGATTTTACCCTGGAGGTATTCCTGGTTTTCACTAATTTGCCAAGTTGATAGCGACTGGTATTGGCCAGTATGACTGGCATAGGCATGACCTGCTGCTTCGACTGCCCGCCAATCATTCCCAAGGGCCAAAACAGCGGCGGCTAGTCCATTAAAAATTCCCTTATTTTCAGTAACCGCCCGGTTGGAATCTACTTGGCCAAAGGTCGATAACTTCACAATTCTTTCTGCCATCGTTAAGCCGCCCAGAAAGTCCACCGGCACTTGACCAGTAACCGAAACCAAACTTTCATGGCCAGCGTTGGATAAAATTGCCCCAACAATTTGATCTTGGTAGTCGGTCAGCAATGCCCTAACAGCTTCTAAAATCGTGTTAACTGAATTAGCACCCATTGCTAAGCCTGTATTAACAACCAGGTCCAAACTTGCCCGGCCATTACTTAAGTCACGAAGGCTAACCTTTTTCAAGCCACCCCCGTGCTCAACCAAACTAGGCTTTGCATTAATGGCCGTTTCAAAAATTTTTGCTTCTTGTCCTTGAACAAACTTTTCCAAACTTTTAAAGTCAATTTGCTCAAATAAAATCTGTCCGGTTAATAGCGGCTGGCTTTCGCCCACAGATTGGATACCACCACCGAGCCCGAGCAACCGAGCACCATTATTAGCAGCTGCTACCACGGACGGTTCCTCCGTCACAAGCGGAACGCGGTAATCATGGCCATTGACCGTTAAATTTTTGATAATTCCCTCCGGCAAAGCGAAACTGGTCAGGTAATTTTCAATCAAATTTTCTTGACTTTTTCTCTGGTCAACCAAAAAACGATCAGCTAAAGTCTTTTCAAGACTTAACTGGTCAATTCGTTCTTTTGGACTAAGTTCGTAGAATTTTTTTGTCATGCTTCAAATATGCTTTCAATCAAACCTTCGCGAACACCGGACTCAGAAAAAATCACTTGGGGCGCCTGAATTGCTTCGGCTAAGTTTAAGAAAGGTAATAATCCAGAAATAATAATATCAGCCCGACTCTTTTCCAGGCCAGCCAAGTTTTCCCGCTTTGCCCGGGACATCTCAGTGATAGTCGTGAAAATTTCTCGGGCCTGGCCGGTAGTCATCATAAAGCCATGTAATAACCTTTTGCCCTGGTTCCAATCCTGACTCTGAGCCATTTTGGCAAGGGACCGGTTGGCCCCGCCAAGCAGGATAATTGGCTCTCCTTGAAAATCTTTCAAGAAGTCTAAACGTTGGTATTGGCCTTGGATTTTTTGATTAGCCAGATCGATATCAGCCATTCGAATATTGTCTGCGAGGTCAAACTGCTCCGATAGGTTCACCGCTCCAAATGGTAATGATACCTCGGCTTTGGCTTCCCCATTCCTGAAGGCAATCACTTCAACCGAAGCACCACCAGTGTCTAAAACCACACCATCGGTCACATCGGGCAGTGAGGCCTTGACGCCAAGAAAATCATAATGAGCTTCCTGCTCGCCAGTTAGAACTTGAAAATTAACGTTGGCTTCCTCATGGGCTCGTTGTAAAAATTCAGCCTGGTTTTTGGCAGTTCGAACAGCGGCGGTTGTAATGGCCAAAACTTGGTCAACGTGGAAGTCTTTAATTTGCTCGCGGTAGTCTTTTAAGACCGCAATCGTCCGTTTGATTGGCTCCTCTTGAAGCCTTAAATCGGCACCCATCCCTTGAGACAAGCGCGTATCTTGTTTGACCCGGTAGATTTCTTCATAAGTATGGTTAGAATGAAGCTCTTCAACTACCATCCGGGTGGAATTACTGCCAAGGTCTATGATTGCAATCTTTTGAACTGACATACCGTCTCCGCTTCCTTGATTAACTCTTAGTATAACACGAATAGATAGGGAATAAAAAAGCCAGGTAACTGTTGTTACCTAGCTTTCTAGCACACCTTAACCGGTGAATGATTCATTAATTTGTTCAAGCATCGTTTCAGCAATTGAGTAGTCTGAAGATGGAACTGTACTTCCGAATTGAGATCCGGTCGTCTTAGCCTTCAAGCCCAGCTGTGACCTAATCAGGTTCGTAATACGTTGCTTTTCAGAAGTTGGAACCATCTGGTACGAAACTTCGTCATAGTAGACTCCATCACCTTGCAAGTGATCAGAAACCTGGTTCTTAACCGTTCCACGGTACTTTTCAACAATTTGAGTAATGTTATCGAAGGTCAAATCAGTTTGCACGTTGCTTGACATCGACTTGATAAAGCTGGTATTAACCAAACTCTTAACATTAACAGCCTTCTTCAACAACGCCTCCAGCAAAATCCGCTGACGCTGTTGACGACCATAATCACCTTGTGGATCATCATAACGCATTCGACTAAAGGCCAAGGCAGCATCAGAAGTCAAAACGGTCTTACTTGCTGACCAAGTCTTACCACCATCAGTTGAGTGTTCGTACTTGTAAGATCCCTTGTGGAAACGATACAAGTCAGCACCATAATCATGGGCGGTATCTTGACTATACTGGAATGAAAGTGGTGACTTAACCTTAACACCACCAACCTTATCAACCAAAGTTTCCAAGCCCTTCATGTTAACCAAGGCATATGAGTCAATCGGGATGTTCAGATAATCTTGAACCGTCTTCATCGTTGCCCCAACATCATCAAGACTGTAAGCCGCATTCATCTTTTGTGGGAAGGAATCTTCATCACCATCAATGGCAACCATAATGTCACGCGGAATTGAGACCATCGTAATCTTGTGTTCCTTCGGGTTAACTGTCGCAACCATGATAGAGTCGGTCAAACCAGTCCGATCACGGTCCAACTCACCCGTATCAGTTCCTAAAATCAAAATTGAGAAGGACTTACCACGAGCCAAAAGGTTTGAAATATTCCGAGTTTTACTAATACTGGCTGACTTGTGCAAGTCGTCAATCGATGTCTTGTATTGGCTATAAATATAACCACCCCAAGCGACAAAGGCTACCAATGCAACCAAGAAGGTATACATCAACCAGCGTACCCAGCGGTGCTTACGACGCCGGTTACTTCGAACCTGGTCAAAGCGTTCCCGCCGTGAAACTTCTTGATATTCTTCTTCTGACATAAGAATCTATGCTCCGTTTTCTAGCGTTTATTAATCCGTTTTCACGTTCCCTTATAATATCACAAATAACGGGAACTAACCGCCCTTTTATTTAATCTTTACGTTTTTTATCATATCTTAAACAAAAAAACACCTACAAACTATTGTAGGTGTTTTAGGTTAAATCGAGATTAACTCGCTATTAGCGTGCTTCACCAACGATAGTACCGTTTACGATACCAAATCCAACCTTAGTGTAGTTAGGGTTGATCAACCAGTTACGGTGTGCAGGTGCTGCAACCATGTTGGTTTCGTTATACCAAGCGTTAACAACAGCGCTAGGTGAGAAGTCAATAGCAACAACTTCGCCAGAAGTAGCAAAGTGGTTAGTTGGCAAGTAACCGTTATCAACGGCGTTTTGTGCACGTGATTGTGCATATGAAGCCAATGATGAGTCATATGAAACAGGTGACAAACCAAGTGATGAGCGCAATGCGTTCATGGCGTTCAAGATAGTTTCAACTGAACCAGAAGCACCAGCTGATGAGTAACTTGAAGTTGATGCTGAAGTTGATGCAGCAGCTGAAGTTGAAGTTGAAACTGCAGCAGTTGAAGTTGAAGTTGATACTGAAGTTGATTCAGAAGTTGAAGTTGATACTGAACCATCAGTTGAAAGAACTTGGTCAACGTAAATCAAGTTAACGTTTGAGATACCGTTGGCTGAAGCCAAGGCATCAACAGTAGTGTTGTTGTCAGCAGCGATTTGTGACAAAGTGTCGCCAGCCTTAACAGTAACATCGTTAGCAGACGCGACAGCGTTTGCACCAGCAAAAGCAGCGGCACCAGCGGCTGCTGCCAAAATCGTTTTAGTAACGTTATTCTTCATGAGAGACATCTCCATATTTTTATCTTTGTTTTTTGTAAGCACACAGCCTACGCTTAGCTTATGGGTATAATTATGCAGTCCAGATATTACTACACATTATCCTTAATATTACATTTTTATTAAAATAAGGTTTCTTAAGTAACTGTACTTATATATCAAGTAACAGAGACCCGTAGGTGAACCCCGCTCCAAAACCAGTTAATACCACTTTTTTATCGGTCAAGTCTACCTCCTGGTTTACCTGATCAAAGGCCATGGCAATCCCAGCTGAAGAAGAATTTCCATACTTTTCTACATTGGTAACGAACTTAGTCATCGGCTGCCCCAGCGACTTTGCAATACTTTCAATAATTCGCATGTTCGCCTGGTGCAAGATAAAGTAATCAACATCATCCAGGTTCAAGCCTTGTTGGTCGACAAAGTCTTGAATATGCTTTGGTATCAAAGTGGTTGCTTCTTGAAAGACTTCCCGGCCCTCTTGGAAGAAGGCGTCAATCTTTGGATAGTTATCAGCGCTCAACTCAGTCAATGGCGCAATTCGACCAGAATGGATGACTTCAGCGTTACCTTCAGTGTGCAGGTCACTACCAGCAACCATTCCTTTACCTTCATCCTTGCCCAAGACAACAGCACCGGCACCATCACCGAAGAAGACCGTACTGGTCCGGTCAGAAAAGTCCATCATTTTCGAATTAACTTCAGCAGCAATCACTAAACCATATTGGTATTGACCGCTTTGCATAAAGTGGTTAGCAGTCGTCATCCCCAAGACAAATCCCGCACAGGCAGTCGACAAATCAAAGGCAAAGGCTTTAGTCGCATTCAAATTCCGCTGAACTAATGCAGCTGTCGATGGTGCTAGCCCATCCGGCGTAAAGGTTGTGACAATGATAAAGTCCAACTGGTCAGCTGCAAGACCTGCATTTGCCAAAGTTTTTTTGGCTGCTTTAGTGGCCAAGTCAGATGTATTTTCTCCTTGAAGGGAAACGTGCCGCGTCTTGATTCCGGTGTGTTCGACAATCCACTCATCAGACGTGTCAATCACTTTTGCCAAATCATCGTTCGTGACGGCGTCCCCCGGAACATAGTGGCCGCTTGCCAAAATTTTTGTTCCAAACATAATTTTTACCTATATAAACTAAACCAAATTTCACGGTTACCATGAATTAATTGTTTAAAATCTTATTATACTCATATTAACCTAACATAAAAACCCCACCGAAGTGAGGAAATTATTGTTACATTGAATTTTAGTTATGTTTTTGCAGCTCTGCAATCCGCTTATTAGTGGAATCTAGCTTATCCTGCCAATCTGCTAACTTTTCTTTTTCAGCAGCAACGACCTCTTCAGGTGCTGAGTTAACAAACTTTTCGTTTGAAAGCTTGCCATTTGCTCGGGCAACTTCCTTTGCAAACTTGTCAGCTTCCTTTTGCAAACGAGCAACTTCTTCGTCAATGTTAATCAAACCGGCCAAGGGAACGTAAACTTCCGCACCAGTAATAACTTGCGACATGGCCAAGTCAGGCAAGTCAACATTTGTTCCAATCGTCAATGATTCTGGCTTAACAAATCGATCAATATAATCGGCGTTATCATTGAAGACCGCTTGTAGCCGCTCTTCGCTAACCTTAATCACCACATTAATCGGCTTTGACATTGGCGCCTTGGCTTCAGCTCGAATATTTCGGACTGCCACAATCAAGTCCTGCAAAGACTTAAAGGAAGTAGCTGCTTCAGCATCCGCCAGTTCTGCCTTAAAAACTGGGTAAGCTTGGATACCCAAGTGTTCGGCCTTACCCTTGTGTTCAGGCATTTCTTGCCAAATGGCTTCTGCCATAAATGGCATGATTGGTTGGAGCAAACGCAATGTCTGGTCCAAAACATAGGCCAAGGTTTGTTGAACGGCCATCTTGTCCCCGTCACCATTCAATGACTCCTTGGTCATTTCGATGTACCAATCAGCAAAGTCAGACCAGATAAAGTTGTACAAGTCACGGCCGGCTTCGCCAAATTCAAACTTGTCGAAGTTTGTTGTTACCTTTTGGACCGTTTCGTTTAAACGGTTCAAAATCCAGCGATCAGCCAACGTCTGTTGGTCCTTAGCCGGCACAACCGCCTTGGTATCGTCATCTAAGTTCATAATAACGTAGCGGGCCGCGTTCCAAATCTTGTTAATAAAGTTCCAGGCGGCATCCATCTTTTCATAAGTAAAGCGGACATCTTGTCCCGGAGTAGAACCAGTTGCTAAGAACCAGCGCAAAGCATCGGCCCCGTACTTTTCGATGACGTCCATTGGGTCAACACCGTTACCCAACGACTTTGACATCTTGCGCCCTTCACCATCACGGATCAAACCATGAATCAAAACGTTCTTAAATGGTCGTTTACCAGTAAATTCTTTTCCTTGGAACATCATTCGAGCAACCCAGAAGAAGATAATATCGTAACCGGTTACCAAAGTGTTGGTTGGGTAGTACTTCGCGTAATCGCCTTCCAGGTCGTTTGGCCAGCCCATGGTTGAAAATGGCCACAAGGCAGATGAGAACCAAGTATCCAAAACATCTTGGTCGCGGACCCAGTCATCCCCAGGGGCTGTTTCGCCAACATAGATTTCTTCCTGGTCAGTCCCCTTATTCTTGTACCAAGCAGGAATCTGGTGGCCCCACCACAATTGACGAGAAATCACCCAATCACGGATGTTATCCATCCACCGGGTAAAGGTGTCTTCAAACCGGCCAGGGACAAATTCAACTTTGTCATCAGCTGATTGCTGCATTGCCAAAGCCTGCTTAGCCAACGGCTCCATCTTGACGAACCACTGCGTTGACAGACGGGATTCAATTTGCACGCCAGTTCGTTCTGAATGACCAACCGAGTGGGTCAATGGGTCAACCTTCAGCATAAAGCCTTGGTCTTCCAAGTCTTTAACCATTGCCTTACGGCCTTCGAACCGGTCCAGACCCTCGTACTTACCAGCGTTTTCGTTCAAATGAGCATCTTCGGTCATGGTGTTAATCCGCTCAAGGTTGTGGCGGTTACCAACTTGGAAGTCATTTGGGTCGTGGGCTGGGGTAATTTTCACCATTCCAGTTCCAAAGTCTTTTTCAACGTATTCGTCGGCAATAATTGGAATTTCGCGGTTAACCAACGGTACCTTAACGGTTTTGCCAATCAAATCCTTGTAACGTTCATCCGATGGGTGGACAGCGACCGCAACATCCCCAAACATCGTTTCGGGACGAGTCGTGGCAATTTCAATGTAATCCTTACCATTTAAGGTCGTACCATCCGTAAATGGGTACTTAACATGGTAAAAAGCACCCTCGTCATCTTGGTAAATGACTTCGATATCAGACAAGGCAGTCCGAGCTTGTGGGTCCCAGTTAATGATGTATTCACCACGGTAAATCAAGCCCTTATTGTACAAATCAATAAAGACTTTGTTAACTGCTTGGTTTAGCCCTTCATCCAGGGTAAACCGTTCACGGTCATAGTCCAATGCCAAGCCCATCTTGCCCCATTGTTGCTTGATGGTTGAAGCATATTCATTTTTCCAATCCCAAACCTGGTCGACAAACTTTTCTCGGCCCAAGTCATAACGCGAAACCCCCTGTTCACGCAACCGTTGTTCAACCTTGGCTTGCGTAGCGATTCCAGCGTGGTCCATTCCTGGCAACCACAGGGTATCAAAGCCCTGCATCCGCTTTTGCCGGATTAGCATGTCTTGTAAGGTTGTATCCCAGGCGTGGCCCAAGTGCAACTTACCCGTAACGTTTGGTGGTGGAATCACCACTGAATATGGTTCTGGTTCTTGGCCCTGGATTGCCTTGTTGGCTTCAGGGGCAAACAACTTATTGTCGAGCCAGTCTTGGTAACGGCCAGCTTCAACGGCGGTTGGGTCATACTTGGTTGACATTTCAACTTCGCGCATCGCAATTCTCCTTTTTGAGTGGCGGGCAAAATAAAAGGCGCCCTAATCTTTTGATTAGGACGCCAAGACGTGGTACCACCTAAATTGCTACCAACTTAGTTGGTAACCACTCATTAATCTAAATTTTTAAGGTCAAAGCAACCTTCAACATTAACGGTCCTGGTTTTCACCACCCACCAGGTCTCTAAAATCCGCGCTTGCCTAATCCTCATTGACTTCTTTTAGTTTACAAAGACCAGGCCACTTAGTCAAGCTTTTCTGCTGGCAAATAAAAAAGCGGGCTACCCGCTTTTCATATTTACTGTTGTGTAGTAGTTGTTGTCGTATTATTATTTTGTGCGGCCTTAGCAGCGGCAGCTGACGATGAAGCAGCAGCCGATGATGAAGCAGCCGAAGCTTGTTGGGAAGCAGCAGAATCTGCGGCAGCTTTGGATGAGGCGGCGGCAGCCGACTGACTTGCGGCAGTTGCAGCAGATTGACTTGCGGCAGAAGCTGCACGAGACGAACTTGCAGCGGCGGCAGAAGCAGACGAGGCCGCCGCTTGGTTCGCCGCAGCTACAGAAGCTGAATCATCTGAACTGGACGAACTTGAACTAGTTGACTTCTTCTTTGATGATGAGTAAGAAATATCAGGCGTTGAGGAATCATCCGAACTCTTTGATGAGTTAGCTGAACCGATAAAGTACAAAGCCACCCCACCGACAACAACAATCACGAAGACCCAGAATAACCACTTCTTATAAAATGGTCGGGTAGCATTCTTAACTGCCTTCTTATTAGTTGGCAAAGTGTTATTAGCACTGCGCTTCTTAACTGGACGTGGGTCCGATGAAGTTTCAATCGGCTTTGATGGCGTTACAATCCGTGAGCGCCGGGGTGCTGGCTGATCTTTCTTACCAACCTTGGGCATCTTAAAGCCCTTTTTATCTTTATTATTCTTACCTGAAAACATAAGCTTTCCTTTCAAAAACTGTTCAATTACCGGCCAATTCGGTTAAGTAAGTCACGGATTTCCTTGCGATAATACACAATAAAACCAGCGAACACGATTGGCCATGGGCTCTTAGTAACTGCTGCTAAAAGCAGTTCCCCTAGGTAGGAAAAGATTGCATTAAAGATTCCGCCGAAGATAACTTTCAAGGCCACCAGCAAAATCACCACCACGACTGTTACAACAACCGGGTTTGACCACTCCGACCGTTCTTTAACAGTATCATAAGCTTTTTTGGCTGACTCTTGTGCTGATTGAACCGTCTGGTTCACGACCTTATCAGTAGCTTCCTTTTGAGCCTTTTTCTTGGCTTGACCTTTATGCTGATCTTTTGCCATTCTCTCCTCCTTGCTAGAAAACTAGCACTTATATATTATTTTAGCAGGAATGGCCACAAAAGCCAATTTTTCGATAAAAAAAGCGGCCCAGGGCGGGGCCGCTTTACTAAAAAATATTTTTTTACCAAACGAACAAGCCAACCATTGCTGCTGAGAATAATGAAACCAAGATTCCAGAAAGCAAAAGGTAGATAACGTTCTTTGAAATCAGCTTGTTCTTGTCAGGATCAACCAAGCCCTTGAAGGCCCCGATAATCATACCAATCGTTGAGAAGTTGGCAAACGAAGTCAAGAAGACTGTCAAAACCGCTGCATAGTGAGGAGCGAAGTGAGCAACTGAACCAGTTACCTTACCCATCACGACAAATTCGTTCGTTACCAACTTAGTTCCCATATATTGGGCTAAGTCAAAGGCCGTATTGTGGTCCAAGCCCATCAACCAAGCAAATGGGAACATGATGATTCCCAAGATGTGTTCAAGTGACAACCATGGATTAACCCAGGCCAAGACCTTGTCAATCAAAGCGGCCAAGGCAACGAAAGCAATTACGTTGGCGGCGATAATCAAAATCAACTTACCGGCACCAAGAATTGAGTCACCCAAGAATGAGAAGAAAGGTTCACGGACTGGCTTTTCTGCCTTAGCGATTTCTTCTTCAGCCAATTCTTGCGAAGCTGATTCAGCGTTTTCAGCTGCTGGTGTAGCAGAGGAACCAATTGTTGCAATCGTATCTTCTTCAGGTGTAATTTCAACAGGGTTCAAAATTGACGTTACAATCAAAGCATTGATAACGTTAATTGGCACAGCCGTTAAAATGTATTGACCAGGCATCATTTGCATGTAGGCACCAAGAATTGAAGCCGTCACACATGACATTGACATCATTGCCAAAGTCAAGTTTCGTTCAGCCTTCATTGACTTCAATTGCAAACCAGAAATAGCCAAAGCTTCCGTGTTACCCAAGAACATCATTTCAACTGAGAAGAATGATTCAAACTTGGCTTGACCTGAAATCTTTGACAAGCCCCGACCGATCCACTTAATAATGAATGGCAAAACCCCAAAGTAAGTCAAGATATCAAACAAAGGCACAACCAACAAGATGGGCAACAATGATGACACCACGAAGTTGGATGGCAAAGATGCTCCGGTTGGCTTCAAGGCGAAGTCAATTCCAGCACTGGCAGCTGAAAGCAATTGTGTGAACCCATCAGCAGTACCAGAAATGATTGACCGACCAACTGAAAAGCCGGTAAAGAACCAGGCCAAGACCAAGTTCAAAACAATCATAATCGAAACAGACCGCCATTTAATGGCAGACCGGTTCTTTGAGAACAAAACGGCCAAGGCGATGAAAACCACCAAGCCGACGATGTTAGTAATCAAATACATGATTTAACTCCCTTTTTAATCAACATATTTACAGCATTGTCTATTATAGCATTAAAAAGTCACACAAACACTGGCCTTATGCGATTTAATTTTGATTTAATCCGAACAAACAACATTAATATGAAAATACGTTCGCGTTTAGCGGTGGTATAATATGACAGATTAAAAAAGTGGTGCGTTTACCCGTCACGGCACCTTAAAAACAAAGAGGAGTTCTACACATGAAAACATCAGATAAACAGCCTGGCATTGCTGATGGCCTAGCCGATAGCTTTTCGCCCAAAAGAATTGCAACCGACCTCGTCCAGCTATCGACCTTTACGAAGCTATTCCTAGCACTGATGGTCTTAGCACAAGTTGCCACCTTTATTTATGGTCAAAGCTGGGCTTGGATGGCTTGGCTAACATTAGTAACCGGGATTTCTTCCGTGGTTAACCTTGCCTTAGTTGACCAAGGCAAGCAAAGCAACTTTTTCTGGGGAATTATCGCAACTGCCACCTGGATGGCTGTTGCGATTAGTTCCAGGACCTATGGCGACTTTGCCTCGCAAGCCTTTGCCTTAATTATGCAATTTATCGGAATTGCCGCCTGGGCCAAGTACCGCGGCGGCACCGGCAAGGAGCTAAAGGTTCGTCAACTTGGCACCTGGTCAGCAATCGTGATCACTTTAATGACAATTGCTTCTTATCTAATGATTCTTGGATTATCGAAACAATTTAACGGGGTCCAAATTTACTTAGATTCCGCCGTCTTACCTTTAAACATCATTGGTCAGATTTTAATGACCTACGGTTACCGGTCACAATGGATTGCTTGGTTAATTGTTGACCTAATCCAAGTGGTTGTTTGGTTTCAAAACATTCACCTCCTTGGCAGCCAATATGCGACCTCAATGTTTGTCCTCCAAGTCATTATCTTGTTAAACGCCTTATATGGGACCTGGTACTGGTACCAAAAATCCCACAAGTTTCACATTTAACTAACCAATAAAATGAAAAACCGCTAATCAAGTGATTAGCGGCTTTTTATGACTGCCCCAGCTGGACTCGAACCAGCGACCCTCGCATTAACAGTGCGGCGTTCTACCAACTGAACTACGGAGCAATTAATTACCATGTCTATATACTAACCCGTTTTCTAATGATTGTCAACACTTTTTCTAATTTTATTTTAACAATTATATAAAAACAGGTGAAAGTCCTTGGCATGGCGGTTTGATTTAATTAAACAACTTCATTAAATTTGTTTTGAATTGAATCGGCTGATTTTTGCAACTTCTCTTTTTCCTCATCCGTTAAATCTAAGTGAGAGTAGCCAACAATCCCCGCCCGACCCACGATAGCCGGGTAAGACAAGTAAGATTCATACTCTGGGCGCTTGTGCGACACCGGTAATTCCGTATGCCCATCTTGAACAACCGTCTTAGCCAACCGAATTGCAGCAGAAGCAATCCCATACGAGGTAAAGCCTTTCCCTTCAAAGACGGTATAACCACCGACAACGGAGTCTTTTTCAATTTCGGCCAGGTCAACCTGGCTTTCTTTGGCCCGGTCAGCTACCGATTGGCCCTGAATTGACACCGTTGACCAAGCAGTAAACTGTGAATTACCATGTTCGCCCAAGTTATAACCCGCAACCGAACGGGGGTCCAAGTCAAAGGCTGCCCCCACCGCCCGGTGCATCCGGGCAGTGTCTAATAACGTTCCGGTTCCAATCACTTTTTCCACAGGGTAGCCCGTTTCTTTTTGGTACAAAGCTGCAATCGCATCACACGGATTGGTGATGACAATTAAAACGCCAGCAAAGTCGGTTTGCTTTAATTTGCCAGCGACATCTTTTACTTGGTCAACGTTATAGGGTAATTCGATAAAGCGGTCGTGACTAGGGTTATTATGCTGCAATTCGATGTTTCCGACAGCAGAAATAACCACGTCAGCATCCCCCAAAGCCTGGTAGTCATTGACCGCGATGTCAAAGGAGTGGTTCAAATTATTTTTAGCATCTTCAAAATCCAAAGCTTCCGCCTGGACCTTAGCTTCATTTTTATCAATTAAAACATACTGGTCAAAAGCCCCCTCAGCTACTAGGCCATGAGTAACAGCTGAGCCCACGTGGCCCATTCCAATAATTCCAACTTTACGCATAATAAAACCCTCCTTCGCTTTTTGACCATACTAGTCGGCAAATTCAGGCTTGTCAATCATTTTATGAAAATTTTCTAATCGAAATACTTATCTTCATGCAAGGTGCAATTTGGATTAAAGGCACTCTGGCAGTTTGGACACCGGCCCTGCTTGTACTCAGAAAAAGTTAACCGAGTCCCACATTTGCCACATAAAACTGATTTGACTGAATCCGCCTTCGTACTTGGCTCGAATCCATGGTCTTTAAGTTCGTCATGGCAGAGGTAGCAGGCAAAGTAGGCCTGGCAGGTTTCACACCACATCCCTGCAATATCTTCTTTTAAGTGATAATGGATGCAGGTCCCGGTTTCACCGAGGTCAATTCCGGTCATCGGTACCTGGTTTTTTCCAAATAAACGTGTCGTCATCGTCTTATACCAATTCTGTTAAGCTCTTTTGCAGTTGGGCCACTTCGCCAGCATACTGCCCTAAAATCGTGGTAACTTCGGCCTCCGTCATTTCGGCCGTAATATCACCCACAGCAATATTTAGCCGTAAGTTAGCTGGCAACCGGTTCATCTTTAGTCCCTGCAAAACCAGTGACAAAGCTAATTCAGCTTGAAAGCCACCATGGCCACCAAAGAAAACAGTTGCCACCTTTTTACCTTGCCATTCAGCATACAAAGTATCCAATGCATTCTTCAAAACGGCCGGATACCCCCAGTTATACTGAGAAGAGACAATCACCATGGCATCAAAGCTTTGAATCTTGGTAGACCAAGCCTTCGTGGCGTCATTTTGATAATGACCAGCGGATGGCAAATCTGGTTCATCTAACCAGGGCAGGTTTTCAGCGGCCAAGTCGACCACCTCAGCTCTTAATTGGTCAGAAGTCAGCTGCTTAGCTAACCACTGACCAATTCGCAGGGTGACTGAATTTGTCCGATTACTACCTACTAATACTGCGATTTTTTTTCATCTATTTGTTCTCCATTGATTGAGGGCCGCACGACTCATGAAGTCGTCGTCCCAATTACGAGATCAACAATGTCTGATAAACAAAAGAACTCTCGCGGCTTTTGCATTTCCCTATTATAGTCTTTTTTGTGATTTGTAAAAGCAATTTTAGAATTAGTCTTGACTCATTGTTTTTTAATGATATACTCATAACCAGAATGATAACTGCAATGAACGGATGAGTAGTTAGCAAGCAACCCTACAGAAAACCATGCATGTTGAGAAATGGTGGGTTGGCTACTAACGAACATGGTCCAGGAGTAGTTTTTAGTTGGTAAGTCCCTGTTGATTAGCCAGCTACGGTTAACAACCGTTACCTTGTTACGGTATAGCTTTTTCCTAGTGTACCGGTTTTAGGCTAGCCAATTATGCTAGCAAAGTAGAGTGGTACCGCGTTGACAGACGCCTCTAAGTTTAGGTTTTACAATCTAACTTGGGGGCGTTTTTTTAGTGTTTAAGAGAGAAATGGAGAAGAGACATGGACCAGCCCAAAACAACCATTGAATTAATTACTTTTACAATCCTTTCCTGTTGTCCCTGTTTAATGATGTCTGAAGGCAAGTAAACACAAGCAAGATTTAATCAACAGGAGTAAAAAATGAAACAATGGCATAAGTGGACGGGCGCAGCAGTCGCCGTCTTAGTAATTGGCGGATTAGTCGTGGCAGACCATCAAAAATCAAAAGGGTCAACTAGTTCCTCGGTCTTAAACTACTCGCTGGACAACGATATTCAAACTCTGGATATTTCAAAAAGTTCTGACCAATACTCAACCACCATTTTAGGCAACACAGAATCAAACCTACTGCGGCTAAACAGTAAAGGCGAACCAGTTCCTGATTTGGCCAAATCCTATAGCGTATCAAAGGATGGTCTCACCTACACCGTTCAATTGCGGTCCAACTTAAAGTGGTCTGATGGGTCAGCCTTAACCGCTAAGGACTTCGTCTATTCTTGGCAACGGTTAGCAGACCCTAAGACTGGGTCTGAATACGCCTACCTCACTTCAGGGGTCAAAAACGCTGATGATATTATGACTGGTAAAAAACCGGTTTCATCACTAGGCGTGACTGCAAAGGGCAATACGCTAACCTTCAAGCTGGAAAAGCCAATGCAGCAGTTTAAATACCTATTAAGCTTTGCCCAATTGATGCCCCAAAAGGAATCATACGTCACAAAGCAAGGCAGCCACTACGGGACAACTGCTAAAAACCAAATTTACTCCGGCCCATATAAACTAGAGGGCTGGAACGGTACCAATGAGTCCTTCAAGATGGTCAAGAACTCAGATTATTGGGATGCCAAGAACGTTAAAACCAAGACGGTCAACTGGCAGGTCATCAAAGATCCCGAATCGGCTTTGAAGCTCTACCAAGAAAACAAGCTTGACCGTGCTAAGATTTATGGCACGCCAGAAATCTACCAAGCCAACAAGAACAATAAGGCGGCAACGACCACCCCTCTCGCGGTTTCAAGTTACTTAGAATATAACCAGGCTAAGAACCCATATTTGGCTAATAAGAAAATCCGCCAGGCCCTTAACATGGCCACCAACCGAAAAGCCTTAGCCAGCCAAGCCAGTGGTAACACCCGTTGGGCAGCGACCGGCTTAGTTCCTAAGAACTTAGTCAAGGCTCATAACGGCCAGGACCTAGCTTCCTATGTCAACCCTGGCTACTCCTATAACTTAGCCAAGGCCAAGAAACTCTTTAAAGAAGGCCTTCAAGAAGTCGGTAAGGGCAAGATGAACGTCACGATTGAAACCGATACCGATGCCGTTATTTCAAAAAATACCGTCGATTATTTGAAGCAAGCTTGGGAGTCTGCCTTTGGTACCGATAATATCTCTGTCAGCGAAAAAATTGTTCCAATTAAGCAACGGATGCAAGACGCCAAAAATGGTGACTTTGACATTACTTTGACAAGTTGGACCGGTGATTACCAAGACGGAGTCAGCTACTACAACATGTTCAAGACCGCAACCACTGGCACTAATAACGGACAATTTACCAACGCGGCCTTCACCGCAGCCGTCAACAAGGCCGAAAACCAGGATGCCAACAACCCATCTGCTCGCGACGCCGACTTCAAACAAGCAGAAGAAGCACTGAAGGACGATGCTAACTTGAATCCTTTGTATTCATGGAAGCGGGTTACCCTAAACCGACCAAGTGTTAAGGGCGTTGTCGCCAACTCAACTGGTCTTCAATTGGATTTGACCCACGCTTACCGGAAATAATTTACCAAATTCACAACCATTTTGAGACCATCAGGAGCAATTATGAGCAATACTCAAAAAGCAAAACAATCAATGAATACTAACCAGCTGATTGCCCTGTCACTGGGTGGGGTAATCGGTACCGGAATTTTTATGAGTCCTGGTTACTTTATCCAAAGTGCTGGTGCAATCGGGACGGTTATCGCCTACCTAATCGGTGCCGTTTTGGTCTGCCTAGTCATGCAATGCCTAAGCGAACTCTCCGTCCACCAACCAACAACCGGGTCCTTCCGCGATTATGCTAACCAATATATTAATCCTGGCGTTGGCTTTGTGGTTGCTTGGCTTTACTGGTTAACCTGGACCATTGCACTAGGTTCGAACTTGCTGACCATGGGTGTTTTAATGCAACGGTGGTTTCCAAATGAACCTGTTTGGCTCTGGTGCTTGTTGTTCGGACTCATCATCTTTGCATTAAACATCGGTAACCTTTCTTGGTTTAGCAAAAGCGAATCGCTGACCTCCTGGGTGAAAACACTTGCCCTCCTCGCCTTTATCGTCATTGGTTTTTTGATGGTTACCCGGATTATTCCAGGCCACCACATTCAAACAGCCGCAAACTTTGGTGAATTGACCAAAGGCGGCATCCTTCCCCATGGTATTGGCCCGATTTTAGCCACCGTTTTAACCGCTAACTTCGCTTACTCCGGAGCCGAAATGATCGGTGTTGCTGCCGGTGAAACCAAGAACCCCGAAAAAGCGGTTCCAACGGCGAGCCGGAAAACACTTGTGATCTTAATCGTCCTCTTTATCGGCGCCATCGTCATCATGGGGTCACTGCTAGCACCCTCTAACAATGCCCTTGCCACCAGTCCTTTCGTTGCCATCTTGGGCCAAGCCGGCGTTCCCGGTGCCGCCGACATCATGAACGCCGTCTTGATCATTACCTTATTCTCTGCTTCCAATGCCGGTGTTTACGCGGCGTCTCGGATGATTTGGTCCTTAGCTGACAAAGGCGAAATTTCACCCAAACTTGGCAAACTCAGCAAGCATGGTTTACCTGTTTATGGTTTGCTACTAACAATGGCCGGCGGGGCCCTCTCCTTACTTTCCAGTATTTACGCTGCCCAAACTCTTTACCTGGCTCTCAATGCCCTGTCGGCCTTTGCCGTCGTGGCTGTTTGGATTATCATTGCCTGGTCTCAGCTGAACTTCCGTAAACATTACCAAAAAGAACATGATGTAAGCACCTTAGCCTACAAAGCCCCGCTCTACCCCCTAACACCGATCACCGTTATCATCATTTGCCTGGCCTCAATTATTGGAATTGGCTTTGATCCAAAGCAGCGGATTGCGCTAATTATCGGCGTTCCTTTCTCTCTTATTCTTTACGGTTATTATCAACTTTTTCAAAACAAAAAAGGAGTCAAACAACATGAATTTTCAACAATGGGCCAACCAGCAAAAGACGATTTTATTTGATAGCTCAATGAGCTTAGGCTTGGAAAACCAAGGCTTTGATACTAATAATCCCCTATGGACTGCCAAAGCCTTGATTAAAGAGCCTGAAAAGGTCTACCAGGTCCACTTAGACTTTTTTAACGCTGGGTCAAACATCACCACAACCGATAGCTACCAAGCCTCACCTGCTGGTTTTGCCAAACAAGGGCTTAATCATGACAAGGCCGAAGAGCTCATCAAACAATCCGTTTTTCTAGCTAAAGAGGCCAGTCAAGCCAGTAATGGTCAGCAGGCAAAGTGGGTCGCCGGTAACATTGGGCCTTACGGGGCCTACCTCGCCAACGGTGCTGAATATACCGGAGACTATGGCAACCTGTCGTCTGAACAACTGCGTGATTTCCACAAAGACCGACTCCACTGGCTAATCGAGGCGGGTTCAGACTTAATTGCGGTCCAAACCGTACCCAGCCTGCCAGAAATCAAGGTTCTTTGCCAGTTACTTGATAAGTACCCAGACACCCCCGTACTCTTCACCTGTTCATTAAAAGACAGCCGACACATTAGTGACGGCACTGACCTACGTGAAGTTCAAACGCTTTTGGAAGCACAAAAAAATGTGATTGCCTACGGTTTCAACTGCTTCAAGCCTGAATTTGCCGAGACTGCCTTGGATTACATCAAGGCGACTGCTAAAACAAAGAAAGCACTTGCGATTGCACCTAACGCCGGGGCTGATTACGACCCCATCACCAAGACCTGGGGCGAGCCAAACGAAAAAATTTTTTCCGAAAAAGCGCCATCCTGGCATGACCACGGTGCTTCTTGGATTAGTGGTTGCTGTGAAATGATTCCGGCCGAACTAAGTAAAGTCAAAGAAGCCCTGTCCTTATAACTCTGCCAAAGAAAAAGAAGCTACCAGTTATGAAACTGGTAGCTTCTTTTATTTTTAATCACAGTCATTTTTTGGCATGGTATTCTTCACGCCTAATTGGGTTAACTTTGAAACTTTCTTCCGTTCGATAAAGAGTGGGACGACTTCTTCGACTGTATCACTCAAGCGCAACTTGTAGAAGTAGCGCAAGTGAACGGTGTGTGATTGGAGCCAAACTCGACCACCAATCAAGAACCGGTCCCAAAGTGAGATACTTGAAACCGTCTTCAAGTCGGTATAGTAGTTATTGGTAATCACATACTTAAAATCACCGATACTCCGGTACTTATCGAGGCCATAACGGGACTTCTGCGGTTCCAAGACCCCTTGCTTAACCAACGTTTTGGCAATCTGGTGGACGTAGTATTCCACTTGAGGGTCAACCTTGAAGCCAAGGTTCAAAACTACACGAACCATGTTTGGACTACCCATCAAGTCCACCGAATACGACTTTTCATACGGGTTAATTGATTCCTTAATCGTGACAAACCAGTAAACATTGGCCCGTTTTGGCCGGGCACCCAACAAGGAATAAATCACCGACTTTTTGATTTGGTAATCGTTATGAACATTAACAATGTAAACCAAGTTTTTGGCCATCAATGGCTCGTCCTGGTCGTTAGTCAACAGCATCAACTGCTTCCGGTACTTCTTCAACGACAAGTACTCGTTGTTATAGGACAAGGCTTCGCGGCGCTTGTTCCCGTAGAACCAGAAGACCATCACAGACAAAATCGCCAACATAATCATCACAGAAGCATAACCACCATGGATAAACTTAACCAGACTTGCAATCAAGAATAAGGATTCCAAAATGGTAAACGGTACAGCGAAAACCCAGGCGGCTACTGAACCAACCTTACTCATCACAAACTGGAAGAGCAGTAGTGTGGTCATCAACATTGTCACCGTAATCGCCAAACCATAGGCCGCTTCCATGTTATGCGAAGTCTTAAAGTACAAGACCACGCAGACACCAGCCGCGAAGAGCATCCAGTTAATAATGCTGATATACATTTGCCCACGGAAATCATTTGGATAAGTAATCCGCAGCCGTGGCATGATTTTCAAACTAATCGCCTCAGAAACCAAAGTAAAGGCGCCGGTGATCAATGCCTGGGAAGCAATGATGGCGGCAATTGTTCCAAGCAAAACGCCAATCAGGCGCCACTGACTTGGAATCATGTCATAAAAAAGGTTCAAATTGGCAGAACCGTCAACCCGGTGGCTAATCGCCCAGGCACCCTGCCCCATGTAGTTCAAAACCAGCATGGTATAAACAAAGGGCCAGCTTAGGTAAATGTTTTTCTTACCAACATGCCCCATATCAGAGTACAAGGCCTCGGCCCCAGTAGTGGCCAAGAAGATGTTTCCCAAAATCAAAAGGCCTAAGTGGTTATACGGTGCAAAGAGCGTTTTAATCGCATAAATCGGCGACAAGGCTTGCAAAACGGCTGGGTAATGCAAAATTTGCAAGAAGCCAAAGAAGCCAATAAAGCTAAACCAAAGCAACATCATCGGACCAAAAACCTTGCCAATCCGAGTCGTTCCAGTCCGTTGCAAGGAAAAGACCAAAAGTAAGATTGCCAAGACAACGGCAATCACAAAGTCAATCCCGCTTGGAAAGACAAAAGCCCCGAAGCGCTGGCCCTTCAGCCCTTCCACAGCAGAGGTAACCGTCACCGCCGGAGTCAAGGCACCATCGGCTAACAGAGCCGCCCCACCGACCATTGCTGGCAAAATCAACCAACTCTTCTTCCAGGTCCGGACCTTACTGTACAGTGAGAAAATCCCACCTTCACCGTGGTTATCAGCTTTTAAAGCGATAAAAACATATTTGACCGTCGTGATCAACATCAAGGTCCAAAAGACCAAAGAAATTGACCCAATCACCAAGTCCTTCAAGTTATCTGTCCCTGAATTACCGGAGATAATGGCGTTCATTGTATAAAGTGGTGACGTTCCAATATCACCATAAACGATTCCAAGGGCAATTAAAAAGCCACTATATTTCAACCGAGATTTTTTTGTGTTCGCCATTCTTCTCTCCTACAAAGCACGGGTGCTTTGTCTAACAAAAGATTTTTCTTTCACCTGTCCGTTCACTTGAACGGGCGCCAACTCCCCTCTGCAAACCAAACAAGTGTTGGTTATATCTGCAAAAAGGTTTCTTCAATCACGGGCTAGTGTACCGCCACTTTAGAAAATATACAACCCGTAAAAGGATATTATTTTCAAATAAAAATGCCCGACCAAAATCATTGGCCGGGCATTGCTTATTTTTAAGCTAATTTGCTATCAAACCACTTAGCCACGAGTGACAAACCATAGTTTAACAAGAAGTAAACAACTGTTAAGAACAACAGTACTGGAATAATGTAATTGGTATTTTGTGCATAAACGATTTGACCACGGTAGGTCATTTCGGCTAAGACAATTCCGGATGCCAAACTAGTATCCTTGACCAACGAAATCAACTGCGAAATAATTGGTGGAATCATCTTCTTGTAAGCCTGCGGCAAGATGATGTGAATCATCGTTTGACCATTGGTCAACCCATTGGCTCGGGCTCCCTCAAACTGGCCAACCCCGATGGCATCCAAACCACCACGGATAATTTCAGCTAGCATGGTCGATTCAAAGACCGTCATGGCCACCACTGTTGCCCAGAAAATCGGTAAGCGGACCCCAAGTTGAGGTAAAGCAAAGTAAGTAAAGAAAATAATTAACAGCAATGGTAAGTTACGGACAATGTTGTTAAGAGTCCCAACGAAACTTGAAAAGTATGGAATCTTTTCAAACATGATGACCCCGATTAATGACCCAATCGCCAGACTTAAAATCACAGCAATTAAAGAGACACCCACGGTAATCCCAAGACCGCCGAGTAAATATGTTAGGTTTGCTCCTGAAAAAGCACTCATCGTTTCGCCCTCCTTTCCTAAGCTTTCTTCAACTTGGTTTCTAGGTACTGGATATAGTAGCTCAATGGCAACGTAATCACTAAGTAGAAACCAGCAATAATAATGTAAGTCGTCAAGGTTTCAAAGGTGTTAGCTGCAACCAAGTTTCCCTGGTACATCAAATCCAAACCACCCACGAAAGCCAAAATCGATGAGTTTTTGACCAAGTTAATCACCTGGTTCCCCAAAGATGGGATAGCCACCTTAAAGGCTTGGGGCAAGACGATATAACGCATTGCCTGGTAAAAGGATAATCCGTTAGCTCGAGCGCCTTCCATTTGCCCACCTTCGATTGACAAAATCCCCGCTCGAACTGATTCAGCGATAAAGGCCGAAGTATAGAGCATCAAGCCAATCGAACCCGCAACAAAGCCCGTCATCCTAACCACCTTGGCCACCGCCAAGTACAAGAATAAGGTAATAATCAACAAGGGAATATTGCGGAAGACTTGGACATAAACATCGCCAATCACCTTGGCCGTCTTCGAATCGGACACCTGCATAATGGCAAAGACCGTCCCTAAGATTAAAGACCCAATCAGGGCAATCAAGCTGGCAAGTAGTGTGTGATCAAAGCCTTGAACAAAGGTCGAAAAGTTATCAACTAATAAGTTCATGACTTCACCTCCAAATCATGCCAGTCCAAACCAGGAACACTTGAGAACCACTTCTTAATCAACTTATTGTACTGACCATCCGCCTCAACAGCAGCCAAAGCCTTGTTCGTTTCCTTCACAATTGGCTTTTGGTTATGGTTAAAGGCAATCGCGTAAGGCCCGCTGGTGAAGACTCCGCCAACCACGTGGTAGTCAGGGTTTTCAGTGGCCATTCCATACAGGATACCGTTATCAGTTGAAAGGGCATCCCCTTGGCCGGCCTTCAAGGCTTGCATGGCTGAAGCGTAGTCTTGCAAGGCGACCAACTTGGCCTTTGGTGCGTACTTCTTCGTTTCTTGGGCAGCCGTTGAGCCAACGACGACCAAGATCGTTTTCTTAGGACTATTCAAGTCAGCAATCGAATGAATGCCAGAATCCCTCTTAACCAAGAGCGACTGACCAGCATCAAAGTAGGTCTTTGAGAAGTCGACCGTCTTAGCTCGTTCTGGCGTAGCCGTCATAGTAGCCATCACTGCATCAACATTGGTGTTCTTCAACAACTGAGTCCGTGATGATGACGTAACTGGGACGAATTTAGCCGTCAAATGCGTGTGCAACTGCTTGGCCAATTGCTTGGTCATTGCTTGGGCCAAATCAATTTCAAACCCGCTTGGCTGACCCGTCTTTGTATCCATCAAGCCAAAGAGCTTGGTATCAACCTTCACTCCCCAGACAATTTGGTGGTTCTTTTCTACTCGTTTTAGCGTATCCTCACCGTTGTTTTGGTTTTCTTGGACCTTATAAACAGCCCAACCAATCCCAAACACCAGCAAGAAGGCCAAAACAATGGTCGCAATCAAACCAAAGCGACGCTTTTTGATTTTCTCCATAATTATTTGCTCGCTAAAAAATCTTTTCAGCGAGCCCCTCCTTTTTAGTGGTGTTCAACTTGAGACAAGAACTTTTGGGCCCGTGGTTCACTTGGGTTTTCAAAGAATTCCTTGGTTGAACTATCTTCCAAAATCTTACCATCAGCCATAAAGATTACTCGGTCGGCCACGGCCTTAGCAAAGCTCATTTCGTGGGTCACAACTAGCATCGTCATCTTCGAATCCTTGGCGATATCTCGCATAACGTCCAAAACTCCGCCAATCATTTCAGGGTCCAAAGCAGAAGTTGGTTCATCAAAGAGCAAAGCCTTTGGCTTCATTGCCAGTGACCGAGCAATCGCTACTCGTTGCTTTTGTCCACCAGAAAGCGCTGATGGCATGTTGTTAGCCTTGTCAGCTAAGCCAACTTGTTCCAACAATTCCATCGCAATTTTCTTATTTTCGGCTTCGTCACGCTTCAAGACAAGGCGTGGCGCCAACATAATGTTTTCCAAAGTCGTTTTGTTATCGTACAAATTGAAGTGCTGGAAAACCATCCCAACATCTTTTCGCACGGTATTAATATCTGTTTTAGGATCGTGCAAGTCAAAACCATCAACTAAGAGCTGGCCTTCTTCAATTTCTTCCAAACCATTCACGGTTCGAATCAAGGTCGACTTTCCTGAACCAGAGGGGCCAATCAAAACGACGGTTTCCCCCTCATCAATCTTGAGGTTAATATCATGGAGGGCATGGAAGTCCCCATAATATTTTTGAACATCTTTAAATTCAATCATTGACATTGCATTTCTCCCTGTCTAAGGCGTGTTTAAATGTGAATAATATTAGATTTTATTCACTAATACACTTCAATCGTACCACGTATCAACGACAAGTGTTTGATTAATTGTTAATTTCCCTCCCATCACGGAAAATAACCGAACGTTTGACCATCACAAATTCTATCATTCGTTTATTTACAAATATTACGCCAGTCGCTTGTCTTGTTTCGTTAATGTTAAAATAGAAGTAACTCAATAGTAAAGTGAGATGTCCCATGAAAAACTACACGGTCCTCAATCAAAAGCGCAAGGCCTACTCTGCCTTTGCCGAAAAAACAATTCCCCTATTTATCAAACAAAAAGACACCCGGGAAGAAAGCGAGTACCAGCGGGCCTTAGCAGCTAGTCAAAAGGCTTTCGAGCTTCCAGCCAGCGTGGCCAAAAAGCCTAACATTTCTTGGCAAGAGCAACTCGAAACAACCATCGAGATTTCGCCCAAGTCCGGTCGCGTTGCAAAAACAATCTACTATATTCACGGTGGGGCCTATTGGGCTCAACCAACGAGTTTTCATTTTTCAATGTTGCAAAAAATTGCTCAGCAAAACCAGGCACGCATCATTATGCCAGTTTACCCAAAGGCGCCGGCCAATACCGCTGATGACGTTCTGCCCTTTATTTTAAAGAACTACCAGCAAGCCCTCGGCGTTTACGGTTTGGACCAAGGTCCAATTTTAATGGGTGATTCCGCCGGTGGTGGGTTAGCCCTGGCCTTAGTGCAAATGCTCCAAGAGCAAAAGTTAACAACTGCCATCCCAAATCAAATTATTCTTTTCTCACCTTGGCTTGACATCACAGCTAACAATCCTGAAAAAAAGGCACTGCAGCCAGTCGATCCAATGTTAGACAATGATATCTTGGCCTTTGAAGGAAAGGTTTACTCTGGCTCTTATGCCGTTGATTCTCCACTAATCAGCCCAATCCACGCCGACCTGTCAACCTTTCCGCGGATTGATGTGTTGACTGGCACTCATGATATTTTATTCGCCGACCAAAAGCAATTAGCCGAAAAAGGCTACGAAAACGTCTTTATCACCGTCTATCCGAAGATGGACCACGTCTTTGTGGCCATGCCCATTCCAGAAGCTAAGCAAGCGCTTCGTCAAGTTCATAACTTACTCAAATGAAAAGCCAGGCCAAAGGGCCTGGCTTTTCATTATCTTAAACATCTAACAATTTCTTTTTCTTAGCATCAAACTCTTCTTGAGTAATGATGTCATCATCTAAGAGTGACTTCAATTGCTTGATGGCTTTCATGTTTACTTTCGCAGGCTTTGCTTTTACTGTGTCTGGCTTGTCAACAGAATTTTCAACAGTAGTTGGCGCCTCTTTTTCAACTTTGTCGTTATTTTTCTGACGGTGCTTATACCGAGCAAACACCACAATTAGGTAAATAAAGTAAAACGGCAAAAGCAAGAACAGCGTCGCAAAAAGAACTGGTAAAAGTGGTACCGCAAAGAAGAGAACCGGGATGGCAATCAAACCCCATTTTAACTGTTGACGCAAACTATTAGGATAACTTGCCAGAAAGCGCTGTTTTTGATTCTTCTTAGCTTTTGGCTGCTTTGATTCATCAGCTTCAGCCATCTCAGCAATGTTTTCAGTCTGGGCTGACTGGTGAAACTGAGCTTCTTCTTTCTTAACGGAAGAAACAGCCGGTGTAGCATCCTGAGTTCCTACTACCTTTTGGCTTTCAACTTCTACTTCCGGCTCTGGTTGGCTAACCGCCACCGGCACAGGCTTGACTTCGTCACCAGCTTTTTCTTTCTGCTCGACTGGGTTAACCGAAATGTCTTGCACTTCATCAGCGAAATCAGGCTTTTGATCTGAAGGTTCAGCCGCTTTAACCTCTGTCTCAATGTGTTCCATATATGGCTTAGGCACTACTACTTTTTTGGTCTTTTCCTTAACAGGGGCAGATGGTGTTTCAACATCATAGCTTTTTGTAGTTGTTGAAGTGGTTTTCGCACTACTCTTGTGGTGACCATCTGATAACATCTTATCCTTGCTAGAATAATCCTTTACATAAGAAATTCCAGTTCCGGGCAAAGACATGGTCTTGCGGTAACCTCCGTTGGCTTTTTTGGTCACTCGGTAACCCTTTGAACCAACACTATAGCCCATCCCGCTCTTACTAAAGTTCAAACGAACCGGTCCCATTTTAACGCTTTTACGGTAACGTAATCCCATTAATTCTCTCCTTAATTAATAGTCAACTTGCATTGAACCACTATCATCGAAATTAGCAGGTTCTTGGTTAGTCCACTTTGCCAAAATTTGGCCAAAGTATACGGCCGGGCTCACCCCTAGCAAATCGTTCTTGCCCGTATCCAAAATCACGTTGACGTAGTTTCCCTGACCCAGGTTTTGGAAATGAACGGCAAAAGTTTGATAGCCCTTCGCAACACCCTTATCCTTATAATCAACAACATCTTGCAAGTTAGCCTGTAAGAACTGGCGGGCATCAAAGGCTACTAAGACCTTGTTGCGCTGGTTATCAACCATTAACCCGTTACCCAGATTCAAGGCGTTGTTCATCTTGAATTGCTGCTGGACTTCACGTAATACATAGTCTTTGTCAGCATGAGTAACAGCTTCTTCTTCAGCTAAAGTTTTCGCGTTTGCCTGGTTCTTTTGATAAATTTCTTCCTGGTGCTTAATCCGTTTTCTTTTGCCCAAATAAAAGATTCCCATAGAGACCGCAATCAGTAGCAAAATCACCACAATGTGGGCAATAATAAAGGTCAAAACTGCTACAACTAAGCAGACTGCCAAAATATATGGCAGGTACTCCAAGAATTTAATCCCCAACCAAATCAGCAACATCATCAACAATATGATTATTCCAACCATCAAAAAACTCTCCCAAGTCTATTTTAACTGGTTTTATTCTAACTCTTTTTACTGTCGCCGTCCCCTTGTTTAGATTAAGTTTTGATTGCAAAAAAGGGAGTAGCCCGATTCGGCCCTTTCTTCCTAACCTTTGTCGTTTCTTAGACCCTTTATTAATTCCCCACCTTTCGCACTGTTGTCGTCAAATGAGCCTTCGTCCTTAAGTCGTGGCGGAAATTGTCACTGCCAATTATTTGCTTCTGCTGTTGTTCATCTGCAAAAATCGCCAGGTCTCCGATAATCAGCTGATTAACCTGGGTTGCCGGCACAATCCGGCTAGTCTTTACATAGCTTCCTTTATGATAAGCCATAACATAGGGTTGAACCACAGCTGGATTTTGTCCGGTTGCTAGGGTTAACTTGGTCCATGAGGTCCCCATCTCATTGTCCGCATACCAGGCTGTCCACCTTCCGGTCTGGTTCTCCTGTCGGGCCGGCATCTTGGTATAAGATACTTGGTAAGTCAAAAACGGGTTCCATCGGTCAATGTCTGCAATACCTTTTTGGTAGCCACACCAGAGGATGGTCACCCACGTCACCAGCAACATAAAAATTAATGACAAAATAATTGTTATTTTCTTATAACGACCCTTCAATTTTACCTCTCGGTCAAGTGCCGGCGCCATTCCTTGATTTTGTTTCATCGCCTTCTCATCTCCAAACATAATTTGTTCAAAAGATACTTCGAATAAAACACAAATACTTCTCAAAATTTCCAAACTTGGGTAATTCTTACCATTTTCCCAAGTCGAGACCGTTTGACGACTGACATGCAATTTATTTGCCAAATCTTGTTGCGTCATTTGCTTGCTTTGACGAAGTCGTTTAATATCTTGTTCGAAACTCATATCTTTTACCTTTACGTTAATTGATTGATAATAATAAGACTAGCAAGAAAAGCTGTCATAGGTAAAGCAAGCACTACTTGCATCCTTGCCATCACAGTCCTTTCTATACAAAATAAAAAGTGTTCATTGAAAATAAATTCAATGAACACTTAATTCAATGGAGAAGAAGGGATTCGAACCCTCGCACGCTTTAACACGTCTACACCCTTAGCAAGGGCGCCTCTTCAGCCTCTTGAGTACTTCTCCGTAACAGATAATATCATATCAGATTATCTGCTTAACGGCAAGCGTTTTAGCGACTAATCAAAGTCTTTAGTTGGTCGTTAAACCGGTCCCAAACCCCTTGGTCGTCTTGCTTGAAGTCTTCGATGAATGATGTGCCGGCTGGCTTGATGGTGCCGGCTAGTTTCTTATAAACATCGTACATCTCAAGTTCTGCTTGGTCATTCCATTTGACGGTGTAAAAAGTCCCGTCCATTCGGTAGTCCAAAATTTCTTCCAAACCACGAATCAGGGTCCGCTTGATGACTTGGTCTTCAGTGACTGCTTCGCCGCGGGCGTTTAAAATGGCGACCTGGTCCTTTACTTCTTGGTAGTCGTCGGCTACTTCCATGCTATCCATTTGGTCGACCTCTTTCATTACTATTTTTTGGCGTTCTATATTATAATTAACTATATCTATTATACTAAGGTGAAATCAATGAGACAACTCGTGACAACAGAAGAAATGCAGACCTTGGACCAATACACGGTTGAAACGGTCGGCATCCACCAAGACGTTTTAATTGAGCGGGCCGCCTTGGCCGCTTTAGACATTCTCGGTGCTGGTAATTATGACCTCTCCAACGTCTTGGTCTTAGTTGGTCTAGGCCACAACGGTGCTGACGGAATTGCCCTGGCCCGCTTGCTCCACCAATTGCAAATTCCAGTTTCGCTCCAATTTGTCGGTAACGTTAATAAAGCCAAGCCGGCTGTCAAACACCAACTAGAGATTGCTGAAGCAGCTGGCGTAACTCGGTCAGAAAAGTCCGACTTTAAGCAAGCTTCACTGATTATCGATGCCATTTTTGGAACCGGTTTGAACAACGATTTGCCAGAAGGCCTCCAAAAGATGGTCAAAGCCGCTAACCATATCGAAAACACAGTGGTTGCCTTGGACATTCCAACTGGGATTAACGGCGACAACGGTCAGATCATGGGTGCTGCTCTGAAAGCCAAGACCACGATTACCTTCGGTTATGCCAAAACCGGTTTGACACGCGGACTCGGCAAGAAAATGTCTGGTCAAGTCTTAGTGAAAGACATCGGTATCATGGTTCCAGCAGACTTCACCTTCTCAATTAAAAAGCCAGCCGAAAAAACCTTTGAACAGAAAAAACAAAGTCATCATAAATAAAAAGAGCGACCAACTGTGACTAATCACGGTTGGTCGTTTTTCTTTGTCTTATTTTTACTTATGATAGGTCGAACCAGCTGAAATCATCATTGCCCGGTAAATTTGTTCGACTAAGACCAGCCGCATTAATTGGTGGGGTAAGGTCAACAGGCCAAATGACAGGAGCAAATTAGCCCGCTTTTTAATCGTTGGGTCTAAGCCGAGTGACCCACCAATAATAAAGGTCAACGTTCCATGACCAGTGTTTTTAGCTGTCTCCAACTTCTTAGCAAGATCTTCTGATGGTAGTTGCTTACCCTCAATCGCTAAGACAACCACATAGTCACGGTCACCAATTTTGCCTTGGAGCCGGTCTGCCTCTTTAGCCATAATTTGCTGGTTTTCTGCCTCAGAGGCCTTTTCCGGTGTCTTTTCATCAGCCACTTCAATCAGTTCAACCGTACCAAAGCGGTTTAACCGTTTGGCATACTCGGCAATCCCCTTTTTCAAATAATCTTCTTTCAACTTACCAACAGTCAATACTTTTATTTTCATTTAAGTTTCAATCCTTTTTTTGGTCTAAACCAAGTAGTTATTCTCTTTTCCATAACTTATCCACTATTTTATCACCAATTCCCCAGGCTTATCCCCCTATTTTTGCTTAATTTAGAAAGGTTTTGACCGACTTATCCCCAAAACGGGGTGTTATTCACAGCGCCTGTGGATAACTTTATCAAAAATTCTGAAGGTGATAAGACTGGGATTCTTGCAAATTTATCCCCAATTATCCCCAATTTTGTCCCCTCAATCCAAACGGCACATTTGTTCGCCCCACCAGGGGAACGAACCTTCGGATTTTGCTCCTTTTGCTCAGCTAGACCAAACGGTGAAATGCGTGCTAGCCGCCTTTTAATAGCGAAAAAGTCGAACAGACCGAGCCTTGCTTTTTCGCCCATATTTTTTAGGCGAACACAAGCGAACATCCATTCTAAAATTGGTATAGTTGTGAAAATTATCTTTTTATTTTTCTAACCAACACCTGTCTGTTCTATTTTACATTTCTTTCATTTGCCAATAAAAAAAGCAGACATCTGTCTGCTTTTCTTTAGAATAAGATTGGAAAAATTAACGGCCAGCAGCCTTCAATTCCTTCAAGTAAGCCTCTAGTGTCAGGTTGTGAGCGACAATGTACTTGGCGTTCTTCACTCCAACATAGCGGAAGTGCCATGACTCGTAATCGATACCCGTTTGCTTGATATCAGACTTCGTCTTACCATAGCGCAAAATGAAGCCATAATCAGAGGCATGCTTGATTAACCAGCGCTGTGAGGCAAACTGGTCCATCTCACCATCCAAGTTTGGATACTTAGCCAAAGCATCGTTTCCGGCCAAATCAATGGCTAAGCCAGTTTGGTGTTCAGAAGAACCGGGTGTTTCAACAACTAATGAGGTTGCCTTCTTAGCATCTGCTTCAGACATTCCCTTAGCTTCGTTATTAGCAGTAACAGAGTCAAAGACTTGTTGCTGGTACTGGATTGACCGGTAACCAGAAACTAAGGTAGTGTCATAACCGGCGGCCTTCGCACCGTTCATAAAGTCGATGACGGCTTGTTGAATCTTAACGTTGACTTGCTTGTCACCGATACTTGCCTTAGTGAAGGATACTTCAGTGTTTTGTGGGTGCCACTTATTGATTAAGAACAAGTCCCAATCAGTTGTTTTCACACCAGAAGGCAGTTCAGAAGACTTCGTCGTCTTTTTTGACGACTTGCTTTCGTGGCTGCGGTCATCGTGACGATCCATTTCATGCACGGCCCAGGCCGTACCACCAGCTAAGAGCAAGACCAGTACGACAACCAGCCCCACTATCCAATAACGCTTCTTATCCATTATTGCCTCCTTTAATTTACAAAAAAAGCCGGAAGATTTTCTCCCAGCTTCTCTCATATGGTCAGTCAGGGGCTCGAACCCTGGACCCACGGATTAAGAGTCCGTTGCTCTACCAACTGAGCTAACTAACCATGGTGTCTTTTTCAACAAGAATTATCATACCATAGTTCAAGCCCACCGACAAGCGTTTTGACTAACTTTTCTAAACTATTTTTGACTAACTAATTTGTCCTTAGCCAAATAGAAACAACCAAGGATTCCAGCGTTATCACCATTTTTAACCGCAACCAGATAATTGTCCAAATTAGGCGTTGCCAAATAATCCGCAAAGCGGTCGGCAAACTTCTGCCGGACTAATGGCAGCAAGTTATCCCGGTGGGGTACCCCACCGCCAAAGATGATTTTATTTGGTCGGAGTAAGATTGTCACATTCACTGCTGCTTGCGCTAAGTAATCCGCTTCAATCTCCCAAGCCAAATGGTCGTCTGGTAGGTCCTTAGCGGATTGTTGCCAACGGTCTTCCATCGCTACCCCCGAAGCTAGTCCTTCCAGGCACTGGTCATGGTGGAAGGGACAGTGGCCGGCATAAGAATCGAGCGGGTGCTTTTGAACCACCATGTGTCCTGCCTCTGGGTGGCCAAAGCCAGCCAAGAGTCGGCCTTCGCTGATGATTCCAGCCCCGACGCCTGTTCCAACTGTAAAGTAGGCCAGTGATTGTCCCGGTTGAACGGCGCCAGTTTTATATTCCGCCCAAGCAGCCCCATTGACATCAGTCGTCCAAGCATAAGGAATAGCCCGCCAGGCCTTTAACCGACCTAAGAAGTCATAACCAGACCAACCCCTTTTAGGGGTATCTAAAACCCGACCATATGTTTTGGATCCCGGCTGAATATCAATTGGCCCAAAGGCTGCGACCCCAATCGCATCAATTTGGCCGAACTGGTCAAAGTATTGGATCACTTTTGTGAGGGTCTCTTCCCCATCGGTTGTCGGAATTAACTGACGGTCTACAATTTGAAAATTTTCATCACAGACGGCTAAAACAAACTTGGTGCCCCCGGCTTCAATTGCCCCTAATAAACCCATGGCAACCTCCTTTTAAATGCGAATGTTGTTTCTTTTCAAAAACTTTTCTTACTGTCATTGTAATCGCTTACACCCTGACGAACAATAGCCCGTTTGTCTAACATCTCAGCCAGCTTTTAAAGGCATGAAAAAAAGCCAGTCACCTGGCTTTTAATATTAGTCGCGGTCATCAAAACCATTTGGATGCTTTTCTTTCCAGTTCCAAGCCGTCTTGATAATGTCTTGAACGTTATCATACTTAGGCTTCCAACCCAAAACTTCGCGGGCTTGGGTCGAATCAGCCACCAAGATATCAGGGTCACCAGCTCGGCGTGGGCCAACCTTGGCTTCAATGTTGACACCGGTCGCTTCACGGGCAGCTTCGACCATTTCCTTCACTGAGAATCCAGTTGCTGATCCCAAGTTAAATTGGGCAGAGTCGTTACCCTTGGCCAAGTAATCCAAGGCCAAAATGTGGGCATCGGCCAAGTCAACAACGTGAACGTAGTCACGGACGTTATAGCCATCAGGGGTGTTGTAGTCATCCCCAAACATTTCGATGTAATCACGTTGTCCGGCAGCAGCCTGCAAAATGATTGGTACCAAGTGTGTTTCTGGTCCGTGGTCTTCTCCAATTGAACCATCTTCGATTGCACCGGCCACGTTGAAGTAGCGCAAGGCTACCCACTTGATGTCGTAGGCTGAATCAGCCCAAGCCATCATCTTTTCCATCATCAACTTTGATTCCCCATAAGGGTTGATTGGGTTTTGTGGGTCGGTTTCCTTAATTGGAATGTTAACTGGGTTACCATAAGTAGCGGCCGTTGATGAGAAGACAATCTTCTTGACATCGTGTTCCTTCATCACTTCCAGCAAAGTTACCATACCAGCCGTGTTGTTGTCAAAGTACTTCAATGGTTCGGCCACTGATTCTGGCACAATTGAAAAGGCAGCAAAGTGGACAACAGCATCAATGTTTTCCTTTTCAAAGACTTCTGACAAAGCAGGTTTGTCCCGCAAGTCAACTTCATAGAACTTGGCTTCCTTGGCAACGGCATCACGGTGCCCTTTGACCAAGTTATCAACAACAACAACGTCTTCGCCTTGTGCTAACAACTGGCGAACCATGTGTGAACCAATATAACCGGCTCCACCTAATACTAATACTGACATTTCAATATCCTCACTCTAATAAATTAAGTTAACTTTTACTGCCAATTAATCATTGCTTCTGCGGCAATGCCACCGTTTTTAGTAACCCGGTGTTTCGTCTTATTATCCCCTAAAACCGCTTGGGAATCAACTTGGTGACCGTAATGAACCTCATTTTCATAACGAATCGTTAAGGCCTTGGCCTCGTGTTCTTTGACAAAGTCCAAAGGTAAAACATCTAACATCCATTCCAGATACTTAGAATTATTAACATGGCGGTTACCATCGATATCTAAGAAACGGACTTGATAAGACCGGTCGAGCGTCTCTTCGTCGTCACTAATCTTTTCAACCTTTTGCATCTTTTCCAACCGACGGACTTCTTGACCACCATACGGTGCCACCAAGTCCTCTGGGAACTTTTTCATCCGCCTAGTTTCGAGGTCAATCAAGGCCCAAAGCGAATCGATTTCGATAATCACTTCGCCAGTCTCGTCCCGGAATAAGAAACCTCTCATGGCAAAGTAAGATGACCACTCGCCCGCCTTCGTTTCAATCGTAATCGTTTCACCTAACTTGGGCCGGCGGTTAATTTTCAAATCGTACTGCAAGATGACCCAGCCAACACCTCGTTGGTCAGTTTCTTGGTAACCAATCTCCAACTCTTCGCCGTGCTTTCTAGAACATAAGATTGCCAAATTCAAAATCATTGGCAACGAAAGTTTCCGGGTCAAATCAACCTGGTAGTATTCAACTGGCTGAGTAATTTTAAATCCTTCTGCCATCTTATTCCTCAATCTGGTGATAGGTTTTGTAAACATCTTGCCGGTTTAAGCCCCGGTCTTTTGCTACCACCTTAATTGCTTGGTTTGGCTTTTGGCCTTGGTCAACTAAGGCTTGAACCGCCTCTTCTACTGGCAAGCCAGCCAAAGAATCCTCACCGGCTTGTGCCTGTTTTGCTTGCCGGACCGTTTTTTCATCTGCTCCAGCAACTAACAGAACAAATTCTCCCCGAACCTCACTGCTTGCAGCCCAGTCCCATAATTCTTGAGCTGTACCACGTAAGAATTCTTCGTACCGTTTTGTCAGTTCCCGGGCGAGTACAATTTGCCGGTCTGGGCCCAAAACCTCGACAAGGTTTGCTAAGGTTGCCTTCAACCGGTGTGGTGCCTCGTAAAAAATCATCGTTTCGGATCGGACGCCAAGGTCTGCTAGGACCTGGGCCTGGTCTGTTTTTTTTCGGGGCAAAAATCCGTGGAAGTAGAAGGGCTGTGGCACTAATCCAGACGCAATCAGGGCCGTAATCCCAGCCGAAGCTCCCGGAATAGGAACAACTGCAATACCAGCTGCAATTGCTGCTGCCACTAATTCCTTACCAGGGTCTGAAATCGATGGCAGTCCGGCGTCTGACACCTGGGCAATCGATTGTCCAGCTAAGAGGTCTTGCACCAAAAGTGGCGTTTTCTCCTGCCAGTTATGTTCATGTAAGGCTGTTTTCTTGGCCCGGATGTCAAAATAATTGAGCAACAGTTGTGTATGCCTCGTATCCTCGGCAGCAATCACATCAACCGAAGACAGGACCTCAATTGCCCGGTTTGACATATCACCTAAGTTTCCGATCGGCGTGGCAACCAGGTACAAAGTCCCCGTATCTTGTTTGGAAAAACTTTTTTGTGTCTGCATCCTCTTCACCGATTACTTTGGTTTAAAAGTTATCCATCCACCCATTATGGGTAAAATGGATTAACTGACCATTAATGTTTTTGTTCATTAGCCCAAGGCCAAAACGACCTCTAAAGCTAGTTTTTCTAACCGGCTTTGCCAAGCAATATTAACTGACCGAAGTTGGTCTGCCTGCAAGACTAAGCTACCAACCGCTAGGAGTTGGTCGGTTGAATACCGTTCCTGGACTTTTTCATAATAGCCCGTTAGCTGTGGAAAACGGAGTTGATCCTTTCCTAAGTAAGAAAAGACCGTTAAGTCCCGTCCCATGTCCTGGAGCCAGGCAATCACTTGTTGCTGGTGGTCTAAGTTATCTTGGACCAGGGGCATCAAGTCGGTTTTTAAGTAAGAAATCACGGAGACATCTCGGGCCAAGGCCTTTTCAAACCACTTAAAAGTGATTGATTGAGCCTGGTCTAAGAAGGCCTGACGGTCCGCTTCTAAATCAGAACCAACTTGGTCGGTCGCGCTTAAGCTTACCAGCTGAGCTCGTGATTGAATTGTCGGCAAGACCTCCGATAAGCGGTTAGCCAATAGCAAAATCAACTGCGGACCGGCTGGTTCCTCAATAAACTTCAACAAAGAGTTCGCAGCCGCATTGGTCAACGTATCAACTTGGTCAATCACAAAGACCTTCCGGTCCGCTTCCATTGCCGTCGTAGTTAATTCAGGTAGTAAGGCCCGGATTTGGGCAATTTTAATGGCTGCCCCTGGCTTTTCGGGTAAGACCGTCACAAAGTCCGGGTGGTCGTAAGCGGCCAACCGTTCCTTGGTTAGGTCATCATCGCCAATCACCAGTGAACCAATCGCTTGTGCCAAGGCCAACTTTTCTTGGTCGCCAGGCCCCACCATTAAATACAGGTGGGATAAGCGGTCTTCTGCCACCGTTTGCTGAAAGTGAGCCAAGTCCGTTGGGTAAGCCTCAGTGGCCACCTTCGTAAAGTCAACATTAGCCAGGACTTCTTGGTCTGTATTTGGACCGGTTTGGTCCTTGTTTTTACTTTTTGCTGCCATTAATTAAAATTGGTAAAAATTATCAATCGTTTGAGTAAAGACAGTTGCCCCACCAACTTCGATTTCAACTGGGAAAGAACCCGTCCGTTCACCTTCAAAGCCAACTGGCGGAACCATAAACTGCTTCCGCTTTTGTGAAACGTCTTTAATAATTTGCAAGACAGAATCAACCTTATCTTCATCAATCGCAATGATAAAGGTCGTATTTCCAGACCGCAAGAAAGAACCCGTCGTACTCAAGCGGGTTGCTTGTACCTTGGCCTTTACAAAGGCATTGGCTAGCTTGGTGGCATCTTTGTCTTGAACAATCGCATTGATTAACTTCATCGTCTTACCTCCAATTATTTTTCAGCGCTACAATCACATCCTGAATAACCTGGTCGAGGTCTTGGTTCGCATTGACCAGTTTAATTCGGTCAGCATATTGGTCAGCAATCTTTAAATAAGTTTTCCGAACCTCTTGGTGGAAAGACAAAGCTTCCTCATCCAAACGGTCAATCTTATCCTGACGGTGTGAAAAGACCCGGTCCAACCCAACTTCAACTGGCAAATCCAGGTAAATCGTTAGATCGGGTAAGAGTCCCTGAGTGGCAATTTGATTCAAATCCATCACCTGGTCAACCCCTAAACCACGACCACCACCTTGGTAGGCCAGCGAGGAATCGAGGTACCGGTCTGAAATAACGACCTGGTCATTGGCCAAAGCTGGTTCAATCGTTTGAACCAAGTGTTCCCGTCTTGAAGCAGCTA
Source organism: Fructobacillus sp. ChS1-6f1-1-27 (assembly GCF_059579415.1). Classification (NCBI taxonomy): domain Bacteria; kingdom Bacillati; phylum Bacillota; class Bacilli; order Lactobacillales; family Lactobacillaceae; genus Fructobacillus; species Fructobacillus sp. ChS1-6f1-1-27. The sequence goes on along the minus strand of NZ_JCAOER010000002.1, from coordinate 55,104 downwards.
ACAAAAGTGCCTCCGTCCATGAATCCATTGCCGGTTCCGTCTTTTTTTGTAGCAAAGACCGAATGCCTTCAGCCACTTCGCTCCCACCTGGTTCGCGAGTCACCAAAACTGATTTTTTTGACAGTTCTTCAATTACAGGAACGACCGCATTAATCACGGTCGTCTTCCCAGCCCCTTCAGGCCCTTCAAATGAAATAAACTGAGTCTTTTTCACAGTCTGCTCCTAGCTATTGCTTTGGGTGTTGAAACATCTGTTGCTGGCTGGCAACCGTCTTGCGCAGGCGAGCCTCATTATACAAATAAGAGAACTTAGCCTTTTCCAAGGCGGTTTGTGCCTGGATCATGTGACCATTTACCCGTGAATCAACCAAGGCAGTTTCTGATTCTTCCGAATGGTGCAAGGAAGCCCGAGCCTCATTGATTTGGTCCATGAGCATTTGGTCGTATTCTTGCTTCAAGTATTGGTTGTCTAACTTCTTCTTTTTAAACATTAGAGCTCATTTCTGCCTTCGATGGACTTGATTAGGGTCAGTTGGTCAGCATAGTCAATATCAGAACCGACGGCTAAGCCAGTTGCCAAACGGGTTACCTTAATATTGGCCGGCTTTAACAACCGGGCCAAGTACATTGCTGTTGCTTCCCCATCGGTATTAGCGTTCGTTCCAACAATCACTTCCTTGATCTCTTCATCCTTTGACAAACGTTTAATCAAGGACGGCAGGTTGATATCTTCTGGTCCAGTTCCCGCACTTGGCGAAATTAAACCGTTTAAGACGTGGTACAAACCATGGTATTCCCCAGTTTGTTCCAAAGCCATCACATCCTTTGGGTTTTGCAAGACCAAGACAACCGACCGGTCGCGACTTGAATCCTGACAAATAACACAAGGATTTTCATCTTTACTAGTAATATTACCGCAAATTTCACAGAAAGTGACGGAATCTTTGGCAGATGATAAAGCCTTCGCAAAGGAGGCAACATCATCCTCATCCATCCCCAAGGTATAAAAGGCCAACCGACTGGCAGTTTTCGCCCCAATTCCCGGGAGTTTCGAGTATGAATCGATTAATTTTGCAATGGGTTCTGGGTATTGCATTCGCAATCTTCCTTAGTTTTCTTCGTCTTGAACTTGGACCATGTCTTTACCAAATAAGTCTTGCGCCTGTTTGACGAGGTCATCTTCAACAGCCACTTCACTTTGTACCGGTGTAGCTGAATTAATTCCACCACCCTGGGCTAAAACGGTTGGCGCCAAGTCATCCAACTTAATTTGGATGCTTTGACCTGCCTTTAAGGCCTTAATGTATTCCGCCCGGTCATTCATCCATTCATCCTGGCTGCGTAATACCAAAGTCTTTGGTAAGCCATGCTGGTGCAGGTGTCCGGTTAAGGATTGCAACAAGGCCGCATTTTTCAATGTATTTTCTAAGATAGCAGGGAAATCAAAAGCCAAGATTAAAGCCTCGCTCGAAGCAGCGACCGGCTTGGTCACTTGCAAGACTGCCTGGTCTTTCACTGAAAATTCGGCCACAATTTCTGACCAAACAGATTGAGCCTGCGTTAAACTATCACGCTTAGCTTCTGCCAAGACAGCCTGGACTGGTTCTTTGCCAGTGTAAACAACCGGTTCAATACCAGCGTCCGGCAAGTCATCGGTTTGACTAGCAGCTGGTTGTGGCATTTGTTCGTTGGGCGCCTCTTCGACCGTAGGACTTGGTTCACTCACAGCAGTTGGTTCTTCGGGGATCGATTCTTCGACAACAGGTGTCGGGGTTGGCTCTTCAACCGCTGGTGTTGTTACCACTGGCTGGTTTTCTTCTGTAACCGGGTCTGAAGTCTTTGGTTCAACTGGTTTTTCACCTTGTTGGCCGGGTTGAACTGGAGCTTTCTCAGGCATTGACTGAGACTTCACCTGCTTCATTGGCTGGCTTTGACCGACTGTCAAACCTGCTTGACTTGGTGCTGGGCTTGTCGCAGTTTGACTAGTCGGCTGGCTCAACCGCACCGTTAAAATTTCCAAGTAAATATCACTTTGCAAAGATTGGGCCAATTCGGTTTTGACTTGGTCAATCGTAAGCAACATGGTCTGAATTTTTTCCTGGTTTACTCGGGACTTAAATTCGCGTAATTCATTAATTTTTGCCGCTGATTTAACTAATGCTTCATCCAAATCAACGAGCATAACATCGCGTAAGGTCGTCATTAAGTCGGCCAAAAAGCGGTTAGCATCTTTCCCAGCCAATAGGATGGCCGACAGCGTTTCCAAAGCAGCAGCTGTATTCTGGTCTAGGACTTGGCCCAAATAGGTCAATAGTTGGTCAATTTTAACCGAACCTGTCACCGTCAAAGCGTTATCAACCGTGACTTTTTCTGGGCCAAAGGCAATCACTTGGTCCAAAATCGACAAGGCGTCTCGCATCCCACCTTCAGCAGCAGTAGCAACAACATCCAAAGCCCCGTCTTCATAGTCCTGGTTTTCTTGGCCGAGAATTTCAACCAAGCGGTCTTTAATTGTTTGGTTTGATAACCGCTTAAATTCAAAACGTTGCGTCCGCGACAAAATCGTGGCCGGCATCTTCTGAACCTCAGTCGTAGCCAAAATGAATTTGACCTGGGCTGGTGGTTCTTCTAGGGTCTTCAACAAAGCATTAAAGGCTCCCGTTGATAGCATGTGGGCTTCATCAATAATATAAATTTTGTAAGGGGCTTCAATTGGTGCATAGTTTGCGGAATCACGAATCGACCGAATTTCATCAACCCCATTATTCGAGGCCGCATCAATTTCAATAATATCCGGGTGAGACTCTTTGGCCTCATCAGCACTAATACCATTCACTTCTCGAGCAAAGATTTTCGCCGCAGAAGTCTTACCAGTTCCCCGGGGGCCAGCAAAGAGGTAGGCATGACCAGTTTGGTCTTTTTCAATTGCATTCGACAGGGTCTTGGTAATCACTTCTTGGCCAACCATCTGGTCAAATGTCTTTGGCCGGTAAACCCGGTACAGTGCTTGATATGCCATTGATGTCCCCTCTCTTACAAAAAAAGCCGCCACAAGGCGGTTTTGCTATGTACACAAGCACAAGGTCAATCAATCTTAGAGCTGCTACATTTCTGTCCTGACTCGGTTCGAAAGGCAACCCTTGCCTGCACTGTTATTATAGCGAAATTAGGGGTAAAAGGCAACCGTTTTTAACAGATAGCCCAGTCAAAAACTGACCGTCAAATTCAGCCCCGTTCTGCCTCTTTTTTCGCTTTTTTCAAAGCCTTTTGTTTCTGCCGTAGTCCTTGGAAAAAGTCCTTCAACAAGGCCTTTGATTCTTCTTGTTTAACACCAACAAAAGTTTTGACTTGGTGGTTTAACCGGTCATCATCAAAAACCTGGTACAAAGACGAAACTGCTCCAGCCTTGGGGTCTTTAGCCCCATAATAAACCAGTGGAATCCGGGCATTTAAAATCGCCCCGGCACACATCAGGCAGGGTTCCAATGTCACAAACAAAGCGGTATTTTCTAACCGCCACGTACCCATTTTTTCATTCGCCGCCATAATGGCTAGCAATTCAGCATGGGAGGTCGTTTCCTGGTCCACTTCGCGCCGGTTAGAACCAGTAGCAATCACTTGACCATTCTGGACTAAAACCGCCCCAATTGGGACTTCACCAATCGCACCGGCCTGCTTTGCTTCTGCTAAGGCCAGATCCATAAAGTGGGCAACCTCTTCACTCGTTAAAGTTGGAACTTCAGCCATTAGTTGCCTCCAAGACGTAGTAACCCTTCTTTTTGTTAGCGACTAACACTTGTGGAAAGACTACTTCCATGTTCTTTTGTGCAGATGGCGCCCCTTGCTTTTTTTGCAAAACCGCTAAAATCCTGCCTCCGGGTACTAAGTGATCTTTAGCTTCTTGAAGCATCGCTGTTACGACCGCCTTACCAGCCCGGATTGGTGGGTTCACTAAGATTAAAGCGTACTGGTCTTGGACCTGGTCATAAATATTAGACTGGAAGACATTGACCTGGCTAGCCACACCATTCCGGTCTGCATTTGCTCGAGCAAGTGACAGAGCCCGTTCGTTGACATCAACCATGTCGACTTCTCGGTCAAAGGCCTTCGCCATTGAAATCCCAACGGATCCATAGCCGGTTCCAAGGTCTAAGACCTTACCTGCAGGAATATCAGTTGTTTTTTCAGCCGTATCCAACATGACCCGGGTACCAAAATCAACAGTCCGCTTGGAAAAGACTCCCGCATCGGTTTGGAAGTGAAGATTGTGACCTAGTAAAGTAAAGTCAAAATTTTGGTAGTCATGGGCAGCATCGGGGTTGGCCGTAAAGTACTGCTCACCTGCTTTTTTCTCCGTCATCATCGAATCCTTTCTGATTGAATTTGTAAAAGTTATGTACAAAAAAAGAGCACCAAGTGCTCTTTTTCTCTGATTACTTCAAAGTAACTGAAGCACCAGTTTCTTCCAAAGCAGCCTTCAATTCTTCGGCTTCGGCTTCGGCAACGCCTTCCTTAATAACAGAAGGTGCGTTATCAACCATGTCCTTAGCTTCCTTCAAGCCAAGACCAGTTGCTTCACGAACTGCCTTGATAACCTTAACCTTAGCAGAACCTGCAGAAGTCAATTCAACGTCGAATTCTGACTTAGCTGCGCCACCTTCGGCACCGGCAGCACCAGCAGCGGCAACAGGAGCAGCAGCTGAAACGTCAAATTCTTCTTCGATAGCTGAAACCAAGTCAGCCAAGTCCAAAATAGATGCATCCTTCAATGATGCGATAATCGCGTCTTTATCAAAAGCCATGATTAATTCCTCCAATTAGTTTTAATGTTTGTAAGTTATAAAAGTGCTTATTCAGCAGCAGGAGCTGCTTCGCCTTCCGCTTCCTTCTTCTCTTGCAATGCCTTAACAGCATAAGCAAAGGTACGAATTGGGTATTGGAATTCGGCCATCAACTGGCCAAGCAAACCTTCGTGTGAAGGCAATGAAGCGTACTTGTTGATGTCTTCAAGAGAAGCGATGCTTCCGTCAATGACACCACCCTTGATAACGAGCTTTTCGTTTTCTTCGGTGTACTTCTTCAAAATGCGGGCTGGGGCAACAGCGTCGTCGTTTGAAAAGGCAACGGCTGATGGGCCAGCAAACAAATCGTTCAAATCTTCAAAGCCGGCTTCCTTAGCGGCACGTACCAAGACTTTGTTCTTGATAACTTCCAATCGAACACCTTCTTGGCGCAATTGGTGACGCAAGTCAGTTGATTCGGCAACTGTCAAACCACGGGGGTTCACAACAACCGCAGCTGCAGCTGACTTAAGTTCTTCAGTAACAGCAGCAACCTTTTCGGCTTTGATAGCAATAGCTTGTTCACTCATGTGAAATAAACTCCTTTCAACTAGATTTTTTTGCAAAAGAAACCCGCCTGCCAAAAGACAGACGGGACAAGTTAATGTTTAACTTCCTCGGCAGGGTATTAAGGTATTGCTACCACCTGAGTCTTAGGCAAAATTGATTTAATTTACTTAGTAATCTTAACAGTTTTAAGACAGGCTGTCAATTAAAGAGAAGCCAAGTCCAAAGTAACTGCAGGACTCATCGTTGATGAAAGGGCAACGTTTGAAACGTAAGTTCCCTTAACAGCAGCTGGGCGAGCCTTCAAGATTGTGTCAGCAATTGCCTTGATGTTTTCAGACAACTTGCCTTCTTCAAATGATACACGACCAACAGTAACGGCAACGTTTCCGTCACGGTCAGTACGGTAAGTCACTTGACCACCCTTAGCATCTGAAACGGCCTTAGCGACATCCATCGTAACAGTTCCAGTCTTAGGGTTTGGCATCAAGCCCTTAGGACCCAATGCACGACCAACACGACCAACTTGGGCCATCATGTCAGGCGTTGCAACAGCAACGTCAAAGTCCAACCAACCGTCTTGGATGCGTTGAACCAAGTCAGCAGCACCAACAACGTCAGCACCAGCTTCTTCAGCTTCCTTTGCCTTGTCACCTTGGGCAAAGACCACAACAGTCTTGTCCTTACCAGATCCATTAGGCAAAACAACAGCACCACGCAATTGTTGGTCAGCTTGACGAGTATCAACGTTTAACTTGAAAGTTACTTCAACAGAAGCGTCAAACTTAGCGTATGATACATCCTTCAACAATGAGATTCCGTCTGCCAAAGCGTATGCCTTTTCAGCATCAACCTTTGCAACGGCTTCTAAATACTTCTTACCATGCTTTTGTGTCATTATTCTGCGTCCTCCTTGATTGCTGTTCCTTCAACAGTCAAGTCCACACCTTCAACAGTAACACCCATTGAACGAGCAGTACCTTCGATCATCTTCATGGCTGCTGTCACGTCGTTGGCATTCAAATCTGCCATCTTGTTTTCAGCAATTGCCTTGATTTGGTCCAAAGTAACGTTACCGGCCTTAGTGCGGTTAGGTTCACCAGAACCCTTACCAACAATCTTCCGTAATTGGTCAGCTGCTGGTGGGGTCTTTGTCACGAATTCGAATGAGCGATCATCGAAAACTGAGATTTCAACAGGGATTGTTGAGCCAGCTTGGTCAGCAGTCCGTGCGTTAAATTCCTTAGTGAATTGTGCAATGTTAATACCGGCTTGTCCCAAGGCAGGTCCAACTGGTGGAGCTGGGGTTGCTTTGGCAGCGGCAATTTGCAGTTTCACAACATTGATAACTTTTTTAGCCACGATATTTTCCTCCTCGTGTTGTGGTACAGCGCAGCTTCAGTGCTGCTTCCACGCATGTCCTTGACATACCATGATATCTTATCAAAAAGGCCGACCTAAGTCAAGGCCGGCGCATTTATCATACTTTTCTTAAAGGTTTGTATCGATATCGTTGAATCCCAGTTCAGTTGGCGTTTCCCGACCGAAGACTTCAACCGTTGCTTCTACTTCTTGTTTTTCCGTATCAATTGACCGGATAACCCCTTCCATTCCATTGAATGGACCAGCAACAATCTTAATTGTTTGACCAACTTCGACATCAAGGTCAACAACGGCTTCACCTTGCATCCCCATCCGCTTCATCAACAAGTCAACTTCTTCAGGCAGCAAAGAGTTTGGCTTTGAACCAGCACCGTGAGAACCCAAGAACCCAGTAACACCTGGCGTGTTTCGAACAACGTACCAAGCTTCGTCGGTCATGTTGCCTTCCTGTGGGGTTGCCATTTCAACGAGGACATAACCAGGGAAATCGTTTTCGATTGAAGTCTTCACTTCACCATCTTCAACGGTTGATACTTCTTGTTCTGGTACCAAAACCCGGAAAATCTGGTCAGACATTCCCATGGTTTGTGTACGAGAACCCAAGTTAGCTTGCACCTTGTGTTCGTAACCTGCATATGTGTGGACAACGAACCAAGCTTTTTCGATTTCTTCTGTCATGTTTTTTTCGGGCTAAGCCCATCCTCCTTTTAATGGCAAATAAAAAAGAGTCGTCCGACTCCTTTATCTGCTTTAAGTATACTATATTGTTTCTTAGTGTGCCAAGAAGAAATTAACCGCTTGGGTCAAAATCCAGTCACTGGCACCAATAATGGCAGCAAAAATCAATGAAATACCAATTACTGCGACTGATTCTTTTGTAGTTTGTTCCAAGGATAACCATGAAACCTTGCGCATTTCAGAAGCGACATTTTTAAAATAAGTAATCATTGTGTTGCTACCTCACTTTGTTTCCCGGTGGAAAGTGTGCTTGCCACAGTGTGGGCAAAACTTCTTGACCCCTAAACGGTCAACCCGACCTTTTGATAAAGTCACGGTGTAATTTCTTGAACCGCAAACTTCACAGGCCAACGATGCTTTTTGACTTGGCATACTTCTTTACCTCACTAAGGGATTATAATAGCATTTTTTCACCAGTATTTCAACTAAGCCGGTAGAGCTCAGCTTTGACCCGCCGTTTAAACTGAAACTGTAGGCTATACTCGTATGGATTTTGACGTTTTTTGGCAGTTAACGGTTTCAACCCCGTCACTTCCGCCACCATTTTTGGAAAGCCTGGGTTTCGTAAGGGTTTCACCTTACCCAAAGCCTCCCGGATAATCACAGCTTCTTCTGCCGACACATCCGAACTAGCAATCTCGAAAACAATCCGTCCCTTATCAACCGATCCAGTTGACAACATTCCCCGTCGAAAAGCCGCTCTTTTTGAATAATAACGCCGGATCACATCAATCGCCTTATTTTCAAGCGAACTAAAAAAATAAGTCGAAAACTTCGCCTCGTGGCGCTGGTCTAACTGATAATTGCGAACACAGTATAACAAGACCTCTAAAGCCTCGGACTGCCACTCGTCAAAGTCACAGTACTTGCTGATTCGTAAGCAATAGACAAAACGAATCATCCCAGCAGTCTTATCCATTAAAAATTCAAAGGCGGTGTCATCCCCCATTTGGGCACTTGCCACCGTACTTAATAAATCGTCAGCTTCCTTCATTTTTCAACCCTCCGAAAAATGAGCCAATTGGCTCAAATTACTTTGGGTGTCGCGAACCATATCCTTGGTAAATTAACAAACTAGCAGCGACACTAGCATTTAATGACTGAACGTGACCAACCATCGGGATTGTGAGCATGCCATCCATCTGCTTTTTCAGCAGCGGCGAGATGCCCTTTCCTTCGTTACCAATCACTAAGGCAGTTGCCCCATTGGCGTCCCAGTCACGGTAGTCTTGGCCGGCCATGTCGGTGCCAAAAATCCAAAGGCCCCGGTCCTTTAAGGTCTTCACCGTTTGAACCAGGTTCGTCACCCGGCAAACCGGTACGTGCTCAATCGCCCCAGTTGAGCTCTTAGCCACCGTTCCGGTTAATTGGACTGCTCGGCGCTTTGGAATGATGATTCCATGAACTCCAGCCGCATCGGCCGTCCGAAGAATCGACCCCAAGTTATGGGGGTCTTCGATTTCATCCAAAATTAAGAAAAAAGGTGCTTCCCCGGCGGCATCCGCCTTGGCAAATAAGTCATCCAAGTCCGCATATTCATAAGCCGCAACGGACAAAACTAGCCCCTGGTGGTTCCCACCATCTGCCAATTCGTCCAACTTTTGCTTGGGGGCCTTTTGGATCACAATCCCCTGGTCCTTAGCAAGTTGGCTAACTTCTTTTTCAACCTTTGGCTGCAAGCCCGTCTGTAACCACAGCTTGTTAACTGCCTTTTGCTGCTTTAATGTCTCCACAACGGCATGGTGGCCGTAGATAAAGGCCGGTTCTTCTTTAGACATCTTTTGTTCTCCCGCTTTCAACTTGGTCATAGACCCAGTTCATTAATTCTTCTAACCGGTCTGTTTGCCCTGACAAATACAGGTAACCAACCATCGCCTCAACGCCAGTTGAAATCCGGTAGGAAACAACATTGGTATTTTTGGCCTTGGTATAAGACTTAGCATTACGACCGCGCTTAAAGTAATGCTGTTCTTCTTCCGTCAATAAGTCGTCTTCCACCATCAATTGATACAAGGCCGCATGGGCTTTGGCTGAAACGTAATGGCGCGACTTTTTTTGCAAGTCATTGACCTTGGTTAGACCCAAGTAAACCAAGTGATTACGGACTGCTAGTTCGTAAATTGCATCGCCAATATAGGCTAGCGACAACCCGTTCATTTGCTGGTAGTCAATTTGTTCCATGAAATCCTTCTTGTCTGCAAACCGTCCGCCAACACCTTGAGGATAACGAAACTGTCAAAATTTTGACTAGTCAAATCCTCAAATTGGCTTCAAACCGACTTTTATTTGTCATAAACGGCTTAATCTTTTTTTACAAAGTAAAGCACCCGGACCCAAATTTTTAACTGGGTCGGGTGGCATTCTTACTTCTTTTTACTTGTCTTTTGTACAATCCAGTAGTGGATAGCAAAACGGTATGACCACATCACCATGAAACCGACCACTAAAGCGGCAATCGTGTGGACCGCAATCTCACCTTGCTTTTGAATTGGCCAAAGCAAAAGTGAAGTCACCATCAAGACCACTGAAATGATAATTGCTTGCTCCCACTGGCTCCAAGTCGTGACCTGGTATTGGTGGTGGGGCATCGACTTAGGAAAGAGCCGGTATTGCACCTGCTCTCCTGCTGGACTGAAGGCCGCTGCATAGAAAATGGCAAAGACATAGATGAACCAGTTGGGATCATAGGCCTGGTTACCATTTTTAATTCGGACAGCCAAAAAGATCAATAAAATAACTGTTGGCACAACCACAATGGACCATAGTTGCTTTTGATTCAAATCTTGGACCCATTTAATCCACTTAATTTTAACTTCTGTGTCTGCTTTTTTCATTTGCCTTATACTCCTATTTCCTAGTCTACCTTAAACCAACTTTTTGGACAATAAAAAAAGCCAGCTTTCGCTGACTTTTCCACCGTTATTCTTGGCCGTCAATTGTTTGAGCAACTTCGTCCAAGGTTTGCATTTCTGCTTGAATGTCTTCAGGTTGGGCAACCACTTCGCCAACAACTTCAGGCTTAATCTTACGATATTCGCCCATACCAGTTCCAGCTGGAATGATCTTTCCAATGATGACGTTTTCCTTTAGTCCGACCAATGGGTCGTTCTTGCCACGGATAGCGGCATCAGTCAAGACACGAGTTGTTTCTTGGAATGATGCAGCAGACAAGAATGAGTTAGTTTCCAAAGCCGCCTTGGTAATACCAAGCAAGACAGGACGGGCAGTGGCAGGAATCTTACCAGCAAAGAGTGCTGGTTCGTTAGCCCGCTTGAAGTCCGCAATGTCCATCAAAGTTCCAGGCAACAAGTCAGTTTGACCTGGATCCATGACACGGACCTTCCGCAACATCTGACGAATCATAACTTCGATGTGCTTATCTGAAACTTCGATTCCCTGCAAACGGTAAACCTTTTGAATTTCAGAAAGCATGTATGATTCGGTCGTCAATGTATCAGTAACGGCAAGCAATTCCTTTGGATCAATTGGTCCTTCGTTAATTGCTTGGCCACGCTTGATGGCATCCCCTTCACCAAAGCGCATCCGCGCTGTCAAAGGCAAAGTGTAAGTCCGAGTATCGGTCTCACCTTCAATTGTGACTTCCTTCGTCCGTTCGGCTGGGTTTTCTTCGATCGTCGTGATCTTTCCAGTCACTTCAGAAATTTCAGCACGTCCCTTAGGGATACGAGCTTCAACAATTTCTTGCACACGAGGCAAACCTTGCGTGATATCGTTTCCACCGGCAACACCACCCGTGTGGAAGTTACGCATGGTCAACTGAGTACCAGGTTCACCGATTGATTGAGCGGCAACAGTACCAACTGCTTCACCAACTTCAACTTCTTCACCAGTGGCCAAGTTCCGACCGTAGTCAAGAACAGAAACACCGTGTTCAGTAGTCGAAGTGAAGACAGAACGGATGGTAACTTCTGTGATACCAGCCTTATCAATTTTCTTGGCAGCGTCTTCGTCAATCATTTCGTTACGAGCAACGATCTTTTCACCAGTTTCTGGATCAAAGACTGACTTCATGGCGTAACGTCCCAAGATTCGGTCATACAATGGTTCAACCACTGAGTTACCATCAACAATTGCTGAAACAGCAACACCACGGTCAGAACCATTATCGTATTCACGAACAATAACATCTTGGGCCACATCAACCAAACGACGAGTCAAGTAACCTGAGTTGGCCGTCTTCAAGGCCGTATCAGACATACCCTTACGAGCACCGTGGGTTGAAATAAACATTTCCATCACAGTCAAACCGTCACGGAAGTTTGATGTAACTGGCAATTCGATAATCTTACCACCAGGTCCGGCCATCAAACCACGCATACCGGCCAACTGAACGAAGTTCGAGATGTTACCACGAGCACCAGAATCCTGCATCATGTAGATTGGGTTCTTAGTATCAAATGAATCAATCAATTCATCTTGGATAACATCCTTGGCCTTTGACCAGATATCGATAACCCGCTGGTAACGTTCGGCATCCGTAATCAAACCACGACGGAATTGCTTGGTAACAACGTCCACTTGCTTGTGGGCATCTTCCAAGATCTTTGGCTTATCAGCCAATTCCGTCACGTCGGTCATGGCAACTGTCAAACCAGATTGAGTTGAAATGTCATAACCCAAGTCCTTCATCCGGTCCAAAAGAAGGGATGTTTCAGTTACCTTGTAACGTTTGTATACTTCGGCAATGATATCTGACAAGAAGCCTTTCTTAAACGGCTTAATGATATCGTTGTCCTTCAAGTATTCGTTAATATCTTCTCCGGCATCTAAGAAGAAGTCATCTGAGATTGCCTGGAAGTTTTCGTCTGAAGGTTCATTAATGTATGGGAATTCAGTTGGCAAAATTTCGTTGAAAATCAACTTACCAACAGAAGTAACCATAATCTTTTGACGTTGTTCGGCCGTAAATGGCTTCTTTTCGTCAAATGAAGACGTTTGGATTCCTACCCGAGTATGGTAGTGAACCAACTTATTTTCATAAGCAAGGCGAGCTTCATCAACAGATGAGAAAATCATGCCTTCGCCTTCACGACCTGCTTCTTCAGTAGTCAAGTAATAGTTTCCAATTACCATATCCTGTGAAGGAGCAACGATTGGCTTTCCATCCTTAGGAGCCAAGATGTGGCCAGCGGCCAACATCAACAAACGGGCTTCCGCTTGGGCTTCATCTGACAAAGGAACGTGAATGGCCATCTGGTCCCCATCAAAATCGGCGTTATAAGCTTCACAGATCAATGGGTGTAACCGCATTGCCTTACCTGAAACCAAAACCGGTTCAAAGGCCTGGATTCCAAGACGGTGCAATGTAGGTGCTCGGTTCAACAAAACTGGGTGTTCCTTGATAACGTCTTCCAAAACGTCCATCACATCTTCATCAGCCTTGTCAATCTTGCGCTTAGCAGACTTAACATTGCCTGCCAAACCACGCTTCGTCAATTCCTTCATAATGAATGGGCGGAACAATTCGATTGCCATTGGACGTGGCAGACCCATTTGGTTCATCTTCAAGAATGGACCAACATCAATAACAGAACGACCTGAGTAATCAACACGCTTACCCAACAAGTTTTGACGGAAACGTCCTTGCTTTCCCTTCAACATGTGAGACAAAGACTTCAAAGGACGGTTACCAGGACCAGCAACAGGACGGCCACGACGACCGTTATCCATCAATGCATCGACGGCTTCTTGCAACATCCGCTTTTCGTTTTGAACAATGATACCAGGGGCATGCAAGTCAAACAAACGCTTCAAACGGTTGTTACGGTTAATCACACGACGGTACAAGTCGTTCAAATCAGAAGTGGCAAAGCGGCCACCTTCCAATTGAACCATTGGACGCAAGTCAGGTGGGATAACTGGAATAACATCCATGACCATCCATTCTGGCTTGTTGTCTGATTGCAAGAAAGCTTCAATGATATCCAAACGGCGAACCGCACGGACACGCTTTTGACCAGTTGCTTCTTGCAATTCGTGCTTCAAGGCATCGGCTTCACCAGCCAAGTCAACGTCGGCCAACAATTCCTTGATGGCTTCGGCTCCCATTCCAGCCTTAAAGTTGGCACCGAATTCCTTCTTGTAGTCACGGTATTCGCGTTCAGTCAGCAACTGCTTCTTTTCAACAGGTGCATCACCGGGATCAACTACAACGTAAGAAGCAAAGTAAATCACTTCTTCCAAAGAACGTGGTGACATGTCCAAGACCAATCCCATCCGTGATGGAATTCCCTTGAAGTACCAAATGTGGGTAGCAGGAGCTGCCAATTCAATGTGACCCATCCGTTCGCGACGGACCTTTGCTGAAGTAACTTCAACACCACAGCGGTCACAGACAATTCCCTTATAACGGATGCGCTTGTACTTTCCACAAGCACATTCGTAATCCTTGGTTGGACCAAAGATTCGTTCATCAAACAAACCATCTTTTTCAGGCTTTAAAGTTCGATAGTTAATCGTTTCTGGTTTCTTAACTTCACCATGAGACCAGTCATGGATTTGGTCAGGAGAGGCCAGACCGATTTGCATACTCTCGAATTTGTTAACATCGATTGCCATCTATTCGGTCACCTTTCTTTAATTATTCTTGTTCATCAGTAAAGGTGGCTGCTTGTGCTTGATCCTTGCCTTCAACTTCTTCAAAGGCTTCCTTCACTTCTTTATCATCGCGGTTTAACAAGTCAGGGTTTGTCCGAGCAAGCTTTTGCAAAGCATCAACTGGCAAGACAGAGTCGTCTTCATCCATTTGCTTCAATTGCACGGCTTCACCAGAGTTATCCAAGACCCGCATATCAAGACCAAGTGCTTGCAATTCCTTCACCAAAACTCGGAATGATTCCGGTACACCTGGCTTAGGGATAGCTTCTCCCTTAATAATTGATTCGTAAACCTTAACACGGCCAGCAACATCATCTGACTTGTAAGTCAAGATTTCTTGCAAAGTATAAGCGGCACCATAAGCTTCCAGTGCCCAAACTTCCATTTCTCCAAAACGCTGTCCACCGAACTGAGCTTTTCCACCCAAAGGCTGTTGCGTAACAAGAGAGTAAGGACCGATTGAACGAGCGTGAATCTTATCATCAACCATGTGGGCCAGCTTCATGTAGTGCATAACACCGACACCAACACGCTTATCAAAGGCTTCACCAGTCCGTCCGTCATAAACAACTGACTTTCCATCAGATGGCAAACCAGCTTCTGCCAAGGCATCTTCGATTTCATCATCCGAAGCACCGTCAAAGACAGGAGAGGCCACGTGGATACCCAACTTCTTAGCGGCAAAGCCAAGGTGGAGTTCCAAAACCTGACCAATGTTCATACGTGATGGCACACCCATTGGTGAAAGCAAGATATCAATTGGTGTTCCGTCTGGCATGTATGGCATGTCTTCTTCAGGAACAACAACTGAAACAGTACCCTTGTTTCCGTGACGACCGGCCATCTTATCACCGACTTGGATCTTACGCTTTTGCGCGATGTAGACCCGGACCATTTGGTTAACGCCTGGTGCTAATTCATCACCATTTTCTGGTGTGTAAATCCGAACAGATTGAACGACACCACCACCACCATGGGGAACCTTCAATGAAGTATCGCGAACTTCGCGGGCCTTTTCACCAAAGATTGCGTGAAGCAAACGTTCTTCGGCTGACAAATCAGTAACTCCCTTAGGCGTCACCTTACCAACCAGGATGTCGCCATCCTTAACTTCCGCACCGACACGGATAATTCCGTTTTCGTCCAAGTCCTTCAACTGTTCTTCACCAGTGTTAGGAATTTCGCGGGTAATTTCTTCAGGGCCAAGCTTTGTATCACGGGCCTCTGAATCGTATTCTTCGATGTGAATTGATGTATAAACATCTTCACGGACCAAACGTTCGTTCAAGACGATGGCATCTTCGAAGTTATAACCTTGCCAAGTCATAAAGGCAATCAATGGGTTTTGACCCAAGGCCAATTCACCCTTTTCCATTGAAGGACCGTCAGCTAAGACTTGGTCTTCTTCAATTTGTTCACCAGCCTTAACGATTGGCTTTTGGTTATAGTTCTTACCACCGTTTGAGCGGCGGAACTTCATTAATTCATAAGTGTCAAGTTGACCGTCTTCACGACGAACGCGGATTTCGCGGGCATCAACGTATTCAACTTCACCAGCGGCAGTTGAAATAATAGCGGCACCAGAATCGTGGGCAGCCTTATATTCAACACCAGTACCAACAATTGGTGCGTGTGGGTCAAGCAAAGGAACGGCCTGACGCTGCATGTTGGCACCCATCAAGGCCCGGTTGGAATCATCGTTTTCCAAGAACGGAATAACTGACGTTCCAACAGAAACAACTTGCTTAGGGGAAACATCGACGTAGTCAATCTTTTCGATTGGCGTTTCGATGTTTTCTTCACCAAAGCGAGCCATGGCTGTTTCGTGCACAAATGATCCATCGTCTTCCAATTCCGTGTTGGCTTGGGCAACAATGTAGTTATCTTCTTCATCGGCCGTCAAGTAGTCAATCTTTTCGGTAACCTTGTGAGTTCCCCAATCAACACGACGGTATGGTGTTTCGATAAAGCCATACTTGTTAATCCGACCATAAGTGGCCAAAGAGTTAATCAAACCAATGTTAGGACCTTCGGGTGTTTCAATTGGGTCAATTCGGCCATAGTGGGTGTAGTGAACATCTCGCACTTCAACACCGGCACGGTCACGAGTCAAACCACCAGGACCCAAGGCTGACAAACGACGCTTGTGGTTCATTTCGCCAAGTGGGTTGGTCTGGTCCATAAACTGTGAAAGTTGTGAAGAACCAAAGAATTCTTTAATTGAAGCAACAACCGGACGGATATTAATCAATTGTTGTGGTGTAACGGTTGCAGCGTCTTGGATTGACATCCGTTCGCGGACAACTCGTTCCATCCGAGTCAAACCAATCCGGAACTGGTTTTGCAACAATTCACCAACGGAACGGATTCGACGGTTACCCAAGTGATCAATATCATCAACTTGGCCAACGCCTTCTTGCAAGTTCAAGAAGTAGTTCATTCCAGCCAAGATATCAGCAGGGCGAACGTTGTGTTCGTCTTCTGGCAAATGACCATTACCAATCAAAAGCAAAGTCTTGTCTGGATTTTCAGGTGATTCAATCTTAATCTTTTGCAAAACAACTTCATCTTGCAAAACAGCATCACCAGATGGTGAGTACGAAACCGTCTTAAAGTCTGGGTTATCCAAGAACGGTGCCAACTTAGCCATGACAGCCTTATCAACTACTGTTCCCTTTTCGGCGATAATTTCACCAGAATCTGGGTCGGCCAAAGTTTCAGCCAAAGTTTGGTTTAGCAAACGAGTCTTCAAAGACAACTTCTTATTGATCTTGTAACGACCAACAGGAGCCAAGTCATAACGCTTTGGATCGAAGAAACGAGCAACCAACAAAGCCCGTGATGAATCAGCGGTCTTTGGTTCACCTGGACGCAAACGTTCGTAAATGTCCTTCAGTGATTCTTCAACACGGGAATCAGACATGTTCTTGTGAACATCCTTTTCCAAGGTCATGTTCAAAGCATCATATGAATCTGAGAAGATATCGATGATATCTGAATCAGAGCCAAAGCCAAGGGCTCGGACCAATTCCGTCATCAAAATTTTACGAGTACGGTCGATACGAACGTTGGCAATTCCCTTAGCGTCCGTTTCGTATTCCAACCAAGCACCCCGGTTAGGGATAACAGTCGTACCAAAGTGTGGACGACCGTTCTTGTCAGCTTCTTGGTTGTAATAGATACCAGGTGAGCGAACTAACTGGGAAACGATAACACGTTCCGCCCCGTTAATAATGAAAGTTCCCTGCTTGGTCATCAATGGGAAGTCACCAAAAAAGACATCTTGCGACTTGATTTCACCAGTTTCGTGGTTGGTCAAACGCAAAGTGACATGCAATGGTGCTGAGTAGTTTGCATCGTGTTCACGAGCTTCATCAATGTTGTACTTGGGTTCCATCAACTGGTAGTCGACGTATTCCAATGACAACTTATCTTGGAAATCCGAAATTGGCATGATGTCGTTAAACATCTCCTTGATCCCTTCATCTAGGAACCATTGGTAGGAAGCCAACTGCACCTCAATCAGGTCAGGAATGTCCAGCACTTCTTTGATGCTGGCATATGACCGGCGGGTACGGTATTTACCATAATTTACTAAATGTCCTGCCACACTATCACCTCATCTGTTATTCACTGTCGGCAAATAAAACATTACATTTTGATTACAATTCACCAAAAACGCCCTTTTTTGCCTCGTTAGAGCACAAAAAAAGCAAGTCTCACCAAGGAGCGACCTCAGCGGACATTGCTACTATAAGGGCGTTTGTGGACAATAGATCACAAAACGCCATATTTATTTACAGTGTTACTGCTTACTATTATACGGTTCTTAGTAAAAAAAACAAGGGCCAGTCCTAAAAAAATAGGTCCCGCCCCTGCCGAAAAATGTTTTGTGTTGACCGTTATTTTTTCAACCACAAACGAATTAATTTTAAAGAAAAATTAAGGAACTTAAGTTCGTAAGCCAGCAGGCCAAACACAACTTAGTCACATTTTTCTTATCTCTTCGTCTAACGATAAATAGAACATCAAAATTCAATTTCAACCCAATGGTAATGTCTCTCATCATCACCAGCTTATCAATGGAGAAATAAACGCACAACAGCCTCTATTCTAGCGGTTAAAAGCCCTAAACCACAAGGCTTTTTGGTTTACAAACGTTAACGGGTCCTGCCCATTAATTACTTTTTATTTGAGCGACCGGCCATGCTATAATGGTTAAGAAAGATAAAATATTCACATGGGGGAACCAATGGCCAGCGCAATCACAACTGAGCAAATTTTTGACGCATACTTAGAAGTTGCTAAAAAAGCCGATAAGTTCCAAGACATTTCTTTAGCCAAAGTCGCTAAGCAACTCGGCATTTCTCGCCAGGCCCTCTTCCAACACCACTTTCAAAACGTTCGGGAATTAACTCATTCCCTTTTCTACTATGTTGACCAAATTCCATTTGCTAAAATCAGGACTTATATTGATGGTCAGTCAGTTCATAACTTTGAAGACCTATTACATTTTTTTGCCGCCGATATCATCCCCTACCTATATCAAAAGAGGGATTACCTCTCTATCTTCTATTCCAACTTATCTGGAGCAGAATGGCAGCCCTACTTAACAAAACGTTATACAGACATACTCCTGCCTTACTTTTCTGACCGGTCAACCCAGCAGCCAAACATTTCAGCCAAAACACTATCAATGCTAACCGTCAACCAAATTTTTGCCGTTCTCGGTGTTTGGCTGGGTAAGGGCCAGCCAGAAACACCCGATGTTTTTGCCGAACGCTTTATTTATTACTTTTCACATTCACTCATTGAAATCGCCAACCACTAAAAAAGACAGCTACCAAGGTAGCTGTCTTTTATTTGTTAAAAATTTAGGCGTCTAAATCGACCTCTTCTAGCGGGATGACCTTTGACTTCTTAATGAACTTAAAGCCAAAGTACAAAATCAAGAACAACGGAACCGACAGGTAAGTAATCCCGATTTTTTCCCAGTCAAAGTCGACAAAAGCGGTTGGGTCTTGCAAGATGATAACTAGCGTAGACAGGGCCAAGGCTAGTATTGGGCCAAATGGGAACCAGCGCGCCTTGTAAGGCAGGTCATTGACATCCCGACGTTGTCGGACGTAAGCCCGGCGGAACCGTAGGTGCGAAATCGCAATACCTACCCAGGCAATAAAGCCAGACAAACCAGAAGCAGAAACCAACCAAGTATAAGCTTCGTTCCCACCCTTAATGTCAGATAAGAAGGCCATCATCCCAACAATAATTGTTACAATCAAAGCCCCCATTGGTACACCGTGCTTAGTCAACTTACCAACAAACTTAGGAGCTTGGCCCTTCTCGGCCATGGCATACAAAGTTCGTGTCGCGGCATAGGTACCGGAATTAGCCGCTGATAAAATCGAAGTCAAAATAACGGCGTTCATCAAGGATGCTGCAAAGGCAATCCCAGCATTCTTAAAGACAATCGTAAACGGTGAAACCGTCACATCATTGTTATTAGCAGCACTCAACAAGTTTGGATCCTTATAGTAAACCAAGGCTGAAATCACAAAAATTGCGCCAATATAAAAGAGCAAAATTCGCCAAAAGACTGAGTTAATTGCCTTTGGCACTGATTTTTCAGGGTCCTTCGCTTCCCCGGCGGTAACCCCAACCAACTCTGTACCTTGGAAAGAGAAACCTGCCACTACAAAGACTGCCAAAATTCCTGACCAGCCACTAACAAAACCATGGTGCCCGACTGACAAGTTCTTGCCGACATTAATATCAGAGTGGATAATTCCAAAAATCGTCGCGAAACCGATTACCAAGAAAAAGATAATCGTCACCACTTTAATCATCGACATCCAAAATTCAGTTTCACCATAAGTGCTGACGGAGAAGGTGTTAATTAAGAAAATTAATAGTAAGGTCGTACCGGAAAAAATCCAAGCCGGCACGTTCGGTAGCCAAAATTGAGCAACCAAACCAACAGCAGCCGCCTCAGCAGCTACTGTAATTGCCCAGTTAAACCAGTAGTTCCAGCCAAGGGCAAAGCCCAAAGCCGGTTCAACAAAGCGGTTCCCGTATTCTGAAAACGACCCAGAAGTCGGCATGTAGGTCGCCATCTCTCCGAGCGAGGTCATCAAAAAGTAAACCATGATTCCAATGGCGATGTAGGCGGTAATTGCCCCCATTGGGCCACCCTCTGAAACAGAGGCCCCAGAGGCTAAAAATAGCCCCGTTCCAATTGACCCCCCCAAGGCGATCATCGAAACGTGCCGGGTCTTCAATTGGTGTTGAATCTTATTTTCTTCAGCCATGTGTATGACTCCTAGTATAAATTTCAAACAATAAAAAACCTGCTTTTGTCACAAAACAAAAGCAGGTGGTATCTCGTTAGTAATTAATGATTGCAAAGCGCACCGTTAAAAACGACAGTCTAACAGGTCTTTCCTGTTAACCCAAGAAGAAAGTGCCACCTTTCTTCTTTCGGCGACCGCACCTTTCACTCAATTTCAGCGCTTTTGGCAAGCTCAGTTGAGTTAGTCATCTTGGTCGCAACCTCTTTGTTTGTTGCAATCATTTTAGCACAGTTAAATTTTACCGTCAACGGAAAAGATTCGCTGCCAGTTTTTGGCCTGTTTCAAATACATCCGCGAAAAGACCCGGTGGAACCAGTAGGCTACTAAGAAGGCACCCAAAACAGTCATGGATGATAGGTCCGTACCAACCACCTTGTTGGTCGCAATGATTAGCCAGAACAAAACAAAAAATCCAGCAATCACAATTTTGAGCCAGTGAGCAATGTGTAAACGGGTAATCAAAATGTTTTGAATTTGCATTAATAGAAGAGCCCACATCGTCAACGATAAATCTGGCATGGTCTGGGTAATTGATGGTCCCTGGTCCCAGGTCAAAAAGACGACCAAAGACCATAGCAAGGAGAACAAAAAGAGAATAGTCATGACGGATAGGATCCACCATAAGGCAATCTTATAATCCAGTGACCGGATAAACACTCCCCAAATAACTACAAAAATCCAGACAACCCAGAGACTGCCGAAAAAGTAGGCTGGGCCCGCCAAAAAAGTAAAGTGCTGAGCAATTTCTTGACCGATAATCGCAATAATCGTGTCGAGCAATTCCAAGAAGGAACTATGCAGCCGCAACATAACAGATAAAATAATGAAGGCCAAAAAAGCTAATTTAACTCGAAATGGTCTTTTGATAAGCGGTGAAACTAACAAAAAAACTTCCTTCCCACCCTAGGGGCGTAAACTGCAACAAAATTTTAATCGATAGCTAGCGGTCAAAGTCTTAACCGAAGTAGTTAATCCCCATTGCAGCCCGAACTTCTTGCATCGTCTGCTCTGCTAACTGGTTGGCCTTATCTGACCCTTGTTTTAACATGGCCATTACCTGGTCCATATCCTTGGCATACTCTAGCCGCCGTTCACGGATTGGGGCCAATTCAGCTTCCATCACTTCTAACAAGTGCTTTTTCAACTTCATATCCCCGAGGCCACCAGCTTGGTAGTGGTCCTTTAATTCTTGGACACGAGCCTGGTCAGGATCAAAGATATCCAAGTAAGTGAAGACGACGTTGCCTTCAACATGGCCGAGGTCTTCAACCTTCACATGGGTAGGGTCAGTATACATCGACTTAACCTTTTTGGCTAATGTGTCCGCATCATCTGACAAATAAATCCCATTATTTAATGACTTTGACATCTTCGCATTGCCATCAATTCCAGGTAACCGGCCCTGCCCCTTGGGTGGGAAGACCCCTTCTGGTTCGACGAAAACGTCTGTGCCATACGCATTATTGAAAGACCGGACCAATTCTCGGGTCTGTTCAATCATTGGCTTTTGGTCATCACCAGCTGGAACCTTGTTAGCTTTAAACAAGACAATATCAGCTGCTTGAGAAACTGGGTAGGTCAAGAACCCAGCGGGAACACTTTCGCCAAAACCCTTTTGCCGGATTTCAGTTTTGACCGTTGGATTGCGTTCCAACCGGCCCAATGAAACCAAGTTCATAAAGTACATCGTCAATTCTGCTAATGCTGGAATCTGCGATTGGACAAAGATTGTTGACTTGCTAGGGTCAATGCCCACTGCCAAATAATCCAAGGCCACTTCCCGGAGTGACTTTTGAATTTTTTCAGGATCGCGGGCGTTATCCGTAAAGGCTTGAGTGTCCGCAATCATAATATAGGGGTCATATTGCCCCGAGTTTTGCATCGCTACCCGGTTTTTCAAAGAACCAATGTAGTGACCAATATGTAATTTCCCAGTCGGGCGGTCGCCCGTTAAATAAATTTCTTTTGCCATTTGCTCAATTCTTTCGTTTTCTTGACCCTTTTATTATAACGAATCTTTGGCTTGCTTGCATTACGGATATATTATTGGTATATTATGAGAAAACAATGAGTTTTATATAATATTAGGAGGATGTCTATGAAATACACAGTTGTTGGTGCCGGTGCGATGGGGTTGCGGTACGGGTTGTTGTTGCAAGAAGAAGCCGGCCTAGACGTTGACTTTGTCGAGCCAACCCAGGCCTCCTTAGATAAGATTCATCAACAAGGGGACAAAGTTTTTCGGTCTGTTGACCACCAAGACCGAACCGAAGTTCCAGTCAAAGCCTTTTCGCCAGAAGAATACGAAGGTGATCCTGACGTTTGGATCTTTTTTATGAAGCAAATGCAACTCGCCGATACTTTGAAACGTCTAGCACCAAAATTCAAGGACCACCAAACCGCTTTAGCAGCCATGAACGGAATGGGCCACATCGAAAAAATCCAAGAATACTTTGCTGACGACCACATTATTGGCGGTACTGCAATGATTGCCACTATTTTGAACGATTACGGTGATGTTGACTTTATCGGTGCCACCGGGTCTGTTTACGCTAACTTGACTGAAAAGCCTTCAGAAGTAATGGACCGTGTTCAAGAAGACTTCCAAGCAGCCGGTTTGAATCCCGAGTATTCAAATAACTTTTTAGGGACTTTGTTGACAAAGGTAACCTTTAACTCAGTTACCAACTCAATTGCCACGATGTTCCAAGCCCGGATGGGTCATTTAATTCAATACGACCATTTTATTGATGGTTTAGCCAAACCATTAGTTTATGAAGCGTACGCTGCTGCTCGAGCGGCCGGAATTGAACCAATCGAAAGCGAACAAGAGATGTTAGAGCAATTAGACTACGCCTCCCGGGTTTCTAACCCCCTTCACTTTCCTTCTATGTACCAGGACTTTGTTAAGGGCCGTCCAACGGAGGTTGATTACATCAACGGTTACTTTGCCGACTTGGCTGAAAAAAACGGCCTGGAAGCGCCAAACCACAAGCTGATCGTCCACCTAGTTCATTTGGCAGAAGCAATGCGGGAATTCAACCCACCTAAGAACCAACTGCTTGAACACTAACATTGTTTATTTAATTAAATAAAACCAACAAAAAAGCCGCAACCGAAGTTGCGACTTTTTTAGTAGCTCGTGAGAGAATCGA
Organism: Fructobacillus sp. ChS1-6f1-1-27; assembly: GCF_059579415.1. NCBI lineage: Bacteria > Bacillati > Bacillota > Bacilli > Lactobacillales > Lactobacillaceae > Fructobacillus > Fructobacillus sp. ChS1-6f1-1-27. Next base: position 31,512 of record NZ_JCAOER010000002.1, on the reverse strand, counting down.
ACTCTCGATTCCGCCGTGAAAGGGCAGCGTCTTAGCCACTTGACCAACGAGCCATGGTCAGTTGTTGCAAGAACTCTCGTCCAAACAACTATTATATTGTAGCAAGGCTAGACGCTACCGTCAAGCATTAATTTAAAAAATTAATACCATCCATTGGCTAAGTGGAACTTCAAGGCGTTAACCGCTGTACCATAACGGGCAGCAATGTAAGCCTTCATGGCGTTCAACTGGTCTTGGTAATCAGCTGTGTTACCGCCATAACGGGCACGGAGGTCTGGTGATAATTGACCAAGCCCATAGTAAATCCCATTACGGGCATTCACGTTTCCACTAGATTCTATCATAATCAACTCTTGCAAAGCCTGTTGTTCGGCATCAGAGTCACTAGTTGAAGTCGTCGTAGTCGTTGCACTAGTTGTGGTAGTGGCAGCGGTTGATGTAGCGGTCGAACTTGCTTGGCTAGTTGATTGACTAGTTGAAGTAGAGGTTGACTGGCTTTGACTAGTTGATGTCGAAGTTGACGTTGAGGTAGAGGTAGAGGTTGATTCACTAGTAGAAGTTGACGTTGAAGTCGACTGGCTAGTTGATGTTGAAGCAGAAGTTGAGCTAGCTTGGCTACCAGAAATCGTCAGTACTTGGCCAACTGAAATTTGGTCAGCATTTGAGATACTGTTTTGGCTTACCAAGGATGAAACGCTCACCCCGTACTTCTGTGCTAATGCCCAGAGGGTATCCCCACTCTTGACAGTATATGTTCCACTTGCGGCAGTACTAGTTGACTGCGTGCTTGCTGAACTAGTGGTACTAGTTGTTGTGCTAGTTGACGCAACCGTGATGACCAGCTCTTGACCCTTATAAATTTGGTCCACGTTTTGGATAGAATTATCCTTAGCGAGTTGAGCAACGGTTGTGTTGTACTGACGCGCTAAAGCTGACAAAGTTTCACCAGCCGCAACCGTGTGCTTTTGCACTTGGTCCGCGTTAGCAACATGTTGACCAGCAACGACTGATCCAGCTAAGCCGGCAGCTACTAGAAGCTGTTTTTTCATGTTCATCGTATTACTCCTTTCTATTGCCAGCCTTAGATGCATTTGTAACAAAAATGCCCAAGACTGCTAATACCTTTATAATAACGCAATAATGATTTAATAAAGGTTAAAAAAAGGATAAGAAAGACGATTTAACCAATAAAAAAGGAGTTCGATTACTCGAACTCCTTTACTAGCCTAACGGCCAGAACGTGCGGCAGCGACGTGGATTCGGTTAACAGCTCGCATCAAGGCGACCTGGGCTAACTTCATGTCACGTTCGTTATGGTTACTTTGGGCTTCGTCCAACCGAGATTGGGCGCGTTCCTTAGCACTTTGTGCACGATCAATATCAATATTATCTGAAGTTTCAGCAGAGTCGGCAATTACTGTCAACATATTCTGTGAAAATTCAGCAACCCCACCGTTAACGGCAAGGGACTTTTCATTCCCGTCTTTTTTAACGAGTAATTCGTCAATGGCCATGGCAGCCAAAATTGGTTCGTGACCAGCCATGATTCCAAGCTGACCACCCTGAGTATTAATCACGGCAATTTCAACTTGGTCTTGGTCATAGACTTGACCTTCAGGCGTTACGATTTTAACCGTAATACCCTTTGGACTGTTTACTTCATCAGCCATGGATTACCCCCCTTATTGGGCCATCGTCTTGGCCTTATCAACCACTTGTTCGATAGCACCGACGTTACGGAAGGCATCTTCAGGCAAAGTATCATACTTACCATCCAAAATTTCCTTAAATGAGCGAACAGTTTCTGAAACAGGAACATATTCACCCTTTACACCAGTAAAGGTTTCCGCAACTGAGAATGGTTGTGACAAGAAGAACTGAATCCGACGAGCACGGTTAACCGTAACACGTTCTTCATCAGACAATTCGTCCATACCCAAGATCGCAATGATATCTTGCAATTCACGGTAACGTTGCAAAGTCCGTTGTACTTCAGTAGCAACTTCGTAGTGGTCTTGGCCAACAACTTGTGGGTCCAAGGCAGAAGAAGTTGATGCCAATGGGTCAACGGCTGGGTAAATACCCTGCTGAGTCAATGAACGTTCCAAGTTGGTTGTGGCATCCAAGTGGGCGAAAGTCGTTGCAGGTGCGGGGTCGGTGTAATCATCGGCAGGCACGTAAACGGCTTGAATTGAAGTAACGGCACCCTTCTTAGTAGAAGTGATTCGTTCTTGCAAACGTCCCATTTCAGAAGCCAAAGTTGGTTGGTAACCAACGGCTGAAGGAATACGACCCAAAAGGGCAGAAACTTCAGAACCAGCTTGAGTAAATCGGTAAATGTTATCGATAAAGAGCAAAACGTCTTTACCTTCGTTATCACGGAATGATTCGGCCATTGTCAAACCAGTCAAGGCAACACGCATACGTGCACCAGGAGGTTCGTTCATTTGACCATAAACCATGGCAGTTTGCTTCAAAACGCCAGATTCCTTCATTTCGTGGTACATGTCGTTACCTTCACGGGTACGTTCCCCAACTCCAGTAAAGACAGAAATACCATTGTGTCCTTGTGCAATGTTGTGGATCAATTCTTGAATCAAGACGGTCTTACCAACACCGGCACCACCGAACAATCCAATTTTTCCACCACGGATATATGGAGCAAGGAGGTCAATAACCTTAATTCCTGTTTCCAAAATTTCCGTTGACGTTGCAAGGTCATCAAATTCTGGTGCAGCGCGGTGGATTGGGTGGCGAGGCTCTGAGGCATCGATATCACCCGCATTATCCACTGGTTGACCCAAAACGTTGAAGACCCGGCCCAAAGTAGCTTCCCCAACGGGAACTTCAATGGGCTTACCGGTATCGCTAACGGCCATGCCGCGTTGCAATCCATCGGTTCCATCCATGGCAATGGTCCGGACAACTCCGTTACCCAAAGCCAAAGAAACTTCAACCGTTAATGTCTTGTTATCTCCTAAATCAACCAACAAGGCGTTGTTGATTTCAGGAACAACTTGCCCTTCTTCAAAGGCAACATCAACAACTGGACCGATCACTTGTACGACTTTTCCAGTAGTCATCGTTGTTTCCTTTCAGTTTAAAGCACCCACATTAAAGTGGCTGTGCTGCTTATATGCTTATTCCAAAGCGACCAAACCACCAGTAATTTCGGTGATTTCTGTCGTGATTTGTGCCTGACGTGCTCGGTTGTATTGCAAATCGAGACCAGAAATCAAATCGGAGGCAGAGTCGGTCGCCGATGACATCGCCGTTGATGAAGCGGCGTGTTCTGCCGTTTTGGCATCCAACACTGCTTCAAAAACAAGGGACTGAATGTATTGTGGCAAGACTACGTTCAAAACAGCAGTTGAATCTGGTTCAGAATCATAAGCAGATTGGACAGTAAAGTCACTGTCAGCTTGGCTATCATCGTTACCATCACTAAGGCTTTCCTTAGTAAGTGGCAACAATTGAACGTTTTCTTGGCTTGCTTCCAAGCGGTTGACAAAGTGGTTATAAACCATGTGCAACGCGTCAAAAGCTTCAGCCTCATACAATGAAATGACCGTCTTTAATAGTTGACGGATTTCATTGAAGGTTGGGACATCGGAAACGCCGCGGTGTTCCAAGGCAATCGTGAAACCGCGCTTCTTATAAAAATCAGCACCATTTCCACCAATTGCAAGGATAACGGCATTATCTTTGTTTAGGCCATGCTCTTCCATCAAAGAATTGGTTTTCTTGATGATATTGGCATTATATGATCCAACCAAGCCGCGGTCAGAAGTTACCACCAAAATTCCAGTCTTTTTAACCGGCCGCTTGGCAACCATTGGCAAGTGAGTTGAGTCCACGTTGTCTAGGACGTGAGCTTCAACCAAGTGCGCCACAACCGCCTTTAAGCGTTGGGCGTATTCCTTGTAACCAGTAGCTGAATTTTGGATTTTATTCAACTTGGCAGTTGAAACCAACTGCATCGCTGAGGTAATCTGACGGGTACTCTTTGTTGAAGCAATTCGCCGTTTAATATCCTGTAAAGAAGCCATTTTGCCTCCTTTTATTGGTCGGCAACTGAGCCAGCAAAGCTATCCTTAAAGCTCTTTACGGCAGCATCCATCTTGTCTGTATCAGGCAATTGCTTGGTTGAAACGATTTCGTCCAACAAAGCCTTTTGGCTGGCATCCAAGTATGAAATCATTTCATCTTGGAAACGTTGCAAGTCTTCGATAGCAACATCGTCCAAGTAACCATGAGTCAATGCATACAAAACAAAGACTTGGTGTTGAACTGACATTGGTGCGTGCAAAGGTTGCTTCAAGATTTCAACAGTTCGCTTACCACGGTTCAACTTAGCTTGCGTTGCCGCATCCAAATCTGAACCGAATTGCGCGAAGGATTCCAATTCACGGTATGAAGCTAAGTCCAAACGCAAAGTTCCAGAAACCTTCTTCATTGCCTTAATCTGAGCATCACCACCAACACGAGAAACTGAAGTACCGGCATCAATGGCTGGGCGAACACCCGCATAGAATGAGTCAGAATCCAAGAAGATCTGACCGTCGGTAATTGAGATAACGTTGGTTGGGATATAAGCAGAAACATCGCCCGCTTGCGTTTCGATAATTGGCAAAGCAGTCATTGACCCAGCACCCAGTTCGTCTGACAACTTGGCTGCACGTTCTAGCAAACGTGAGTGCAAGTAGAAGACATCACCAGGGTAGGCTTCACGTCCAGGCGGACGACGGAGAATCAAGGACAGCTCACGGTATGCCGTTGCTTGCTTTGACAAATCATCAAAGACAATCAAAACATGCTTACCGTTGTACATGAATTCTTCACCCATGGCAGCACCAGCATATGGTGCCAAGTACAACATCGCTGCGGCTTCAGAAGGTCCGGCGTTAACAACAATGGTGTAATCCATTGCGCCCATCTTCTTCAACGTTTCAACTTGTTCACGAACAGTTGAATCCTTTTGACCAATAGCGACATAGATAACAATCATGTCTTGGTCTTTTTGGTTCAAAATTGTATCAACGGCGATTGAAGTCTTTCCAGTCTTACGATCACCAATGATCAATTCACGCTGACCACGACCAATTGGAACCAAGGCATCGATGGCCTTGATACCAGTTTGCAAAGGTTCTGAAACAGATTGACGTTCCATAACCCCTGGCGCCTTCACTTCGACTGGTCGAGTCTTTGTTGTTTTCAAGTCGCCTAATCCGTCAATTGGTTGACCCAATCCGTTGACGACACGCCCGATAAGTTCTTCACCAACTGGCACTTCCATGATGTGTCCAGTCCGCTTAACTGTATCACCTTGGCGAATGCCATCAGAACTACCCAAAACGATAATTCCGACTTCGCTTTCTTCCAAGTTTTGGACCATTCCGAACTCGCCGTTGTTAAATTCAACAAGTTCACCTGACAAGGCGTTTGCCAAGCCAGTTGCCCGTGCGACACCATCACCAATATAGGTAATCGTACCGATTTCTTCTACAGTCAGCTTTGTGTCGAACTTTTCGAGCTGCTGCTTAATTAAAGCAGAAATTTCTTCAGCTTGAATAGCCATTTCTTTTCCTCACTAACCTAGTAACTCTGCCCTCATTTTGGCAATCTTATTTTGCAATGAGCCATCGATTAACAATGACTTGGATTGCATCACCACGCCACCAATCAAGTTTTCATCAACGGCATAGGTTGGTTCAACTTTTTTGGCACCGCTTTTACTTTGAAAAGCATTTGCCAGCCGGTCTTTTTGATCATCATCAACTGCGACTGCTGTCGTAATCGTCACGGCTTCAATGCCCTGACTTTGCTGGTAAAGGTCAAAAAATCGGTCAACCACTGTCTTTAAATAGCTAAAGTGGTGGTGCATCATGAGAACTTTTACCAAGTTCACCACTGCTTGTTCAGCGCCCTTTGTCAGCGCCTTTACTAACCCGTCTTGGTCTTCTGCAGAGATTGTCTGTGCATCGATCAAAGCGGTTAATTCAGGTTCGGCAATAACCACCGAACGGATGGCTTGCAGGTCAGAACTAATTGCAGCAACTGCGTTGTTCTCGTTTGCATAAGCCAAGATTGCTTGGGCGTATTGGTTAACAACTTTTTCTTCTTGCTTCGCCATACGCCCCCCTTACTGCTGGTCTAATTCTGCCAAATAGGCATCAATTAAGGCCCGCTGGTCATCAGCAGATAATTCTTTTTGCATCAACTTTGAAGCGATGGTAACAGACAAGTCTGCCACATCCTTTTTAGCAGAAGACAAAGCTTCTGACTTCATTTGCTTAGCATCAGCTTCAGCTGTCTTTTTCAAACCGGCGACTTCATCATTTGCAGACTTCAGGAGTGCATCTGATTGGTCCTTTGCGGTCTTCTTTGCGGCTGAAATTACTTGAGTAGCTTGGTCTTTGCCATCTGCCAACTCTTGTTCGCGCTGCTTGGCCAAGGCGGTTGCGTCCTCGTTTGCCTTTTGCGCACTGTCTAAGTCATTGTTGATTTTATCTGCACGTGCGTCCAAGGCCTTTGTTAAAGGTCCATAAGCAACGTACTTTAAGATAACCATTAGAGTAAGGAAAGCGACAATAATGAAGACCATATCACCTAAAGGCATGGCCTTTGTCATTGATAGTGTTGGAACCATCATCTATTCCTCCCTCTGGGATCTTTATTTGTTGATAAGTGTAAAGGCCATACCCAAAACGATAATTGGTGTGGCTTCGGCCAAGGCCAATCCCAAGAAGGCACGTGACAACAACTTGTTTGCCAATTCAGGTTGACGAGACATTCCAGCCAAGAATTGTGAATACATGACACCGACTCCGATACCACCACCAATGGCTGATCCCGCAAAGGCAATCCCTGCTCCGATTACGCCTAAGTTGTGTAAATCCATTATATTTCTCCTTTAATGCTAAAACGCTTCGCGTTTTTCTCTAGGTTTGGATGTTTCCGCTCCCGCGTGTTTTGCCCGAAAGCTAATTTCAGGCATGAATCCTACTCGTTACCAGATAACTGAGCCGTAAAGACGGCCGTTAACATGACAAAGACGTAGGCCTGAATGCCACCGATCAACAGTGAGAATCCTTGCCAAGCAATTTCCAGTGGGAAAGCTAGGATAATCCAGAACCCATTCAAATGAGTTCCGTATGCTAGGCTGGCAAGTAAGTTCAACATTAATTCACCGGCAAAAATGTTACCAAAGAGCCGCAAGGCCAAAGTCAAGAAGTTGGTGAACTGCTCAACAATATTCAATGGGAACATTGCGACATATGGTTTGAAGAACATGTTCTTCAAGTAGCCGCCAAGACCAAGTGCTTTGACACCAGTCCCGTGGGCAAGCATCAACGACATGATTGCCAAGGTAAAGGCAATAATTGGATCCGCAGTTGGTGACTTGACGTAGGTTACGCCGTCGCCCATTTTAACTTGTAGCAAAAGACCCATTTCATTGGCAACAATCAAAAACATGAAAAGGGTAAAGGCGTACAAGCCAAATTGTCGGGCTAAGTTAGCCGGCAACTGGTCTCCAAGAATACCACGAACAAAGTCTAAGACATATTCAATAGCATTCTGTCCTTTACTAGGACGGATAGCGACTTTCCGAGTCAACAAGACCGCCACTAAAACGACAATTGACATCGCTAGTAGGGTCGAAATCACAGTTGTCCATGTGAACGTTAGACCCAAGAAAGAAAAGGTTGATGTCGCTTCATCCATCAGTTTTCTCCTTTCTGTAGAACTTATTTTGATGCAAGGCGTTGGGCGCACTCCTCAAAATATACCCCCAATAATACTCGCCAATTCGAGTAAAAACAAGGCAATTTTGTTTAATTTTCGCAACAAATTTTCTTGTGCTTAAAAAATCGTGAAAATAAACAACACAAACTAGAATGTGTCGGCAAACGCTAATTTGAAAGGGTTTTATTCATCAGTTTTTGCTTTTTTAGGCAAGATTAAATTCAACAAAATTCCCAAAACCGTCGCCAAAGCCACACCAGAAAAGTCAACTTGTGAACCGACCATCAAATGATAGCCACCAATTCCGACTACCATCACCGGTCCAGCAATCATTAAGTTGCGCTTCTGGCCATAGTCGACCTTGTTATCAACAATCACTTGTAAACCGGCGGCAGCAATCACGCCATAAAGCATCATGCCAACGCCGCCGGTAACAGCACCCGGCACGGTGCCAATTAATGCCGAGAGTTTTCCAACAAATGAGAAGATGACGGCCAAAACTGCTGCACCACCAATGACCCAAACAGAATAAACCTTAGAAAGCTGCATCACCCCAATGTTTTCACCGTAAGAAGTCACGGCTGGCCCACCAATCAAACCTGCAACAACCGAAGCTGCCCCGTCTCCTGCCAAAGTCTTATTTAAGCCGGGATTTTCAAAGAAGTCCTGACCGATAATCTTTGACAGAACTAATAGGTGACCCAAGTGTTCTGACAAGGTTACCAAAACTAAGGGGGCCATCGTCAAAATTGCAATGGGGTAAAAGGTCCAGTGGTAAGATCCGGTACCAGAATTAAACAAGAAATCAAACTTTGGTAAGGCAAACCAGTGGGCTGAGCCAACCGCACTAAGGTCGACCATCCCAAGCGATAGAGCTAGCAAATAACCAAAAACAATTCCAATCAAAACCGGGATCAGTCCTAAGAATCCGCCCAGGTACATGTTGGCTAAGATTGTCACCAACAAAGTACCGCCAGCGACCATAAAGACTTTCAAGTCATAATGACCGTTAACTTCAGTTGCAGAAGTAGCAGCTGAGGCTGCTAATGATAACCCAATTACCAAGATAACCGGGCCAACAACTTCGGGTGGAAAGATTTTATCAATCCAAGCCGAGCCGACTTTGGCAACAATGAGCGCGATGACTAAGTAAACCACCCCAACCGCGACCACGCCTTGACCAACGGCGGGATAGCCGAAGGTTTTTAGCAAAGAAGTCATCGGGATAATAAAGGCAAAGGAAGAACCCATGTAAGCTGGGACTTTCCCCTTGGTAGTCAACAAGTGGACTAAAGTCCCTACCCCTGATGAAAAAAGCGCAACGCCAGGGTTCAAGCCAACCAAGAGCGGCACTAAGATAGTCGCTCCAAACATTGAAAAGAGGTGTTGGAGGGATAAGCCGACCATCGTCACAAATGGTGGTCGTTCATGCAGGCCATAAACTGCCCGTGTTTCTTTGTTATTTTCTGTCGTCATAATTAATTTGGTACTTTCATTTTTATTTTTGCCCAATAAAAAGCCTGCTGAGAAAAGTCTTTCCCCAACAGGCAATTTTTAACCTTAGGCACCCAAGGTCTTCTTTGATTTGATTGACAAATCAGCCCCCAAATCATAAACGATTGGTTGGCCGTTTGCGATTTCAACATTCAAAATGTCGTCATCTGAAATGTTTTCCAAGTGCTTAACCAAGGCACGAAGTGAGTTACCGTGGGCAGCAATCACAACATCCTTGCCAGCTTCCAAGTCCTTCTTGATTTTAGCATCAAAGAAAGGCAAAACGCGTTCCAAGGTAACCTTCAAGTTTTCACCCAATGGCAATTCACCGTAAGGAACATCAGCGTAACGAGCGTCAAAGGCAGGGTAAGTCTTACCCTGGACATCAACAGTTTCTTCAAAGTTTTCAAGCAATGGAGGCAAAACGTCATATGAACGACGCCAGATGTGCACTTGGTCATCGCCCCACTTTTCGGCAGCTTCGGCTTTGTTTTGACCTTGCAAAGCACCGTAGTGACGTTCGTTCAAGCGCCATGACTTTTCTTCTGGGACGTACAATTGACCAGCTTCTTCCAAAGCATAGTGCAAAGTCGTGATGGCACGAGTCAAAACAGAAGTATAGGCTTGGTCAAAAACCAATCCCTCTTCCTTCAACAAAGCACCAGCTTGCTTTGCTTGTTCAATCCCCTTGTCAGACAACTTGGTGTCAATCCAACCGTTGAAAAGGTTCAATGCGTTCCATTCACTTTGTCCGTGACGGATCAAAACTAATTTTGCCATGTGGCGTACTCCTTTTAATGCATTTCAATTCTCAATTATTATACAACATTCTCTTTTGGAATTCACTCCAACAAAAAAAGTCCGGATAAAATCCGGACTTTTTGAACTAAGAAAACCTTAGTCCTTAACGATGTTAACAGCTTGCAAACCGCGGTCTGAGTTTTCAACATCGAAAGTTACGGCTTGGCCGTCTTCCAAAGTCTTGAATCCATCACCTTGGATTGCTGAGAAGTGTGCAAATACATCTTCCCCTGATTCGCGCGTAATGAATCCGTAGCCCTTTTCGCTGTTAAACCACTTGACAGTGCCTTTTTCCATGATTCGTTTCTCCTTGGGGTCATCCCAACATAATAAAGTTCGTAAATAAGAATTATGGTATGACGCCTTTCGAAAAAAACAAATCAAAATCAAACACTTAATTACACTGTTACTTTAACATATAAAGTATTACTTAGCAATAACTTTCACTAAATTTAATTATAACAACTCTAAATTAAACAAAAAGAGACCCAACGGTCTCTTTTCTTAAGCATTTTTCAGCTTAGTTATTGGCTAATAAGTTCTGGTAATATTCAACCGTCGACTTAGCAGCACCATCTGGATCAGTCTGTGCTTGTGAGCGAACCTGTTGAATCCAAGAAACGTAATCCGCTTGGTCAACCATCGTTGCCAAGACCGCCTTCAACTTAGCAGCATCTGCTGGTGAAAGGGCAATCCAAGTTTCAGGAACTTGGTAAGTCACAACGCGTGACTTCAATTCCTTATTATTGTCGGCAATACCAAACATAAACTTATCAAAGCTGTTCTTATAAACATAGCGCTTAGAAGTTGTTACCTTGTAAGCTTTGTCGCCAGAGATGTTTTGCATCTTGGTTGAAGTCTTCAAGTCAGGCTTAGCCACCGTTGGGGTGGTTGCCTTGTCAGATGACCGGTAGACGTAAACGCGTTCCTTACCAGAGGTTCCAACTGCCTGGTAAGACAAAACCCCGTAGACGTTTTCCCCTTGAGCAGAGTAAATCTGTTCCTTCGTGGTGTAAGTCTTAACCTTCATACCAAAGTGGTCATGCATGTTAGCGATAATCAAAGTCACTGACAAAACAACAATGGCAAATGAAACCACAAAGCCCAAAATCCGATAAAGAGTTTTTTCGACCATCATCAACGAAACGAAGGCCAAAATCATGAAGATAAATAGAATAAAGATAATCATTTTTCTTAGCCCTCCTTATCTTCCTTTGGTTCGACCTTACCGTTGTGCATAAAGAATGCCAACACTAAGGCAGCCAAGGCAAAGCCAGATGCCAACAAGAAGGAAGCGTGGAAACCATCCAAACTAGCGTTCAAAGCCTTAGCGCCATAAGCAATTGGGTCTTGGCCCTTCAAGGCTGAACTTGGCATATTGTTGTTAATTTGCGTCTGCATCACAGAAGACAAAATAGCAGTTCCAAGGGCAGCGGCGATTTGCCGGGCCGTATTATTGACTGCCGTACCTTGAGCAGTTTGGTCTCGACGCAAAGCACCCATGGCAGATGACGTCAAAGGCATCATCGTCAAACCAACACCCATCATTCGAACCGTGTACAAAATCGTGATGTACAAAGTTGGTGTCGTTTCAGTCAAGTAGTGGAATGGCACTGTTCCAAGCAAGATGGTTGCAAAACCAAAAATTGCCAGGCGCTTAGCACCAATCTTATCGTAGAAGTACCCTGCAATTGGTGACAAAACCCCAATCATCAAAGCACCTGGTAGCAAAGTCAAACCAGAGTGGAAGGCTGACAAACCGCGAACTTGTTGCATGTAAATTGGCAAGACCATTTCAACGCCAATCATGGCCACGAAAGTAAGTGAAACCAAAACGGATGTCAAGGCAAACTGCTTGTTCTTAAAGACAGAAACGTCCAAGAATGGCTTGTCCATGTGTAATTGATGGCGGACAAATTCTCCGATAATCAAGACACCAATAATCATTGGTGCGATTACCCAGGTAAAGTTTGACCAACCATAGTTTGAAACTTCGGCAGATCCAAACAATACCAAACCAAACCCTGCGGTTGATTCGATCAATGACCGGACATTCAAAGTTTCCTTCTTGGTTTCCAAAACATTCTTGAAATAGAAGATGGAAAGCAACAAGACAATGGCAGTAATTGGCAAAACCAGTCCAAAGATTGACCGCCAGTCACCACCCATGGTGATACCAAAGACAGTGTGCTTAGAATCTAAGATCCATCCAGACAAGGTTGGACCAACGGCTGGTGCCATTCCGACAACCAAACCAACCATTCCAAGCGCCCGGCCACGGGCTTCAGAACTAAACAAAGTCAAGGCAACCACTTGCATCAATGGCATCACAATTCCAGCAGCCATTGCTTGGAAAGCCCGGGCCACCATCAACATCCAAAAGGCGTTAGTTGGTGTGACGTAAGCAATTAAGGTTCCAATGAAGTAAACCGTCAAAGCTGACAGGTACAAGTACTTCGTTGGAATCCGTGTCGTTAAGTATGCCGAAACCGGCACCATAATTCCGTTGACCATCAAATAAGTGGTTGTCAACCATTGGACTTGGGCTGAATCAACATTAAAGGCTGTCATCAATGATGGCAGTGCAGTTCCCAATGAGGTCTGCATGATAATAATCATAAAGGATCCAACCATCAACAAGGCCATCATCACAATCGGATTGACCTTTTTGGTGGTAGATTTTGAACTTGAATCGACCATTTTTCCTCCAATAATTTTTAAAATCTTTCTAAAAACAGACAAAGTAAGTTAATACGAAGATTAATCTTAACGCTTAACCAACACCCTGTCAAATTTGTATCTTATTTATTTTGTTGACGCCCCTGAAATGTCACCGCCTGAACCTGGTGGTAAAAGTCCAAAGACAAGACCCACTCGGCCTTATCCTTTGTTTTAACAATATAGTCATCGTAGTTTTTTTGGTTGGTCTTGTCCCAGACTGCTAAAGCCGTTTGGTAAAAGTCCTTAATCGAATAATCTTGGTACTGGTACCGCCAGGATTTTTCGTCTGTGCTGGCTTTGACCGTGGCCAAAAAGTTCCGTTCCAAGTACCAATCTTTGATATCCGCTAACTTTGCCTCAATAAAAACCGTTTCATCCAAGAGGTCACTTGGTAGTTGCAAGGCCACTACCCCTTCAATGATTAAGACATCTGGCCGCTTAATTTCTTGCTGGCCCTCTGCCAAATCAGCCAAAGTTTGTGAGTACTTAGCTATTCTTTGACTGTTGGCACCATCCTTAAAGGCTTGGATAAAGGCTGCCAGGTCTTTCAACCGGTAAGTATGCGGAAAGCCCTTCTCATCAAAGAGACCACTAGCGTCTAATTCGGCATTCGACTTCAAAAAGTCATCCGTTGAAACAACGGTTGCCTCCAAACCCGCCTTCACTAACTCGCCGGCTAAACTTTCAGCCAGGGTCGACTTACCAACTGCCACTGACCCAGTCATTCCAACCGTTAAAAAAGACCCGCTTTGGGCCTTTTTTAAAATTTCTTGTACAAGTGCTTCCATTATAGTCGCTCCTGTTCATATAAGTTTGCATCAATTGGTGTGACCAACGGTGAAGATTGCCCAACCCCAACCAAGGTCAAGCGGTGCATTGCCCGCGATGAAACCGTGTAAAGCAGACGTCGGTCTTCATCTTCTTGGTAGTGGTCTGCATCAGCCTGCCAAATCACGACCGCATCAAATTCTAGCCCTTTGGCAAGGTATGACGGAATAATTACCGCACCAGGTGCCAACCTCTGGTTTTCAGAGTGAATCAAGGTCACACTATCATCATTCAATGCCGCTGACAAATCCTTAGCAGCCTGCAAGGTCTGCGTAATAATGGCCGTCTTTTCACCACCCGTAGCGTTTTGGGCCAGCTGGTCCTTCAAAGCCTGCAAAGCAGCCTCATCATTTTTCGCCAACTTGGCCACCGGCTTTTCCCCATCACGGTTAAAGGCTTCAATTGCCTTCCCGTCTTGCAAAATCTCCTTAGAGAAGTTGGTAATTTGTTCAGTTGACCGGTAAGTTTGCTTCAATTCAACAAATTCAACTTTGTCTTCGTCAAAGAGTGAGGCAAAGTCTTCTTCCAGCGTGTTGGCCCAGTCCTGGGTAAAGATGGCCTGGTTCAAATCACCCAAGACCGTGAATTTAGCATTTGGGAAAGAGAACTTCAAGAAGGCCAATTGGAAAGGCGTGTAGTCTTGAATTTCATCAATAAAGAGGTAACGGATATCACGTTGTCCATGCTTACCAGTAATAAGGTCATATAAGTAAAGGTAAATGGTTGTCACCGTCAAAGACATCTTACGGTCCTTCAGGTTAGTGACCACTTCTGCCACGTATGTTTGCCAGTCAGCGTCAGAAACACCAAACTTTTCCATTTCAAGGTAGTCTGGCAAGGCCTTTAACATTTCAACGAACTGGGTGTTGATATTTAAGAAACCAGACCGGCGAACCTTCTTGGCCAAGGGGCGCAAGGCGTTCGTCACAATCTTCTTAGCTAAGAAGTTACGTTCTTGCTTATCAGACCGGAATTCACGCTCCTTTGGCCCCTCACCAAGCTGGTGACGGCGGGTGGCAGCCCCAGCATCCCCTTCTTGGTCATCGCCCAACCGGGTCGAACCAGCACCAATCATCTCGTCATATTCTTCCTTTGACAAGTTTTCAATGGCAAATTCAACCCAGTCCTTCTTCATTTGCACGCCAACTTGTGACCGCAATGACCGGAGCAAGGCTTCTTGAGTGGCTTCCAGCCGCTGAGACAGCTTGTAGTTACTATTATATTGGTAATAGACGTCTAAGATTTTTTCCTTGGCAATTAAAGGTTCCCCTTGGAAATTCAAACTCCGGACCGCCAAGCCTTTTTGGTTTAAGCTCTTCGCGTAGTCCTGAGTTGCCTCAAACATCTCCAAAGACCCCAACATCCGGTTAATCTTTTCGTACTTACTTGGGTTTTCAAATCGCTCTGCCAAAGTTTGAACGGCAAAACGTGGCAAACGGCGAGAGGCATATTGGAAGAACGTTAGTTGAACCAAGTTTTGTTCACCCAATTCTGGCAAAACTTGGTCGACGTAATCGTTAAAGAGCTGGTTTGGCGAAAACATCACGACCTGACCAGAAGTTAATTTGCCCCGGTACCGGTACAAGAGGTAAGCAACACGCTGCATAATCGCAGCTGTCTTACCAGAACCTGCAGCTCCTTGGACGAAGAGCAAGTCCGCATCAGTGTTACGGATAATCTTGTTTTGTTCCTTTTGAATCGTCGTGACAATCGACTTCATCTTGGTTGATGACTCGCCTGATAAGGCGTTTAAGAGCATCGCATCCCCAATCGCCTCTTCCGTATCAAAGAGGGTCACAATTTGACCTTCTTCAATTTCAAACTGCCGCTTCAAAGAAACGTCTGCTTGTTGAGGACCAGCAGGTGTCAAATACTTGACCTGACCCAAACCGCCATCATAGTAGATAGAAGCCACCGGGGTCCGCCAGTCGTAAATCCAAAACTTACCCGCTTCATCCGAGTAAGAAGCCAGACCAATATAAATTGATTCTTCCGGATGACCACCTTCGGCCATATCAGTAAAATCAATCCGAGCAAAGTAGGGCTTTTCAACCTGCTTAGTCAAAGTGCCATAGCGGACTTCAGCCCTGCTTTTAGCGGCTTCTCGTTCAGCGATTGCCTGCTGCTGCTGGCGAACGGACATCGCTGTTTCAACAATCCCAGAATACGTACTGGTCTTAACCCGAACATCATCCCAGCCAGAAGCGGCATCGTCTAACGACCCTTTTGATTTTTGAATCTCCGCTTTTGTTGTCGCCAGCGAAGCATTGATTCGTCCTAACGTCTCATTTAAATACTGTTGTTCAGTGCGCTGTTGATCTTTTGACACGGTCCACCTCTTCAAAATTTCTTGCTATTATTATACGCTAAATTTTAGAAATTAAAAAGGAAAACCATTCTAATTTGATAGAAAATTCGTTTTATTTTTAGTTTACAATTGTCAACTTTTATATTGTTCGTTTTTAACAGAACAAAAAAGAGGGCAGCCCGAAGTCTGCCCTCTTAAAACAAATATTTTACTTGTTAGTCAATGATTGGATACCTGGCAAAGTCTTACCTTCCAAGTATTCAAGTGAAGCGCCACCACCAGTTGAGATGTGTGACAATTGGTCAGCAACACCCAAGGCTTGAACAGCGGCAGTTGAATCACCACCACCAACAATCGTTGAACCACCATTCTTGGTTACATCAACCAAGGCGTTTCCGATTGCCAAAGTACCCTTGGCGAAGTTTTCCATTTCAAAGACACCCATTGGGCCGTTCCAAACAACCGTCTTGGCATCTGACAAAACTTCCTTAAACAAGGCAACTGACTTAGGACCGATGTCCAAGCCCATGTAGCCATCAGGAATACCAGCAGCTGAATCAACCGTTTCAGTCTTGGCATCGTTGGCAAACTTATCTGCGGCAACAGCATCAATTGGCAAAACCAATTGGTCGCCAGCCTTGTCCATCAATTCTTTAGCCAAGGCAACCTTGTCTTCTTCAAACAATGAGTTACCAATCTTGTTACCCTTAGCGGCATCGAAAGTGTAAGCCATTCCACCACCAATGATAACCTTGTCGGCCTTCTTCAACAATGATTGAACAACTTCAATCTTGTCAGAAACCTTGGCACCACCAATAATGGCAACAAATGGACGCTTTGGTGTATCAACAGCGTCACCCAAGAACTTGATTTCCTTTTCCATCAAGAACCCAGCAGCAGCTTGGTCAACGTTTGAAGCGATTCCAACGTTTGAAGCGTGAGAACGGTGAGCAGTTCCAAAAGCATCGTTGATGAACAAGTCATCACCAAGTGAAGCCCAGTACTTACCCAATTCAGGGTCGTTCTTTGATTCCAGCTTAACTTGTTCCCCGTCATGAACATCTTCATAACGAGTGTTTTCAACCATCAAGACTTGTCCGTCCTTCAAGTCAGCAACCGCTTGTTCCAACTTAGCGCCACGAGTTTCAGGAACAAAAATGACTTCTTGTCCAAGCAATTCGCCCAAGCGCTTTGCAACAGGAGCAAGTGACAAACCTGGCTTGTCATCTTCTGACTTAATCCGGCCCAAGTGTGAGAACAAAATTGCCCGACCGTTTTCAGCGATCACGTGCTTAATGGTTGGCAAAGCCGCCACGATTCGGTTATCATTACCGATCACACCATCCTTGATTGGGACGTTAAAGTCCACACGCATCAAAACTTTCTTACCTGCCAAGGCCAAGTCAGTTACTGCTAATTTTGCCATAATTGCCTCCAATTAATTTTTCTTTTTAACAAGACCAATTATAAAGCAAATGCTAGCAAATGTCTTGGACTTTGGTTGAATTTGCCCGGAAAAACACAGACAATTCCTTGATTTCGTTGGAAAAGTAAGCACAAAAAAAGCCGGTTCAAATTAAGAACCGACTGAGCTGATTGCCCCTGCTGGGATCGAACCAGCGCATGGAGGTACCAAAAACCTCTGCCTTACCACTTGGCCAAGGGGCAATGCTTCTATTTTGCCAGAAGCTTGGCAATGGGAGCGGTAGGATTCGAACCTACGAACCCGAAGGAACGGAGTTACAGTCCGTCGCGTTTAGCCAGACTTCGCTACACTCCCATTTGTTTTGCAACTATTCTATAATACCAACATTTCCCTAGACTGGCAAGGTTTTTCTGAAAAAAATTCCATTAAAAAAGCAGGCTTTTGCCTGCTTTCCAAATTTACTTTTACCAAATCTGAATCCGGTCTGCTTTTTTGGCAAACATTCCATCCCCCTCTTTGACTTCAAAGGTCTGATAGAAGTCCAAAAAGTTCGGCAGAATTAAGTTCGTTCGTAACTTGGCCGGTGCATGAACGTCAATCTTAGCTAGCATCGCCATGTAAGCTGGTGATGCTTTTTGCCGCCAAAGCGTCGCAAAGTTAATAAAGAAGGCTTTTGCATCAAAGTCTGCTTGACCCTTCGCAGCCGCTAGCGCTGCTGATACGCCACCCAAGTCCGCCACGTTTTCCGAAACGGTCAAATGCCCATTGATTTTAGCGCCGGCTGAATCTTGCCCATCAAACAAGGCTACTACTTGGTCGGTTTGCTTTTCAAAGTTGGCAAAGTCTTGCTTGGTCCACCATTCCTTCAAGTTTCCGTTTTCATCGTAGTGCGCCCCATTAGTATCAAAGGCGTGGGTAATTTCGTGGGCAATCACCGTCCCAATTCCACCAAAGTTTTGACTGGCCGATTGACCATAGTCATAAAACGGCGCTTGCAAAATGGCAGCCGGAAAGACGATTTCGTTAAAGTCGGGTGAATAATAAGCGTTAACCGTATCCGCTGACATCCCCCATCGAGTCTTGTCCGGGGCCTGGCCCCATTTAGAAAAGTGGTCTTTAACTGCTGCTTCTGAAAAGACTTGGATGTTTTCCAACAGGGACTTTTGTAAGTCAACCTTCCGGTCCAACAAGTATGCTGGCAACTGGTCAGGGTAGCCAACCTTGACCTGCAAAGCAGCCAACTTTTTCTTGGCCTCAGCCCGAGTATCCTCAGACAACCAGTCATTGGTATCAAAGCGCTGGTCATAAACGGCAATTAAGTCTTGGACCATCTTGGCCACATCCGCCTTGGCCTTTGTACCAAAGTAAGTTTGACCATACCATTGGCCAACCACTTGGGCAAAGAAGGCCCGGGCCTGCCTGAAGGCAGCCTTTTCTGGGCTAACCGCTTCTTTTGCGCCTGACAGGTGCCGGCCATAACGTCCAGCCGTCACCCGGCTCTTGTCACTCAAAAATGGTGCAATTTCCAAAACATTTTGAACAACCATCCAAGCCTTCATCAATTCGAAGTTTTCTTCACGGTAAACTTCATTGGCCTTCTCAAAGAACGGACCATCAAAGACAATTACCTTCGAAACATCCGCACCAACAACTGCCGATAATGTTTTTTGAACCTGGTAATCCGGTACCAGTTTAGCTAATTCAGCCGTCGTCTTGGGGTGGTAGTTCTTCCATGAATCCGACAAAGCTTCTCGTGAACTTTCTCGCTCAGCCAGTAACTGGTCAAAGGCCACCGCCTTTTCAATCATGTCCAAACTTTCTTTTTCACCAAAGCCAAACCGGGCCAAAAGCCGGTTCACCATCTTTTTCCAAACTGCTAGCAGTTCTTCTTTTTGGTCTTCGTCTTGGTAAGAGGTCACATCTGGCAAAATGATGTCTGGGTCAGCCAGCCAAAGTTCATTTCGAGCTGTATTTTTTGAATCCGGGCTAACCGTTAAAGCAAGCGGTACCGTGTAAGACTTTTTAATCAAATCAGCCTCTTGGTCTTGGTAGTCCTGCCAGGAATCCAAGTCAAAAATCGGTTCCAGGTAAGTTTGAACTTGACCAGCCTCGTCGTAACCTCGCTTATCCCAGTCTTTGGTCAATTGGTGGAGGGCTAAAAATTCCTTCAAAACTGGGTCTGGTTCCTTTTTTCCGGCTTCAATTTCTTTTAACACCTGCCGTTCCAAATCTTCGATTTGGTCACGTAAGTCATAAAAACCACCGGTGGCTGGCTTATCAGCTGGAATTTCGGCTTGGTCAATCCAGTCACCGTTCACCGCTTTGTAAAAGTCATCTTGGTACTTTGTCGTCATCTTGCCCTCCTTTAAAATCATTACTTGTTGTTATTATCCCTATTTCTGAGAATAATTGCAAATAAAAAAACCAGTTATAACAATAACTGGTTTTGTTTTATTAAATTTAACTAAGAGTATTCGCCCCGGCATCTTTTGGTAAAGCTAAGACCTCTAACAATGGGTAAATTGAAAAGAGACCAACAATGGCCAAGGTTAATTGGTAAGCCAGCGTAACCGAGACCACTTGGGCCAGAAGTGATTCGATTGTCGCCACAATTCCAACCCCAAGGGCTTGCGATAGCATTTGCACAACCGAGGTCAGCGTATTAGCCGAATTTTTTTCTTCCTTGGATAAATCGGAATATGACAAAGTATTGTATGAAGTTAAAGCCAATGACCGACCGACCCCTGACAAAAAGGCCACAACGGCAATCCAGGCTTTAGCTGTATTGATCTGGAACAGGGCCATCAAGAAGCTAGCTGTTGTCGCCATCAAAAGGGCCAGCGTTAATGAATACTTATAGCCCATTTTTCGAATAATTGGCGTGGTAAACGGTTTAATAGCAATGTTCCCAACGAAAATAAAGATCACAAAGGCCCCCGCAGATACCGGGCTCCAGTGGAAGGCCACCTGCAAAACCAACGTTAGGAGGTATGGCAATGCTCCGATTGTCATCCAGAAGATGGCTCCACCAGTTTGGTAAATCCGGAAAGTTTTAACCTTCAGCGAATCCAGCGAGAACAATGGTTGCTCGACCTGTTGTAAGTGTCGCCAAGCAAAGTAAAAGAAGACCAGTGCCAAAACTAAGATCGAAAGACCGATGGCAAAAAGGTTCAAGCCGCGGGACAAAACTTCAGCAGCAACCAATAGACCGCCACCCGCTAAAGCGACTAAGAAAAAGCCGGAAAAATCAAAAGGCTGGTCCACCCGTTCATTATCATCAACAATCAAGAAAGCCCCAAACAGGATAATCAAGATTCCGATTGGCAAGTTTAAAAAGAAAATCCAGTGCCAAGATAAGGCATCAATAATGTAGCCACCTAGTAGTGGTGCGATTGCTGGTGCCAACAAGGCCGGCCAAACCAAGTAAGACAAGACCTGGAGCATCTTCTTCGGTTCGGTGTTTTCTAGAATAATCAACCGGCCAACCGGGACCATTAAGGCCCCTGCCGTTCCCTGAATTGCCCGCATCACTAGTAGGTAAGTTAGATTATTAAACAAGCCGGCCATCACCGATGAAAGGGTAAAGAGTGCAACCGCAATTAAAAAGAGGGTCTTGCGACGCACTTTCTTTGCCAGCCAGCCGGACAAAGGAATAAAAATCGCCGCAAAAAGCATGTAAATTGACACCAGCAAAGATGCTGTACTTTGCTGGACCTTTAGGTCTTTTGCCACCTGGGGCAAGGCCGTCGTCACAATGGTGGAATCGAGCATTTGCATAAACAAGGCCGCCGCAATCACCAGGGCAGCCTTTTTGACCTGAGAAAAGGTCATCTGACTTTCTGCCATTTTTGCCTCACTTCTAAATAAAATTACATAAAAAAAGACCGCCTAAACGGTCTTTTAGTTTACGCTTGACCTAAGGCATCGTCAAGAATACCTTCTGATCAAGCCATCTCTTTCAGTACTTAGAGGACTGCATGACTGGTCACCTGTCGGCCGGCTAAAGCTTGATCTTCTCGGTGGTTTTCTGGGTATTCCTTTTTAAAGGCGACTAAGTCCTTGCTGTTAATGCCAATCGGTTCAGCCAGAATCAACCATTTAATGTCGGCTTGGATCGGTGGCGTAGTCAGTGAGCCCGTGTAAGTATAGGCTGTTTGAATTTTCTCTGGCAAAAAGGCCGCCAAGGAAACTTGGTAATTCCCCTCTTGAATCAACGGTGTGAATAAATCGGCTTGTTGGTCGGCTTTTTCCACATAAATTGCTAAGACCATGACTTGCCCAGCTTGGTTTTGGCAAACAAAGTGTAACTCACCAGCAGCACGGTTCCCGTCAATTAAGTGTTCGGCCCCATCATGGTAGTGAAAGCGGATAACTTGAAAGTCCTCGCGGTTGACTTTAATTTGCCCGTCAACGAAAAATTGGTCCCCGTTAACTGCTTGGTCACGGGTGAATCGGCTATTGGTGAAGTCTGACCAGTCAATTTCTAGTGGTGTTCCCTCAACTAAGTCCTTGGTTCGAATATCAATCGGTGATTCGTATGGTGTCTTGGTCGTGTAGGTCCAGGCACTTTGGTAATCATAATTTAACTTGGTCATAAATAACCTTCCTTTGCCTTATTATAGCGTGATGTAGATTGAAAAGTACATTAATCCCGCGCCAAGCAAGACAAAAACGTGCCAGTAAACGTGCCCCATTGGGATTTTAGGTACTAAATAAAAAATTGTTCCCAAAGAATAAACAATGCCGCCAATTAACAGTAACCAAAAGGCTGAAGGCAGTAAGGCCGACCACAAAATTGGCATGGCAACCAAGATTAGCCAACCCATCACGAGGTAAATCAAAACTGATAACCAAGGGTATTTGCCGACCAAGAACAGGTCATAGGTCAACCCAGCCAAAGTCATTAGCAAAATCGATAGCCAGATTCCCCAACCCCAGCCACCTTGGATAACCAACCAAGTATAAGGCGTATACGACCCTAAAATCACGAGGTAGATACCAGCATGATCCATAAACTGAAAAACCTTAGCAGCCTTCGTGAAGACCAAGGAGTGAAACAAAGTCGAGGCCAATAAGAAAAGTGAAATTGAGGTCACATAGACAATCACGGCCGTCAGTTCAAAACCAGATGCGTGCCCCTTGGCCACTTTCACTAACAAAAAGACGGCTGCGACCACCGCCAAAATAAAACCTAAACCATGAGTCACGGCGTTTAAAACTTCGTAGACAATTTGGTAGGCTTTTCCGCGCTTTTTCATAAGAAAACATCCTTCAACTTAAATTAAACGTAGTGCTACTATTTTACCACGATTTTTTGGTGTTGATTTTTTGAAAAAATAAAACTATACCATTTTTGACACATTCGTAATTTTTCGGTATACTAGTAATTGTAATTAAGATGAATTGGAGGAATTATCATGGAAATCACATTTACACAAGCTGCTATGGACCACTTGCAAAAGTTTTTGGGTGATGACGTTAAGATTGTCTTAGACTTTGACGACGGGGTTGGCCCATTCTCAGATGAAGCGAACTGCACATTGGATTTGTCATTTAACCTCGTATTTGTCAACCAAGACAAGGACTTGTCTGACTTTGGTTCAGTTATCAAGTCCAACCTCGGCGATGTTTACGCCAAGCCATATTCAACAGACCAAATGGATGAAAACATGACCGTTGATGTTGATGCCAAGTACTTGCGTTACTCACTTGCTGGTAAGAACGGCGCCCTTGACCCCGCTTTGACAGTTAAGCAAGTAGCCTAAAGTAGTGAAAGCAAAAAAGACAGCCAATCGGCTGTCTTTTTTTATGCATTAAAATTTTCAACAATAGTTTGCCAGTCTTTTGACCAAATCAAGGCCATTCCTGCATCACCGGTGTGAACTCCGATAACTGGGTCCATGCTAAACCGTTCAAATTCAACAGCTGGATACTTAGCCTGGAAGTCCTTCAACCACTTATCGCCTAATTTAGCATTATTACCATCAATTACATAGGCACGGACAGGAAAAGAAACTTCCTTTAAATAATTTTCGAAGGCTTCTTGGATTTGGTCCTTAGCTCCAGACATTTTTCGGGCCTTACCAACCGCACCAATTTTACCATCGCCTAGGATATCAAAATCCAACAGCGGCTTGATATTTAGTAAACCACCAACCAGAGCCTGGCCCCGTGACAGCCGCCCTGTCCGCTTCAAGTGCGAAATGTCGTTGACCACAAAGCGAACGCCCAATGTCTTTTGGAAGTTTACCAGCTGGTCGTTAATTTCTGCCAATGTCGCACCTTTTTTGGCCAAACCAGCAGCTAATTGCGCCTGGGCTGCTTCGCCAGCGTTGGTTAACTTTGAATCAACGACCAAAATTTCATGCAGACCATCGAAGCCATCTGCCACCAACTTAGCCGTTTGATAGGCCCCAGAAATTCCTGATGATAGGGTAATAATCACCGCCTGGTCATAACCCGCATTCTTGGCTTGGTTCAAGGCCATTTCCCACTCTGCCGGACTAGGTTGTGAGGTGGTTGGCAAAACATCCTTTTCTTTAATCATGGCTATTAAGTCCGCCAGTGTTGAAATATCTTGTCCACCAAGGTAACTTTCTTCTCCAAATAAAATTGGCACGGCGACTTCTTCAATCCCGTGCGTTTGCCGAATAGCCGCTGGCAATGCGGCTGATGAATCGACAATTACTGCTATTTTTGCCATAAATTACTCCAATTTGTTCATTAAATAAAGATAATTAACCACTGACCCAAAAGAAAGGCAGCGATTCCTAAGACTACTTGTAAAAAGAGGTAAAAAAGTTGACCAGAAAAATTATCTTGGTCAGCCGACTGGGTCATCATCGTTGAAAAGGTCGTTAGCCCACCGAGAAAACCGGTTTGCGTTAGTAGGGCAAAATCTGCTCCCTGTTTGGCACTAATGGCAAAGCCTAGGAGGAAGGAACCTAACAGATTGACGGCAAAAACGCCGGTCGTTATCCGAAACTTACTTGGCCAAACCATCAAGACCAAGTACCGAGATAAGGCCCCGAACCCAGCACCTGTCATCACCAATAACATTTTTTCAAGCATGGTGGGCCCCCTTTGCATGGCGTTGGTTGGGAATCATACGGTTGGCCAGTAACTGGCCAAGCAAGACCCAAACAATTGCACCGAAAATACTAGCAAAAAGGTATAGGTCGGCCAACCAGTAGGCAGTTCGACTCAAAATCACAAACTGCCCAATCATTGTCCCAAAGGTCGTAAAGCCACCTAAGACACCCGTTCCTAAAAACGATTGCCAATACTTAGGCCGGGCGAGCACTTCTTTTAAGTACATCGCCAAAAAGGCCAGTAAAAACGCTCCCAACCAATTAATCATCAGTGTTGTTAAGGGCCACTTTCCAAATACTGGTGTCAACGACAGCAAGTAGCGCACTAAACCCCCAAGGGCCCCGCCAACAAAAACAACGATTGCTTCAATTGTCCAGTTAACTTTTACCATTGCTACCCATTATACTCAGTTAAAGTGATAGTTGGGCCAGCTTTTGAACATCGCCAGCCAAATCAGCCAACGTCATGTCAGCCATTGTCGTCGTCACCGTGTGATCAATTCTTTGATAGTAAGCTGTTAAAGCACTTTCCATTGACGACCCAATTGGGCACTCTGGGTTCGTATTATGGTCCAGTGGAAAGACTGTTGCACAGTCTTCAACGGCTTCCAAAACATCCTTAAAGGTAATTTCATCAGCAGAACGGGCCAAAACAGGGCGACCAGGGTAGTCCCCTTCACGCTTGATTAATTCAGCTGATTGTAAGTCCGCTAATAAGGCCCGGACCCGGGATGGATTCGTATTAATTGATCCCGCTAAAGTTGCAGAACTTAGGGAATCTGTTGCTCTGGCCGCTTCAATGTAGACTAAGATATGGAGGGCATTTGTTAAACGAAGTGATGGTTTCATAATTAAGTCCTTGTGTTTTTCTGTTATGTAGTATAACATATGTGTTGTACTTTAAAAAAATACAACTACAAGGAGATTTACTCATGGCAGAATTTTTAGACTTGCAAAAGAAGCGTCGCTCAATTTACGGACTTGGTAAGAACTTGAACCAAAGTTCTGAAGAAGTTTACACTTTGGTAAAGGATGCTATTGAAAACACCCCTTCAGCTTTCAACTCACAATCAACACAAGCTGTTGTTTTGACTGGAGCCGCTCATGACCGCTTGTGGGACATGACTTTGGCTGAATTGAAGAAGGTTGTGCCTGACGAGGAAGCCTTTGCTGGTACTAAGGCAAAGGTTGACGGTGCTTTCAAGGCTGGTTTTGGAACTGTTTTGTACTTCACTGACAAGAACATTGTTCAAGGCTTGAAGGATGGCTTCCCACTTTACGCTGAAAACTTTGATGACTGGGCAGAAGAAGCTGTTGGTATCTCTGTTTATGCTGTTTGGATGTCTCTTGCAGAAGCAGGAATCGGTGCGTCATTGCAACACTACAACCCATTGATCAACAAGGCTGTTCAAGAAGCCTTTGACTTGCCTGAAAACTGGGTATTGCGTGGCCAAATGCCATTTGGTTCAATCGAAGCGCCAGCTCAAGACAAAGATTACTTGGCTGAGGACGTTCGTTTCCGCCACTTTAACGACTAATTCTGAGAATTTTATCATTTGTTCTTGACAGTTTTCGACCTGTCTTGTATGCTTAGTTCAACTTTAAATGTTTTAAGGAGAGCATCATGCTTCAATTTGCTACACAATCGAACCGTCAATGGTGGCGCCGGTAGGAAAGCAGTTTGGCCGAATAGGACAAGCTGTGACAACAGTTTTGTCCCAACCGGCTCCTTTGCAATGCATTTTAAAGTCTGTTTGGGTTTAATACTTCGCCCAGACAGGCTTTTCTTTTTGCACTAAAAGCCAAATGGGCGCTAATCGATCAGGAGAGAATAAATGAACAAACGCTTACTGTCCGTCACCTCTTTGATTTTCTTATTCTTAGTGGTGGCATTCTTTACGACTGGTAATGCCTCAAATAAGCACCATAAAGGCACTTTAACGGTCGGGATTTTGCAACTAGTTACCCACCCGGCTTTGGACCAAATCCATGAAGGGGTTGTGGCTGGTTTAAAGGCTGGCGGTTATTCTGAAGGCAAAAATGTCAAAATTGACTATCAAAATGCCCAAGCCGACCAGGCTAACCTAAAAACAATGGCGCAGAACTTCGCTAATAAAAACGAGGATTTGATGGTTGGAATTGCAACCCCCGCCGCGCTGTCATTAGCTAAGGCCGCCAACGGTCAAACTCCTGTCATCTTGGCCGGAATCACTAACCCTTCTGGGTCAAAGTTAGTT
Source organism: Fructobacillus sp. ChS1-6f1-1-27 (assembly GCF_059579415.1). Classification (NCBI taxonomy): domain Bacteria; kingdom Bacillati; phylum Bacillota; class Bacilli; order Lactobacillales; family Lactobacillaceae; genus Fructobacillus; species Fructobacillus sp. ChS1-6f1-1-27. The sequence continues at coordinate 4,860 of NZ_JCAOER010000002.1, read as the reverse complement.
AAGTCTGATGCTCATACCGGTAATAACGTTACTGGTATTTCGGGTGACTCGCCCTTCCAAAAACAATTAGAGGTCTTAAAGCAGGTTTTGCCAAAGGCCAAGACAATTGGTGTCATCTCAACAACTTCTGATGCTGGTGGTACTTATTCTGCTAAAAAAATGACTAAGCTTTTAGAAAAAAATGGCTACAAGGTCAAAAATTACACAATTTCTTCTACTAATGATATGCAACAAGTTGCCACTACGATGGCGGGCGAAGTAGATGCTATCTATGCTCCTCAAGATAACGGGGTTGCCACTGCCATGAAGACGCTGGTTTCAGTTGCTAACCAAGCACACGTTGCTGTTATTCCAGCTGCTGACACCATGGTTAAAGATGGTGGCTTAATCACCTACTCAACTTCTCAATATCAAGTTGGTTACCAAGCTGGCCTGGTTGCTGCTAAGGTTTTGAAGGGCGAAAAGCCAGAAAACATTTCAGTTAAGTCTGTTACCAAGGGAAACTACGCAGTTAACCTACAAGAGGCTAAGGAACTTGGCATCAAGCTGCCAGAAAGTCTGGTTTCACAGGCTAAGCAAAACGGGGAGGTCTACTAATATGTCAATTATCGTTTCGAGTATCTCACAAGGTATCCTCTGGGCCGTCTTGGGCTTAGCCCTTTTCTTGACTTTTCGAATTTTAAACTTCGCCGATATGACGGTTGAAGGATCTTTCCCACTTGGTGCCGCTACAGCGGTTTCCTTAATTGCTCACGGGACCAACCCATACTTAGCAACCTTGGCTGCGATTGTCGTCGGCGCCATTGCTGGTTTAGCTACGGGACTGCTTTACACCAAAGGAAAGATTCCAATCCTGCTAGCGGGTATCTTAGTGATGACTGCCTGCTTATCGATTAACTTACGAATTATGGGCTCTGCCAATATTTCTTTATTAAACCAAAAGACAATCTTTTCTGCTCAATTCCTAAAGGACTTGCCAAAGTACTTTGACGGTGTCGTGGTTGGTTTGATTATTATCACAGTCATCACCTTAGCCTTGATCTGGTTTTTACAGACCGAACTTGGTCAAGCCTTTATCGCAACTGGTGATAACGCCAAGATGGCTTCCGCCTTCGGAATCAAGACAGACCAAATGACAATCATGGGTCTGATGGTTTCTAACGGCTTGATTGCCTTTGGTGGTGCTGTCATTGCACAAAACAACGGCTTTGCCGACATAAACATGGGAATCGGCATTATTGTAATCGCCTTAGCATCAATTATCATTGGTGAAGTTGCCTTTGGAGACCTTTCGCTCAATCAACGGTTACTTTCCGTTATTATCGGTTCGATTATTTATCGCCTGGTCTTGTTGGCCGTCTTGCAACTTGGTTTCTCAACCAACGATTTAAACTTAATTTCATCAATTATTTTGGCTTGCGCGATGGTCTTACCACAAGCTCGCAAGGCTTTGAAACTTGATAAAGTTTTCCAGTTAGGAGGTAAGAACCATGACTAACCCTGTTATCTCATTAAAAGATGCCACAATTACTGTCAATGGTGAAACGGATATTTTAAAGGCGTTAAACCTTGATATTTTCCCAGGTGACTTTATCACCGTACTAGGAACTAACGGTGCTGGAAAGTCGACCCTCTTCAATGCCATTTCAGGCGACCTAGAGTTAAGTTCTGGCGCAGTTTTTCATGATGGTGCTGATATCACGACCGTTCCTGCTGTTAAACGGACCTCATTTATCGCACGGGTTTTCCAAGACCCAAAAATGGGGACTGCCCCTCGGATGACGGTTGCCGAAAACTTACTCCTAGCTGAAAAGCGGGGCTCTAAGCGGACCTTGAAAAACCGCCGGTTAAATAATGCTAAACTTGACCACTACCGTGAAATCACGGCTAAGATGGGCAATAACTTAGAAGACCGGATACAAACAGCTGCCGGTTCACTCTCGGGTGGCCAACGCCAAGCCCTTTCGTTTCTGATGGCTACCCAGGTAAAGCCCGGCCTTTTGCTTTTAGATGAGCACACCGCAGCCTTAGATCCAAAGACTTCTGCTCAATTGATGGATGCTACCAACCATCAAGTCGTTGATAATGATTTAACGGCCTTGATGATTACTCATAACCTGGCAGATGCCCTGAAGTATGGTAACCGGTTAATCGTCTTAAACTCCGGTCAAGTTGTCGTAGATGTTAAAAACGAAGACAAGGATAAGCTTTCAGAAGAAGACTTACTAACCTACTTTGTCCACTAAAATAATTAATCAAAAAGACCAGACAGGTTTAACCTGTCTGGTCTTTTCATTTGCGGTAAATTTAAATTCCAGTCCCACGAGAATTAATTCGGTCAAAGACTTCAAAAAGGTGTTCTCGTTCCGTTAACCGGTACTTTTTGGTCTTACGGTCGAAAACCACCTCTGACTTTATTTCATCCTCTTGTTGTAAGTCCGCTAGGAATTCACGAATCTCTGCAATATCGCGCTGGACCGTCTTATGACCAACAAAGAACAAGTCTTCAATCTCAGCAACCTCTAGGGCCTGTTTTGAAATTAAAACGGAGTACAAACGCAAAATCCGTTGTTTATCGTTATAGATTGCTTTTACCCGTGACATTCAAACCCCCTTGTTATTTTTATTTGCCGGTAAAATTTGAATAAAAAAGACTGCTTTAAGCAGTCTTTTGTTAATTTATACTGAACGACGGTTGAAAATCCAGAATGATGAACCGTAAATGATAGCCAAATAGATACCATAAACTAAGAACATAATCCAAACGTGAGTACCGAAGTATGAGTGCAATGAAGCCTTCACTGATGAAGATCCGTCAAAGGCTTGAACCCCTTCCAAAACAGTGAATGGGTTCCACTTCAATGGGTTCCAGAATTGAACTAAGTAAGTAGTCAAAGTTGACAAGATTCCAGTGGCAACGTTCAACACAATTCCAAGTGAGATTGCTGCAGCAGTTGACTTAGCAGCAGTTGAAATCAACAAAATCAAACCAATTACGAAGAGTGAAGAAACGATGTTGATGAACAATGCCATCCAGAACTGTGACCAAGTAATGGCCGTGTAGTACGTCGTCAAGATTCCGCTATGAGTAGCCTTGAAAATCAAACGACCAAGCAAAGTTCCCAAAACAGCAGAAGCCAACAACAAGACAAATTCAATCATGATGATGATGAACTTTGAGATGAAGACCGTCAAACGTGAGTATTGACGTGACAACAACTGACGGACCGTTCCAAAGTTAAATTCTTGGGTAAATGACAAGGCTGTCAAAACTGCTGTTCCAATTGAAACAATAATCGTTGACCCACCCAATGCGCCATAACCAGTTGTTTGGTAAGCTTCAGGGATAAAGAGTGACAAAGTAATTAGTGGCAATACGAAGGCGATAATCAACCAGACATAAACGCGGTTTTGCTTAATAGCCTTCATTGTTTCTTGTTTTAATAAGGTAAACATAGTTTCTCCTTTAATCTTAAACTAGGCTTAGGCCCGAGTTGAATCCGTTGACAAGACTTCCAACAAGTGGTCTTCCAAGTTCGCTTGACCAGTGTGGATATCTTCAACTTCAAGTCCGGCTTCAGAGGCCTTGGTCAAGACAGCTTGAGCATTTACCCCTTCTTCAATGGCAATCAAGACAACATCGTCGCCCATCTTAGCATCCCAGCCAGCGTCTTTGGCAACTTGAACCATCTTTTCGTCATTGTTGGTCTTAACTTGGACCTTTGAAGATCCTTCAGCTAAGAAGTCCTTCATTGTTCCACGACGCAAGATCTTACCACGGTTGATGATGACAACATCATCAGCAACACGTTGCAATTCATCGAGCAAGTGAGATGAAATCAAGAAGGCAACACCCTGATCAGAAAGCTTACGGATCAAGTCACGGATTTCGCGAACTGATTGTGGGTCCAAACCGTTCATTGGTTCATCCAAAACAACCAACTTAGGGTTACGGATCAAAGCGATGGCAATTCCAAGACGTTGCTTCATTCCAAGTGAGAACTTCTTAGCCTTGCGCTTACCGAACTTTGAGCCATCGATACCGGTTAATGCCATCAATTCATCGATGTCAGCGTGGTCATTCTTGGCATCCATTGCATAGTAAACCATGTGGTCACGAGCAGTGAAGTTTGGGTAGATAGATGGGTATTCAATCAAGTTTCCCATCTTTGCCAAGGAAGCGGTCTTTGAAAAACGAACTGGTTCGTCGTCAAAGATTACTTCCCCTTCGGCATAAGACATAAGACCAGTGATGGCCCGCATGGTAGTTGACTTACCAGCTCCGTTAGGACCAATCAAGGCAACGATTCGTCCAGGTTCAACTGAAAACGAAACGTCATCCATTGCCTTATAAGAACCGAAGTTCTTTGACACGTTGCGTAATTCTAATAATGACATTAACGATGTCTCCTTTAGTTTTGTTAGCTGCCTAGCCAAGCTGACCAGTCCGTCGGGCCTGACTATAGTGCCACTGATACTTTCATTGTAACAAAATTAACCAAACGATTAAAGACCGTTTTTGTCTTTGTTACCTTAAGTTCTAGAAAAAAGGCCCCCTGAAGTTGAGGGGGTCGTTCATCTGCTGAACCTCCATCTCGGCACGGGAGAGAAGGTATAAATTAGGTTTAGAGAGAAGTATTTATAGATGTGCCGAGATGAAGTTTTTTGATGTCCGATATATCGCTATATCGATACACATAGTGTAAAAGTTTGAGATTAAACTAATGTTAAACTAGAAAATTAATTTTAAAAACTTTGACAAATCCAAGCAAAAAGCCCATTTTGATATGAACCCCGAAATTTGGACAACCAAATTTCGAGGTTTTTATTATGTCCAAATTATCAAAAGAAGACAAAGTT